>NZ_CP077093.1:6087500-6320000 GCF_014268755.2 Pseudomonas vanderleydeniana | reverse complement strand
TAATAGCTCACTAGTCGAGTCGGCCTGCGCGGAAGATGTAACGGGGCTCAAACCATGCACCGAAGCTACGGGTATCACGTAAGTGATGCGGTAGAGGAGCGTTCTGTAAGCCTGTGAAGGTGAGTTGAGAAGCTTGCTGGAGGTATCAGAAGTGCGAATGCTGACATGAGTAACGACAATGGGTGTGAAAAACACCCACGCCGAAAGACCAAGGTTTCCTGCGCAACGTTAATCGACGCAGGGTTAGTCGGTCCCTAAGGCGAGGCTGAAAAGCGTAGTCGATGGAAAACAGGTTAATATTCCTGTACTTCTGGTTATTGCGATGGAGGGACGGAGAAGGCTAGGCCAGCTTGGCGTTGGTTGTCCAAGTTTAAGGTGGTAGGCTGAGATCTTAGGTAAATCCGGGATCTTAAGGCCGAGAGCTGATGACGAGTGTCCTTTAGGACGCGAAGTGGTTGATGCCATGCTTCCAAGAAAAGCTTCTAAGCTTCAGATAACCAGGAACCGTACCCCAAACCGACACAGGTGGTTAGGTAGAGAATACCAAGGCGCTTGAGAGAACTCGGGTGAAGGAACTAGGCAAAATGGCACCGTAACTTCGGGAGAAGGTGCGCCGGTGAGGGTGAAGGACTTGCTCCGTAAGCCCATGCCGGTCGAAGATACCAGGCCGCTGCGACTGTTTATTAAAAACACAGCACTCTGCAAACACGAAAGTGGACGTATAGGGTGTGACGCCTGCCCGGTGCCGGAAGGTTAATTGATGGGGTTAGCGAAAGCGAAGCTCTTGATCGAAGCCCCGGTAAACGGCGGCCGTAACTATAACGGTCCTAAGGTAGCGAAATTCCTTGTCGGGTAAGTTCCGACCTGCACGAATGGCGTAACGATGGCGGCGCTGTCTCCACCCGAGACTCAGTGAAATTGAAATCGCTGTGAAGATGCAGTGTATCCGCGGCTAGACGGAAAGACCCCGTGAACCTTTACTATAGCTTTGCACTGGACTTTGAATTTGCTTGTGTAGGATAGGTGGGAGGCTTTGAAGCGTGAACGCCAGTTTGCGTGGAGCCATTCTTGAAATACCACCCTGGCAACTTTGAGGTTCTAACTCAGGTCCGTTATCCGGATCGAGGACAGTGTATGGTGGGTAGTTTGACTGGGGCGGTCTCCTCCTAAAGAGTAACGGAGGAGTACGAAGGTGCGCTCAGACCGGTCGGAAATCGGTCGCAGAGTATAAAGGCAAAAGCGCGCTTGACTGCGAGACAGACACGTCGAGCAGGTACGAAAGTAGGTCTTAGTGATCCGGTGGTTCTGTATGGAAGGGCCATCGCTCAACGGATAAAAGGTACTCCGGGGATAACAGGCTGATACCGCCCAAGAGTTCATATCGACGGCGGTGTTTGGCACCTCGATGTCGGCTCATCACATCCTGGGGCTGAAGCCGGTCCCAAGGGTATGGCTGTTCGCCATTTAAAGTGGTACGCGAGCTGGGTTTAGAACGTCGTGAGACAGTTCGGTCCCTATCTGCCGTGGACGTTTGAGATTTGAGAGGGGCTGCTCCTAGTACGAGAGGACCGGAGTGGACGAACCTCTGGTGTTCCGGTTGTCACGCCAGTGGCATTGCCGGGTAGCTATGTTCGGAAAAGATAACCGCTGAAAGCATCTAAGCGGGAAACTTGCCTCAAGATGAGATCTCACTGGAACCTTGAGTTCCCTGAAGGGCCGTCGAAGACTACGACGTTGATAGGTGGGGTGTGTAAGCGCTGTGAGGCGTTGAGCTAACCCATACTAATTGCCCGTGAGGCTTGACCATATAACACCCAAGCAATTTGCGAAACGAAGCAGATTGCGGTGTATGAAGACGAAGTGAACCGAAAGTTTGCCACGCACAACACACCAAAGACTGTCACATACCCGATTCGCTGGAGCGTTGCCCAAACAACGAGCCGGCTACAGAATTTCTTGACGACCATAGAGCATTGGAACCACCTGATCCCATCCCGAACTCAGAAGTGAAACGATGCATCGCCGATGGTAGTGTGGGGTTTCCCCATGTGAGAGTAGGTCATCGTCAAGATTAAATTCCGAAACCCCAATTGCGAAAGCAGTTGGGGTTTTGTCTTTTCTGGCGTTTGGAAGCGGACGCGGAGCGTCCTGGGATGCATTCCCACGCAGAGCGTGGGAACGATCGGGGGGCAGGGGTCAAGGATCAGGGTCAGGGATCGGGGATCAACGATCAGGGGGGCAGGGGTCAGGATCGGGGATCAGAGACCAGGGATCGGGGATCATGGGGAAGGGGCGACGATGATTCGTTCCTGTACCTGCAGGCGCCGGCTTGCTGGCGATCGATGCCGCAGACGCCTCAAAAGCTCCAGCCCGCTGGCCACCGATCGTTCCCACGCTCCGCGTGGGAATGCATCCCCCCGACGCTCCGCGTCACAGGGTGGGATGGCGTTCGAAAACGGATTCAGAGCGTCACAGGCGCACGTACCCCGACAAATTTGCACAGTTATTTTCGAGCCAGCCCACTAGAATAGGCTCAATTCCCTACAGAGCCAGAGCGTCTATCTATGCCGGAACCGGTTGACACCTCCCAGGTGTCTGAACTGCCCCTGGACGAGCTGGTCGCTTGCCATGAGTGCGACCTGCTGATGCGCAAGCCCCAGCTCGGCCTGGGTGAAAAGGCCCAGTGTCCACGCTGCGGCTACGAGCTCTACGCTCACCGCCATGATGTCGTCGAACGCAGCCTGGCGCTGGTGATCGCAGCCCTGTTGTTGTACGTCCCAGCGAACTTTTTGCCCATCATGCAACTCAATCTCCTGGGCCGTACCTCCGATGACACGGTGTGGAGCGGCGTACTGGGCCTGCACCACACCGGCATGACCGGTATCGCCGTGGTGGTCTTCCTGTGCAGTATGGGCATTCCCCTGCTCAAGCTGTTGTGCCAGTTGACGGTGTTGCTGAGTATCCGTTGGGACATCGGGCGCAGCTATGGCCTGCTGCTTTATCGCATTTATCACCATCTACGTGACTGGGGCATGCTCGAGGTCTACCTGATGGGCGTGCTGGTCGCCATCGTCAAGTTGGCGGACCTCGCGGAGTTGAGCCTGGGCCTGGGCCTGGGCTGTTTTGTCGGTTTGTTGCTGGTCCAGATCCTCCTGGAAGTGGTGATGTCACCCCACCAGATCTGGCAGGCGTTGTCGGGAGAAGATGAACATGCGGGCGATTGATGCCGGTATCCTGATCTGCACGGAATGCCATGAGCTCAACCGGCATGAACCGGACAGCGACGGACAGCTCTGCACCCGTTGCGGTGCCCAGGTGCACCCGCGCCGTCCGAACAGCCTGATGCGCACCTGGGCCTTGCTGCTGACCTCGGCCATTCTCTACATCCCGGCCAACATGCTGCCGATCATGACTGTCAGTTCCCTGGGCAAGGGCGACCCCGACACCATCATGTCCGGCGTGATCACCCTAGTACAACATGGCATGTTTCCGATCGCCGCCGTGGTTTTTGTCGCCAGTATTCTGGTACCCACGTTCAAACTGGTAGGCATCGGCCTGCTACTGTTCTCGGTACAACGACACCAGCCGATGTCGGCCCGGCAGCGGATCATCATGTACCGTTTCATCGAGTTCATTGGCCGCTGGTCGATGCTGGATATTTTCGTGATCGCCATCCTGGTGGCGATCGTCAACTTCGGCAGGATTGCCAGCGTCGAGGCCAACCTCGGCGCGGTGGCATTTGCCAGTGTGGTGATATTGACGATGCTTGCTGCAATAACCTTTGACCCCCGACTGATTTGGGACAACACGGAGTCGGACGACGACAATGAGTGATCTGCCAAAAGCCAAAACCCGCCCGGCTTCGAACTGGTCGGCCATCTGGGTACTGCCGCTGATCGCCCTGATCATCGGCGGCTGGCTCGCCTGGCGCGCCTACAACCAGACCGGCATCGAGATTCAGGTACGTTTCGAAAGCGGCCAGGGCATCGAGGCCAACAAGACCGTAGTCGTCTACAAGGGCATGCCGATCGGCAAGGTCAAGGCACTGGCCCTGGACACCGAAGGCACCACCAAGGGCGTAAACGTCACCATCGAGATGAACAAGGACGTCGAGTCGTCCCTGCGCACCAATACCCGCTTCTGGCTGGTCAAGCCGAATGTCTCCCTGGCCGGTATCACCGGCCTGGAAACGCTGGTCTCGGGCAACTACATCGCCGTCAGCCCGGGGGATGGCGAGCCGGCGCGCAAATTCAAGGCACTGTCCGAGGAACCACCACTCTCGGATCTCAAGCCCGGCCTGCACATCACCATCAAGGCCGACCGGCTGGGCTCGCTGAACCGTGGCAGCCCGGTGTTCTACAAGCAGATCCAGGTCGGTCAGATCAAGAGCTATGCACTGTCCCCGGACCAGAACATGGTCGAGCTGAAGGTGTTCATCGAGCCGGCCTATGCCAACCTGGTACGCAAGCATACGCGCTTCTGGAACGCCAGCGGCATCAGCATCGACGCCAACCTGTCGGGGGTGAAACTGCGTAGCGAGTCGCTGGCCAGCATCGTCGCCGGCGGTATCGCCTTCGCCACTCCGGAGAACCGCAAGGACAGCCCGCCCACCGACCCGAGCCTGCCGTTCCGTCTCTACGAGGACTTCGATGCGGCCCAGGCGGGGATTCGGGTAAAGGTGAAGCTCAGCGACTTCGAAGGCCTGCAGGCAGGCCGTACGCCAGTGATGTACAAGGGCATCCAGGTCGGTAGCCTGAAAACCCTGAAGATCGACCCCGACCTCACCAGCGCCAACGCCGAACTGACGCTCGACCCGTTGGCCGAAGACTACCTGGTGGAAGGGACCCAGTTCTGGGTCGTGAAACCCTCGATTTCCCTGGCGGGGATCACTGGCCTGGAAGCACTGGTAAAGGGTAACTACATTGCTGTCCGCCCGGGAGACAAGGGTGGTCGGCCACAGCGCGAGTTCGAGGCGAGGGCCAAGGCCCCGCCGCTCGACCTGCGCTCGCCCGGCCTGCACCTGGTGCTGTTCACCGACAACCTCGGTTCACTGGAGGTCGGCAGCCCGATTCTCTACAAGCAGGTCAAGGTCGGTTCGGTGCAGAGCTACCAGTTCTCCCGTGACCGCAAGCAGGTGGTGATCGGCGTTCATATCGAGAAGGAGTACGAGGGCCTGGTCAACGCCTCGACACGCTTCTGGAACGTCAGCGGCATTACGCTGACCGGCGGGCTGACCGGCGGTATCCAGGTCAAGAGCGAGTCCCTGCAGACCCTGATTGCCGGGGGTATCGCCTTCGAGACCCTGCGCGAGAAAGCGCCCCTGAAACGCAAGATTCCGCGTTTCCGCCTGTTCGCCAACCACGAGGCGGCCGAACAGCAGGGCACCCTGATCAGCATTCGCGTCGACCGTGCCGACGGCCTGCGTCCTGGCACGCCGATCCGCTTCAAGGGCCTGGATGTCGGCAAGATCGAGAACGTCGACCTCAGCGATGACCTGCAATCAGTGCTGCTTTCGGCCCGGATCACCGAAGTGCCGGAGAAGATCGCCCGGGTCGGTAGCCAGTTCTGGGTGGTCAAGCCCGAGCTGGGCCTGATCAAGACCGCCAACCTGGAAACCCTGGTGACCGGGCAGTACATCGAGGTTCAGCCGGCGACGAAGAAGCAGGGTGCGCAGACGAGTTTCGTCGCCCTCAAGCAACCACCGGAGGCCCAGGTCGCCGAGGCTGGCCTGAGCCTGACCCTGAGTGCACCGCGTCGTGGTTCGCTGAAGGAGGGGGTTCCGGTGACCTATCGCGAAGTGGCGGTCGGCAAGGTCACCGGTTATGAGCTGGGCGCGACCGGCGACCGGGTGTTGATCCATATCCTGATCGAGCCGCGTTATGCGCCACTGGTGCGTACGGGCAGCCGGTTCTGGAACAGCAGCGGTTTCGGTTTCGATGTCAGCCTGTTCAAGGGCGCGACGGTACGGACCGAATCGCTGGAGACGCTGATCCAGGGCGGTATCGCCTTCGCCACGCCGGAAGGTGAACGGATGGGCGCGGCGGCACGGCCGCAGCAAACCTTCGCTCTGTTCGACAAGTCCGAGGATGAGTGGCTGACCTGGGCGCCGAAGATCCCGTTGGGCAAATAACCGGGAAGGTGTGTATCTGAGAAATTGTGGGGGCCTGTTCGCGGACAAATCCGGCTCCCACAGGTTGTGATGTTGCCGTAAATTCCGAGAGCACCGGAAGACTGTGGGAGCAGGATTTATCCGCGAAGAATCCACCACGAGGCCAGGACAAACAAAAACGCCGCGATCTACTGATCGCGGCGTTTTTGTTCATGCCCCGGGAAATCAGGCCTCGTCCAGCTCCGGCTCGGCCGCCTCGCTGTTCAGCGTGGCCCGTACCTGATCCAGGCGACGGATGTACTTCCAGTCCGCCTCGTCGATATAGATCCCGTTCGGACCGCTGCCGCCTTCCAGGTCGATGGCCACGTGGGCCGAGACCTGTGGCTTCACGCTCGCCAGGATCGGTACGAAGCCCAGTTGCAGGCTGGTCTCGAGCAAGGCTGCCTGGTTGCGCTCGTCGATGTCCGCCGCCTCGTCGAGGTAGTACGGCAGGCGCACGCGACCGGCCAGGTCGCGGTCCATCAGGTGCAGCAACAGGTACATGTTGGTCAGCGCCTTGATGGTCATGGTGGTACCGTTGGACGCCGCGCCATCGATGTCGGTGTGGATCACCGGCTGGCCATGGACCTTGGTGATTTCGAACGCCAGTTCGAACAGGTCCTTCAGACCCAGCTGGTTGTGGTTAGCCGCCACCAGCCGTGCCAGGTATTCCTTGGCCTCTTCGTTCTTGTTGTCCTGCTCGGCACTCTGGCTCAGGTCGAACACCGACAAGGTCTCGCCTTCCTCGTACTGGCCGGCGCTGTGGATGATCTGGTCGATGTGCTTGAGCGCTTCCTTGTTCGGCGCGAGGACGATACGGAAGCTCTGCAGGTTCGACACCTGGCGCTTGTTGATCTCGCGGTTGAACAGCGCCAGCTGGTGCTCGAGGCTGTCATAGTCGCTGCGGATGTTGCGCAGGGTCCGGGCGATGTCGGTGACCGCGGCACGACGGGCCTTGCCCAGGGTCAGGGCTTCGTCGGTGCGGTGGTCATAGGCGTTGATCAGCAGTTGCAGGCGGCGTTCGACGTCGTCTTCGCTGTCGAACTTGGCCACGCCCTTGAGGCGGACCTGGGCATACAGCGCCTCGATCTGCCCGTCGACCCGCTGCAGGCCCTGCCAGCTGTCCTGGTAGTCGTTGAGCAGCGGCAGCAGGTTGTCCATGGAGTCGTCGACCGGCTCCATGAATGGCGTGCCGAACGGCAGGTCCGCCGGCAGCAGTTGCCGACGGCGCAGGGTATCGTCGAGGGTGCGTTGCTTGGCTTCCATGTCGCCGATCTGCCGGCCGACCAGTTGCAGCTTGGCCGACAGTTGCTGGACGCGTTCGGTGAAGGCGTCGCTGGAACGCTTGAGTTCGTCCTGGGCGGCTTCCATCTGCGCCAGTTGCTCGAGTTTTTCGGGCTCTTCGGCGGACAAGGTTTCGGCGCGGCGGAAGTCTTCCAGGGCCTTCTGCGCATCCAGCACCTGCTGGTACAGCGCCTCGGTCTGCGATTTGCTCGCCGCGCGGTCGGCGGCCACGGCCTGTTGGGTCTTGAGTTGCTTGAGCTCCTTCTCCAGGCGCTCCTTCTGGTCGCGCAGGGCCGCGCGATCGGCCAGCGCCTGCAGGGCCGGCGGTTCGATGTGCGACAGGTCGATGGACAGGCCCGGGGCGACGAAACGCTCGCCCTTGAAGCCGTCGAGGATCAGCTCCAGCGACTTGACCCACTCGCCTTCGTCATCCAGGGCGATGCCATGTTCACCCAGCGGCAGGCTGAACAGCGAACTGTTGAACAGGCGCATCAGGCGCTCGACGTCCTGTTGCGAGAACTCTTCGCGCAGGCGGGCATAGCTGTTGTTGTCGGCGTGATCGAGTTGCTGCTTGACCGACTTCAGGCGTTTTTCCAGGTCGCGCAGGCGCTCTTCCAGGTCTTCGGCACTGAACTGGCGGGACTGGGCCAGGGCGCCGGCGAGTTCGTCGTGGGCATCCTTGGCGGCCAGCAACTGCTGTTCCAGCACCTTGACGTCGTCGACCAGGGCAAAGCGGTGCTTGAGTACCGACAGCTCGCCGAGCCAGCGCTGGATGCCGCTGATTTCCCGCTCCAGGCGCATCAGCTCCTGGGTGCTGCCACGCTGGTCGTTCTGCAGCGCGTCCTGTTCCCGGCGGTAGTGCTCGGACTGGATCACCAGCTCTTCCTTGCGCGCCGTGGCGTAGTCCGACCAGGTGCCCAGCAGCGAATCCAGCAGCGGCGAGATGCGGTGCAGCTTGCCGCGCAATACGTCGCGCTGGCGGACCCCGGCGGCCAGTGCCTCGACCAGTGGGCCGGCGGCGACCAGCGAGTTGTAGTCCTGCTCCATGCGCCGCACGTCGCGGAACGCTTCCTCGCAGGCGGCGATGTAGTCGACGCTGCCGGAGCGCAGGCTGTGCTCGAAGGCGTCGAGGAACAGCTGCTTGAGCTTGGCCGCGGTGATCTCGCGCATGTGCAGCAGGTTGATGAACAGCGCGCGGAAGGTCTTCAGGCTCTGTTCGCTGGTCGAGCGCAGCGGGATCAGGGTCAGGTCCAGCGGGATTGAGGTGTGCCCGCCGACCAGCAGCCGGCGCAGTTCATCGGGCTTGAGTTCGTAGGCTTTCAGGCCGTTGCGCTCGAGGTTGTTGAACAGCTCCTTCTGGCGCAGGCAGGTGTCGTCCTTCTGGTAGTGGGCCAGGTCCAGCTGTCCGGCATAGGCGAAGAACTGGTGGCCGAAACCGCCGCCCGGGCCGCGTCCGACCACGCCGATCACGTGCGGGCCATGGGGCAGCGAGACCTCGACGAGGATGTAGCTGGTGTCGCTGGCGAAGTAGAAACGACGCGACTGCTCCAGGCTGTACTTGCCGAAGCTCATGTCCGACATGCGCGCCAGGATCGGGAACTGCAGGGCGTTGATCGACGCCGACTTGCCGAGGTTGTTCGCCCCGTACACCGACAGCGGGTTTTCCAGCGGGAACAGCCCGAGGCTGTAGCCGGCGGTGTTCAACAGGGCGAAGCGGCGAATGCCGTAGCGTTCCTGGCTCATGCATCCATCTCCTGTTGCTCGTCGGCGATGGCCCGGGCCAGCGCGTCTTCTTCACTTTCTTCCTGGCCTTCGTCGAATTCGCTGAGGTCCAGCGGATCGTCGGTCTCCAGGAGTTTTTCGTCGCTGTCCTCGTCGACGATCACCGGCGTCGGCAACGGCAGCACGCTGTGCAGGCTGGCGGCCATGTCACGGTCCTGCTGGACCGACAGGCAGACGTCGAGGAAGCGGTGCATCGGCGGCAGGAAGCGGAACAGGCCCGGCTCTTCCAGAGCGAAGCCGAGCTGGGTCATGCGGCGCATGATCTTCTCTTCCAGTTCGTCCTGGGTGGTGACTTCGGCCTGGACGAACAGGTCGCGATATTTCTCCAGCAGCGAGGGCAGTTCGTCACGGCCGAGACTGCCACCGTCGAGCACGGCGATCGGGTCGCGACCCTGGTCGGCCAGGTGCTCGACCAGGATGAAGGTGAACAGCGCCAGGCGTTGGGCGGTCTTGTTCACCTGCGCCGTGGCGTTGTCCGGGACGAAGTAGTAGAAGCCGCGGGTGTCGCAGACCAGTTCGAAGCCCAGGGCCTTGAACAGCGTGCGGTACTGGTCCTGGCAGTTCGATAGCTGGGCGTACAGCTCCGGGTCGCGGCGGCTGATGTGGTAACCCTTGAACAGCTCGCGAAAGATCGGTGCCAGCTGGGACAGTTCGGAAAGATCAAGATGCATGAGGTGTGCTCGCGGAATTCTCGGCGCTGTCTTCGACACGCGAGAGCAGGGCGAAGGAGCGCAGGCTGACCAGGTGCTCCTGTGTGTAGTAGTCGCGGCGTTCGAGACGCTCGCGCTGGAAACGCTTCTCCCGCGACAGGCGCGAGAACCAGTAGAGCAATTCGTCGGTGGCGCCGTCCGGCTCCTGCTCCAGCAGCCAGCTCATCAGGTCCGGCATCGGCAGGGCGTCGGTGCAGCGTTCGAGCATTTCCTTGACCGTGCGCGGGGCGCGTGGCGAGTCGCCGCCGCGGGTCGCCTTGTGCGCCTTGGGGAAGCGCGAAGGCTTGGCTTCGAAGCGGGCCAGCGCATAGACATAGGCCTCGACCTGGCCGGAGCTGCCGAGGAAGGTGCTCTGCGGCCGGGTGAACATCGGCATGGCGGCCTGCGGCACGGCATCGATGCCCTTGCGGCGGATCACCGACAGCGCCAGCGCCGCGCCACGGGTCACGGCGTTGTGTCGGCGGGCCTCTTCACGCAGCGGCAACAGCAGTTCACGGGCGTGGCGCAGGGTCAGCTGGGCGCTGGTCTGCATTTCCAGGATTCGCGCGTGGGTGCGCAGCAGCATGTCGTCGTCGACCAGGTGCCCCAGGCGCTGCTGTTCGCTGAGCATGCGCAGCAGGACGTTCTCGACCTTGCGCACGCCCTGTTCGAAGGCGCCATCGGCATTCACCAGCTGGATCATCGGCTCGACGTACTCGTCCCAGGTCGCCAGGACCTCGGCATAGCGCTGGCGCAGCGGGATCTGCCGGTCGCTGGTCTTGGCCCGTTCGGCGACGGCGACCAGCGCCTGCTCGTCGTTGGCGAGCTTTTTCAGCACATCGCGCACACGCATGTCGAGCAGCCGCAGCTGGCGCGCCAGGTCGTTGCCGTCGCGAATCTCGAAGGCGTCCTGGATGTAGCCGGCCAGGCGCTCGAGGTGGCGCAGGTAGGCTTCGATCTCCAGGCACAGGCCCAGGCGGTGCTCGCGGCGCAGGTAGGCCAGGAAGTCGTGGATCTGTGCGTTCAGCTCGAAGCGGTTCGGGCTTTTCGCGACCGGCACCAGGATGTCGAGGCGAATCCACACGTCCAGCAGGCTGGTGATGTCCTGGGGCGTGCTTTCCAGCTGCTGGGCGGCCAACTGCTGACGCAGCTCGCCAAGGCTCATGGTGCCTTGGTCGAAGTGTTCGCACAGAGGCTCCAGGAGTGCCCAGTGTTCGGCGAGGGCGCGCAAGACGCGCTTGGGTTCGATCATGGGAATGGCCGACTGATTGGCAATTAAAAAAGGGGAGATTGTACTGCATGAAACGGCTTGTTGACCCGCGGGCGATCAGAGGCATGCGGTTATTGCGATCAACTGCGGGCGATCTTGGCCGAAGGACGGTAGAATCAGCGCCTTGAACTTATCCACAGATGGCCGCCCCTTGTTGATCGAGTCCCGTCGCCGCGCCTATCTGACCGCCATGCAGGTGGTCCATTGGCTGCCCCGCACCGAACTGCCGTTCGCCGCGCCTTCGCGCCCGGAACTGTTTGTCGAGCCTGAGCCGCTGGTCGAGAGCCCGGCCGAGATCGTCGCGCCGGCCGTAGAGGCGCGCAAGGCCGTGGAGCCTTCGGCCAGGCCCGCCGAACGGCCGAAAATCGAGGTGCCACGGCCGTCGTCGAGCGCCCGGGCCGACAGCAAGCCGAAGGTCGAGGCAGAGGAAACGCCCGCACCGGTCAAGGCGCCAGTGCTGCCGCCGCCGCGTTTCTCCCTGCAACTGCTGCGGGCCGGGCGCTGCCTGCTGCTGGTCGAACTGGTCACCGGCCAGCCGTTCCAGAGCCGCGATCCGTCCTACCTGCTGCTCAAGGACATGCTGCGCGCCGCCGGCCTGCCGGATGCGCCGCAGATCATCGGCGAGCCGGTACGTTGGCCGCTGCTGGCTCGTGGCAACCTGGACCAGGGCCCGGATGTCGCCCGCGAATTCGTCCAGGGCTTCGTCCAGGCCCGGCTGGAAGAGGGCGAGTGCGCCTGCCTGTGGCTGATCGGTCTGCCGGCGGTGCGTTTCGCCGGTGAGGCCGATGCGCAATCCTATAACCGCGAGCTGCAGGTCGAAGGCCTGGGCTCGGCCTGGGCGCTGCCTGGCCTGGAATTACTGATGGACGAGCCGCAGCGCAAGGCGGATGTCTGGCAAGCCATGCGTCGGCTGATGGCGCGTTGGAAACACAACGATGAGTGATGCGGTAAGTTTTCGCCTGGCCACCGAGGCGGACCTCGATGCGATTTTGAAGATCGAGTACGCGGCGTTCAGCCACCCCTGGACCCGCGGCATTTTTACCGACGCGCTGAAGTCCTATCAGGTCTGGCTGATGTTCGAGGGCAATCAGCAGGTCGGGCACGGGGTGATCCAGGTGATCATCGATGAAGCACACCTGCTGAACATCACCGTCAAGCCGGAGAACCAGGGCCGCGGCCTGGGCCTGCGGCTGCTCGAGGAATTGATGAAGCAGGCCTACGGCCTGGGCGCGCGCGAGTGCTTCCTGGAGGTTCGCGACAGCAACCAGACGGCGTACCGGCTGTACGAGCGCTATGGTTTCAATGAGGTCGGGCGTCGTCGCGACTACTACCCGGCGGTGGGTGGGCGCGAGGATGCGCTGGTGATGGCGGCGACGCTGGTCGACTGATCTGTCTGCCAGCGACATCGCCGGCACGTCGGCGTGACCTCGGGCCCGGGTCGGTTGTCAGAGACTCAGTGCATCATTCTCGAGGCTTCACAGCATGAACGAACTACAAGACCTGATTGATAACAACGAGCGCTGGGCCGCTGCGATCAAGGAAGAGGACCCGGAGTTCTTCGCCAAGCTGGCACGCCAACAGACTCCGGAATTCCTCTGGATCGGTTGCTCCGACGCCCGTGTACCGGCGAACGAGATCGTCGGCATGTTGCCCGGCGATCTGTTCGTCCACCGCAACGTGGCCAACGTGGTGCTGCACACCGACCTCAACTGCCTGTCGGTGATCCAGTACGCGGTGGACGTGCTCAAGGTCAAGCATATCCTGGTCACCGGCCACTACGGTTGCGGCGGTGTACGCGCGTCGATGCAGGATCGCCAGTTCGGCCTGATCGATGGCTGGCTGCGTTCCATTCGTGATCTCTACTACGAGAACCGCGAAGCGCTGGCGAAACTGCCGACCGAGGAAGAACAGGTCGACCGCCTGTGCGAACTGAACGTGATCCAGCAGGTGGCCAACGTCGCGCACACCAGTATCGTCCAGAACGCCTGGCATCGTGGCCAGAGCCTGTCGGTGCATGGCTGCATCTACGGGATCAAGGATGGTCGCTGGAAGAGCCTGGACACCACCATCAGCGGCTTCGAACAACTGCCACCGCAGTATCGCCTGCGGCCGGTCGGCGCGCCCTGAAGTCTGTGTAGGCGCGATTTGATCGTTCCCACACTCCGCGTGGGACCGCATCCCGTGACGCTCTGCGTCACAAGAGCGGACGCGGAGCGCCCAGAGAGGCGTTCCCACGCAGAACCTGGGAACGATCGGTAGAGAAAGACGGGGGGAGCCGGCAAGCTGGCTCCCCCCGTCTGCTTTTCAGGGTCAGATATGCGGGGCTTCGGTGGTCGGCTTCGGCGCCGGCTCACGCAGTTGCTTGAGCTGGGTCTTGACCGTTGTCGTGGTGCATTTCTTCTGCGCATCGGCCTCGCTCAGGTTGCGCACCGAGACATAGAACAGCTCGCAGGTTTTTTCCTTGTTGGTCACCTGCCAGTTCTGCGTGCAACTGGTCAGCAGCGCCTTCGGATCGCTGCCTGGCTTCTGGCCCATGCCCGCCTGCCAGCAGGCCGCGCTCAAGTCCTGGCCCATCACCTTCAGGCCGGCCGCATCGGCCTTGGCCTGGTCGCCGTTGTAGTTGGACGGATCGGCCGCATACCAGATGTAGCTCGGGTGGTTGGAGCCCAGCACCGGCACCTTCACCCCGGCCGTCGGACTGATTTCCGCCAGCCCCAGTACCGCGACCGTGGCGCCGTACTGCTGCTTGATCCAGTTGCGCACCGGTGCACCGAACGCGACCATCGGCAGGGCCGTGCCCTTGGCGGTCACGCTGACCTCCTTGACCATGGTGGTCTGGTAGTCGGTGAAGTAGCCGTACACGCCTTCCAGGGTACTGCCAGCGTTGGCGGGCGCGGCAATCGGGGCGATGTCGACGATGGTCTGGTAACCCGGGGTCTGCTCCTTGGGAATCCCGTTGTCGGTCAGCAGCTCGGCCCAGCGGTCGGTGGTCTTCGACTCCAGGTAGTCCTGGGCCTGGGTCAGCGAGTAATCCGGCGGGAAGTGCAGCAGCTCGACGCTCTTGCGGTTGTCCAGGGCCATGCCCAGGGGCAGGAACAGGTACCAGCTGTAGTCCCACTTGCCGTCGGCGTTCAGTTTCGACGCGCCCTTGTAGGCCAGGTCGCCAGCGTCCAGCAGGGCTGCCAGCGGCTTCTCGTAGCCTGCCGGCACACCGCTGAAGTGGGCGTAGAGTTGGCCGTTGTCGGTCTTCACCGTCACCTTGGCCGTGGTGTAGCCGTCACGTTGCACGCTCTGGTTCAGGTAGTGCTCGGCGGTCTGCTCCAGTGTCCAGTTGCGGTAGCAGATCACGCTGCAGTTGTTGGGGTAGGCGAACAGCTGGGTGACCCGTTCGGTGCTGCCCAGTTTCAGGTCGGTATCGGCGTGGGCGGTGGCCATGCCCAGGGTCATGGCGGCGAGGGTGAACGTCAGTCCTGCGAGTTTCGACATGCTCAGATCCTTTTCAGCGTAGGGCCCCCGTGTGGGGGAAGTACATAAAGGTACAGCCGGAACAGTGTGGAGCGGTTTTTCAGAAACTTTTTTTGATAATTTGCTGCAGCCTGGGACTATGGTTGTTTGGAGCTGGTCAACGGAAAGCCGGGAAAGAATTGCACGCAAATGCCGCTGACGATCAGCATCAGCGCGGCGAAGCACCATTGGCGCGTGCTCCACTGGGTCCAGTAGCAGAGGCTCTGCCAGGGGCTGCGCCAGAACGAGTCCGCGGGTTCGATGGGCGTGCGTCCTTGCTCGGTCAGGCCGACCAGGCCGAGGCCCAGTACCGAGATGGCTCCCAGTGCTCCGAGGGCACTCCAGAAAATGGCGGCGATTGCCAGTTGCAGCCCGCCGTGGCGGATGAGCAGGGCGCGGCCGCTGGGGGAGAGGCGCCTGGGTAACAGGCGTTCGCTCAGCCACACGTCCAGAGGGGCGATGTTCCAGGCCAGCAATGCCCAGCCGGCGGCCACGATGCGCCCGAGCAGTGCCAGCGCACCGGCAATGATCACTGAGCCGAGTACGGCTCCCTCTGCCGATTGGCCTTTGGCCAGATGCCCCTCGATCCCCGGAACCAGCGCCAGCAGGTAGGCCAGCATCAGCAGCAGGCCGAACAGTATCCAGCCATGGGCCGGTACGGTGCGAGGCAGGTACTTGTGCCAGAAGAACACATCCGGCTCGGGCAGGCGCTCGATCAGCCGCGGGTGGCGGTGGGTCAGTTGTTCGGCCAACTGCTGGCAGGCCTGCCAGTCGCCCCCGGAAAACTTGCGCATCTTGCGGAATTTCTGCCAGTGGCTGCCCGACCCGAGCAGCAGGTGCGCCGCCATGTGTTCCGATGAGGGTGACGGCTGCACCTGGGCGCGGGCCAGCAGGTTCTGGTAGAAGCCTTCTTCCTTGCAGCGATCGAGCACTGCCTGCCACAGCCATTCGGGCTCCGGTGTCACACCGGTGCGCTCGTCCCAGCCGAACAGCTGGCAGACCCGCTCGAACAGCGGCAGGCTCCATTGACTTTGGTGGAGCATCTGCAGCAGCAGATGTTGCCAGTGCAGGCGGCGGTCGAAGATCCTCAGCCAGGGCTGCTCGCTGTAGTGCTTCAACTGGTTGATGAACTCGCGTTCCTGGCCGGCCTCCAGCTGTGCCTGGAGCTCCTGCCGGTACCCTTGCAGCAGGTCGGCGGACAAGGCCTGTTCCTGCTCCGGCGCCATGCGCACGGTCTGCCAGGGCGTCAGCCATTCCCGTTGCTGCACGGCCCAGACAAGAATGCCGACGCGCAGGCCGGGCTGCTCGAAGCACAGGCGCAGTAATGCCTGCTCGAAGGCGCTGGCACAGTCCTGCTGGAGTGCCTGTTCCCAGCGCTGGGGCAGGTTCTCGGTGCTCAGGCCGGGTATCAGCGCCCGGGCCTGGTCCTCGGCCTGTTGCGCTGCGCTGGGTGTGCTCGATGGCTGGAGCTGCGGCAGCCTCGACCAGTCCGGTAGCTCGGATAGGGTCGGCGTCTCGATGGCCGGCTCGGGCTCGAACGGAGGAGCCTCGACCATGACCTCGTCATCTTCGCGCCAGCGGGCAATCTCCAGCGCCTCTTCGTAGGCTTCGCGCAGCCGCTGGAAACCCTCGGCATCCTCGTCCGGGCGGGTGACTTTCAGCAGTCGCGCATAGCTGCGCTTGATACTGCGCTCATCGGCGTCGTCAGCCAGTTGCAGGATCGACCAACAGTCCATGTCGCAACTCCCTTAATGCCAGACGCCGTTGTCGAGCCTGTTCAACTGTTCGGTCAGTTCACTGCGGGCCTCGCGGATCCGCCGTTCGTCCTGGGTCTCCAGCACCTGCTGGAACTGCCCGGCCAGGTAGCCGATGCGTTCACGCAGCTCACCCAGGCTTTCCTGGTAGAGGCGTTCCAGGCGGGCGGTCAGCACAGTGTTCACCTGCTGGTCGCGCGGGTGCACCTTGAGCAGGCTCAGGGCCTGCAGGCGTTGCTGGATTTCCTCCGGAGTGAGTACGCCGGGGTTGTTCTCGATCACCAGCGAATGCTGTTCGCCGCTTTGCGGTACGGTGACCTGGGCTTCGAGCAGGCCGTTGTTGTCGTAGGTGAAACGTACATCCAGCTCGACCTCGCCGGCCTTGCGCTTGGGCACCGGCATTTCCAGTTCGCCGAGGAAGACGTTGTCGCGTACCAGGCGGCTTTCGCCCTGGTAGATCTTCAGCTTCACCACTTCCTGATTGTCGTGCAGGGTGTAGACACGCTTGACCCGGCTGACCGGGACAATGCTGTTGCGTTCGATGATCGGCAGGTAATGCCCGCTTTCGATCTGCTGGCCGTATTGCTGGGAGGTCTCGATGCCCAGGGTGTAGGAGCAGACGTCGGTCAGCACCACTTCCTCGAGGGCCGCGGAGCGGGCCTTGAGCGCCGCCTGGACCGCCGCACCGTGGGCCACCACCTCATCGGGGTTGAGGCTGATGGACGGGAAACGCCCGAACAGCCCGGCCGCCAGCTTGCGCACCAGCGGCATGCGGGTGGTGCCGCCGACCAGGAGGATTTCATCGAGATCGCTGACGCGGATCCGCGCATCGCGCAGGGCTCGCTCGATCGGGCCGCGCAGACGTTCCAGCAGCGGCGCATAGATATCGGCCAGTTGTTGCTGGGTAAACGTATGGCTCCACTGGCGGCCATCGACCCGCAGGGTGAATTCGGCGCTCGGTTCCTGGCCGAGGACCTTGCGCACCCGCTCGGCCTCACGGCGCAGGGCCTGGATCACGCTGGCCTGCTCGGGGAAGTCCGTGGCGTTGCGTTGGCTGTCGACAAACCGGTCGAGCAGCGCCGCGTCGAAGTCCTCGCCGCCGAGGAAGTTGTCGCCGGCGCTGGCGCGAACCTCCATCACCCCGTCGAACAGTTCGAGGATCGACACGTCGAAGGTGCCGCCGCCCAGGTCGAAGACCAGGAACGAGGTTTCCTTGTCGCGCTGATGCAGGCCATAGGCGAGGGCGGCAGCGGTCGGCTCGTTGATCAGCTTGTCGACCTTGAGGCCGGCCAGCTCGCCGGCGATCCGCGTGGCCTTGCGCTGTGCATCGCTGAAGTAGGCCGGAACGCTGATCACCGCTTCGTGCACGGTTTCGCCGTAGGCGCGTTCGACGTCTTCCTTGAGGCTCTTGAGCACCAGCGCGGACAGCTCTTCGGGGCGGAACAGGCGCTCGCCCAGACGCACTTCCTGGGCGCTGCCCATGTGGCGCTTGAACAGCGCGGTGGTGCTGCGCGGATGGGTGTGCAGGCGCTCCTTGGCGGCCTGGCCGACGAGGATCCGGCCTTCATCGTCAAGACCGACCACGCTCGGCGTGAGGAACTGGCCGAGTGCATTGGGCACCAATTCGCTGGCCTCCCCGCGCCAGACGGCGACCAGGCTGTTGGTGGTCCCCAGGTCGATCCCTACGATCATTGCGCTGAACTCCCTTTGCGATCTGCAAAAAACTGAAACAGAAATAATCCGCTCAGGATATTACCGGAGTGAGGAGGGGGTAAAGAGGGTGGTGGCAGTTGGCTATTATTGATTGGGGGCGGGGGTGGCGGTCCTGGTGGGCTTTGAGGGCCCTGTTCGCGGATGAATCCGGCTCCCACAGAGTTCGCGTCGTACACAATACGTGTGGGGCGCGGTCATTGTGGGAGCCGGATTCATCCGCGAACAGGGCCTCCCGAATCAGGCGGTAAAGCGCAAGGCGTTGGTCAGGTCGCCCATCGGTTTCTGCCCACGCGCGGTCATCGCCTCATCGCGCTCCTTGATGCCGTCGAGTTTCTCCAGCTGGAACACCCGGGTGATCAGGCGCAGGATCGACGCGGTGTCGTACACCGTATGATCCACCGTGCCCTTGCGGGCGAACGGCGACACCACCAACGCCGGGATTCGCGTGCCCGGGCCCCAGCGATCGCCCTTGGGCGGTGCCACGTGGTCCCACCAGCCGCCGTTCTCGTCGACCGTGACCACCACCACCATGTTCTGCCACTGCGGGCTTTCGCGCAGTACCTTCAGCGCCCGCACGATATGCCGGTCACCCGCAGCCACGTCGGTGTAGCCGGCATGCATGTTGAGGTTGCCCTGGGGCTTGTAGAAGGTCACCGCCGGCAGCTTGCCGGCCGCGGCGTCGGCGAGGAATTTGTTGGTGCCGGTCTCGTCGCCCAGTCCGCCATCACGCAGACGCTTGGCCCGCTCGGCCGGGTTTTCCGGGCCTTGGCGGGTGAAGTAGTTGAACGGTTGGTGGTGATACTGGAAGTTCGGGATCTTCGGAATGCCGCCGGAGTCCTTGAACTGCTCCAGGGTCACCTGCCAGGCGCCGGCGTACCAGGCCCAGTCGATGTTCTTCTTCGACAGCTTGTCGCCGATATGCTCGTGGGTCTGTGGTACCAGCACGGTTGGCAGGTCCGGCTTGGCGTAGTCAGGACGCTCTGGGTCGCGTATCCAGGTCGGCCAGTACGGCGGGGCCATGGTGTTCACCGCGTAGCCGTCGGGGGTCAGGGCGCTCGGGCCGAACTGCGGTGGACCGCTCATGGCGCTGGCCGGGGATTTCTCCAGCGGCATCAGGCGCGGATCGGTCGGGTCATCGCTCTGCACCTTGGCGATCTGCGGCTTGGCCACCGAGTTGGCGGCATCCGGGTAGAACGGCACCTTGGCGCTGATCAGGTATTGGTGGTTGAGGAACGAGCCGCCAAAGGCACCCTGGAAGAAGTTGTCGCACAGCACGAACTCCTTGGCCACGTCCCACAGCCGCAGCGAGTAGCGGGTCTGGGCGTAGTAGCCCATGGTCAGGCTGCCGGAGTCGGCCCAGGCGACGAAGCGGTCGTTCTTGCCGCCATTGATCTGCATCTGGTTCTGGTAGAACACGTGCCACAGGTCGCGGGTGACCAGGCCCAGGGGCAGGTCCTCGCCGTTCGGCCCCTTGAGGGCGTAGGGAGCGTTGGGCAGGTTTTCCTGGAATTGGGCCTCTACCGGGTAGGTGACGCCGTCGAGACTCTGCGGGCCGACCTGCAGCACGCCGCCCCAGACCGGTGGCAGGGTCTGCAGCAGGCTGCCGTCACGATCATACTGCTGGTAGTCGGCTGGCTTGAGCGCCGACAGCGGTTTCTCGACACCCGGGAAGTCGCCGAACAGGTTGTTGAAGCTGCGGTTCTCGGCGTAGATCACCACCACGGTCTTGACCTGTTCCTGCAGCGCCTTGTCGAGCGCGGCACCGGACAGCTCCTTGACCTCGGGCTGCTTGCCCGGTTCGCTTGGCGAGCCACAGGCACTCAGGGTCGCGCCAGCCCCCAGCACGGCGACACCACCGAGAAAACGGCGGCGGCTGGTATTGGTCGGGGTATCGGCATCGGCGGCCGGCGACTGTTCGAGGTCTTTCTCGTCACTCATCCTGGGTTCCTGCTGGCTGGGTTGGACGTAACAAAATATTTCGCATCGCACGCTAGCAACGCAATATGACAGAACGGCGACCGCCGCTCTGCGTCGGGCCTTCCAGTATGCCTGTTGGCGAAGCGGAGGAAAGGGCTGGCGTTATGCCGAAGGGCAGCGCGTGCAGGCTGACCCATGCCCATCCTGTCGGCACGGGTCAGCCAGGGTGCATTCCGTTATGGCATCACCGGCCCGCTATAGGCCAGGGTCGTCCCCAATGCCCACAGCAGGACCAGCACCAGCGGCGCATGCACCAGCAACTGCACGAAGGAAAAGCCGATCAGGTCCCGCGCTTTCAGGCCCAGCACACCCAGCAGCGGCAGCATGTAGAACGGGTTGATCAGGTTCGGCAGGGCCTCGGCCGCGTTGTAGATCTGCACTGCCCAGCCCAGGTGGTACTTGAGCTCGTTGGCGACCTGCATCACGTAGGGCGCTTCGATGATCCACTTGCCACCGCCGGACGGGATGAAGAAGCCCAGCACCGCCGAGTACACGCCCATCAGCAGGGCATAGCTGTCGTGGGAGGCGATCTGGGTGAAAAAGGTCGAGATGTGGTGTGCCAGGGTTTGGGCATCGGTGCCCTTGACCGTGGTCATCAGCGCGGCGATCGAGCCGTACAACGGGAATTGGATCAGCACCCCGGTGGTGGTCGGTACGGCCCGCGACACCGCATCGAGGAAGCTGCGCGGGCGCCAGTGCAGCAGGGCGCCGGCCATCAGGAACAGGAAGTTGTAAGTATTGAGCCCCGAGATCGCGCTGATCGCCGGCTTGGTCGAGAACTCATGGAACAGCCAGCCGGCGGCCAGCAACGCCAGCAGCAGGGTCAGCAGCGGGCTGTGTTCCAGCCACTCGCCGGGGCGGGTGCGTGGGCTCAGTGGTGGCAGGTTAAAGCTCGGGTCGACGCCGCAGGCCTTGGCATCACGGGCCGAGTTCGGGCCCGGGGCGGTGGCATAGGCCACCACCAGCGAGACCACGATCAGCGCCAGCAGCAGTGCGCCGGACTGCCAGAGGAAAATGGTCTGGGTGAAGGGAATGACCCCCGTGATCGACAGGATCGATGGCGGCAGGCTGGCCGGGTTGGCCTGCAACTGCGCGGCGGACGACGACAGGCCCAGGGCCCACACCGCGCCGAGACCGAGGTAGGCGGCGGCGCCGGCGGCGCGGTAGTCCATGTGCAGGTCGGTGCGCCGGGCCAGGGCACGTACCAGCAGTCCCCCGAACACCAGCGAAAGGCCCCAGTTGAGCAGCGAGGCGACCATCGAGATCAGCGCCACCCAGGCCACGGCAGAGCGACCGTTGCCGGGAATGCGCGCCAGGCGGTCGATCAGTTTCACTGCAGGCGGCGAGCTGGCGACCACATAACCACCGATGACCACGAAGGCCATCTGCATGGTGAACGGAATCAGGCTCCAGAAACCGTCGCCGAAGGCCATGGCGGCATCGGTCGGCTTGGCACCCATGGCCAGGGTACCCAGGGTGACGACGATCACGGCCAGTGCGGCGAATACCCAGGAGTCGGGAAACCAGCGCTCAGCCCAGTTCGAGCAGCGCAGGGCAAAGCGGGCATAGCGGCTTTCATCGATATCGGCAGCCACGGAAGTACCTCGTTTTCTTATGTTTGTAAGAGGAGAGCCGCCTCCGGTGGAGGTGGCCGGAACCGCTCAAGAATGCGGTATTCGTCGCGCGCTGCAAAGTGTTGCAATTGCGTACGGATTGGCACGGGCTGTCGAAAAACGGAACCCGGTACGCATATTTCTGCTAAAAAGTGACCCAATGACGGGTTCCAGGTTGTAGTCACCATCGAGTGCACTAACCTTTGCCTCCTGCGCGATGGTTCATGACCCGATGCGCTTGTCTATTTTTCGTACAGCTCGGGCAGCCCTGCGGCTGCCTCCGAAAAGGTTATTCCGAGTGCCCTATGACCGTTGATGCCTATCCGCGAAACCGCCGCTTCTCCCGGGCCGACTACAAGACCCTGGGCCTGGCGGCATTGGGCGGAGCGCTGGAAATCTACGATTTCATCATTTTCGTATTTTTCGCCCTGACCCTCAGCCAGTTGTTCTTCCCGCCGGAGATGCCCGAGTGGATGCGGCTGCTGCAGAGCTTCGGGATTTTTGTCACCGGCTACCTGGCGCGGCCCCTGGGCGGGATCCTCATGGCGCATTTCGCCGACCGCCTGGGGCGCAAGCGGGTGTTCAGCCTGAGCATCCTGATGATGGCCTTGCCCTGCCTGCTGATCGGGGTGATGCCGACCTACGCCCAGATCGGTTACTGGGCGCCGTTGCTGCTGTTGCTGCTGCGGGTGCTGCAGGGCGCGGCCGTCGGGGGCGAGGTGCCGAGTGCCTGGGTATTCGTCGCCGAGCATGCGCCCCCCACGCACCGAGGCTATGCCCTGGGCGTGCTGCAGGCCGGGCTGACGTTCGGCTATCTGCTGGGTGCACTGACCGCGACCTTGCTGGCGCGGGTCTACAGCCCGGCGGAAATTCTCGATTTCGCCTGGCGCTTCCCGTTCCTGCTCGGCGGGGTGTTCGGTGTGATTGGCGTCTGGCTGCGGCGCTGGCTCAGCGAGACCCCGGTGTTCATGGCCTTGCAGGCCCAGCGTGAGGCGGGCGGCGAGCTGCCCTTGCGCACGGTGCTGCGTGACCACCGGCGCTCGATTTTCCCGGCGATGCTGCTGACCTGCGTACTGACTTCGGCCGTGGTGGTGCTGGTGGTGATCACCCCGACCGTCATGCAGAAGAGCTTCGGCATGAGCGCCAGCCATACCTTCGCCCTGAGTAGCCTGGGGATCGTGTTCCTGAACATCGGTTGTGTATTGGCCGGCCTGCTGGCCGACCGGATCGGCGCCTGGCGCGCCGTGCTGTTCTACAGCCTGTTGCTGCCGGTGGGCATCGGCCTGCTGTACGCCTGCCTGATCAGTGGCGGGACCTGGATCAACCTGGCCTATGCCCTGGCCGGCCTGGCCTGTGGTGTGGTCGGGGCGGTACCGTCGGTGATGGTCGGGTTGTTTCCCAGTCGCATCCGTGTGTCCGGTATCTCGTTCACCTACAATATTGCCTACGCCTTATGGGCGAGTACGACACCGCTGCTGCTGATCAGCCTGATGCCCTGGAGCCCCTGGGTCTGCGTGGGGTATTGCCTGGTGATGGGAGCGGTCGGTTCGTTCGCCGCCTTGTATTTTGGCGGACGGATCGCCATGAGTGCCGATTCGCAGGCCTGTACCGGGCATTGAGGCCCGCCAGGCGGCAACGGTTTTTCGAGGAGGTTACGGTATCCCGGACAGGGCAACGCACGGAGTGGCGGCGCTGGTTCGGGTTTCTTTCCCAAGAGGCATATCGAAATGGATTTTCGTGTCCTTCTGGCCGTCGGCGTTGCCCTCGGCTGTTCCCTGGTGACGCCCGTCACCGATTCGATGGACGGGGCTCGCCCCGGGCAGGTGCTGCGCATCCGGGCGGCGCCGACGATCACGCCGGTGATGCAGGCGGCTCATGGGCTTGAAACCTCTTCATTCAGGAGTGCGGTGTTTCGCACGGTCCACTATCAACGGCAGGTGGAAGGTGTACCCTTGGCAGACAGTTTCGAGGAACTGCCACTCAAGCGGCACCTGCCGGTCTGGGTGTTCTGAGCCACCGCTCGTGCACGCCTGCCTAAGAGGCCGGTTTCGGTAGAGGATCAACGGCCCATGGCTGGATTTGCACACTATCCGCTCAATGCCCGGGGCCGGGATTTCGCCGTGGGTGATATCCACGGCCATTTCACCCGCCTGCAGGCTGCATTGGACCGCCTGGACTTCGATCCCGCCCGTGACCGCCTGTTCAGCGTCGGTGATTTGGTCGACCGTGGACCACAGAGCGAGCTGGCCCTGGAGTGGCTGGCGCGGCCATGGTTCGCGGCGGTCCAGGGCAACCACGAGGCGCTGGCGATCCAGTATGCCCAGGGACTGTTGCCGGACCCGGAAATGTATCGCGCCAGTGGCGGTGGCTGGTTCATCGACAGCAGCCCGCAGGACCAGCGTCTGTTCGCCGACCGCTTCGCCCGACTGCCGATTGCGCTGGAGGTCGAGACCCGGCTCGGACCGGTGGGGATCGTGCACGCCGACAGCCCCTTTGCGAGCTGGAGTGCCCTGCGTGAATACCTGCTGGGTGGCGTCCAGGCGGACATCGCGGTGGAGGAGGTCTGCCAGTGGTCCCGCAGCCGTGTGAGAAACCATGACGCCAGCGGCATTCGCGAGGTCCGGGCGGTAATGGTCGGGCACACCACGCAGCGCCAGCCCACCGTGCTGGGGAATGTCTATCATATTGACACGGGTGGCTGGGGCAACGGTTGTTTCACGCTGGTGGAACTGGACAGCCTGGGGTTCGTCAGGCCTGACGCCAACTGACGGCTTCGATGCCGAACTTCTCGGCCGTGGGTTTACTGGTCTTTTTCACCCGTTCGCGGCCGAACCGACCGATTCGACCGACACCGGCGTCGCAACTGGCCCAGTGCCAGGCTTCGGCGTTGTCCATGCGCTCGCAGCGGATGATGAAGGACTTGGGGGTACCGTGAAGGGTGTAATCGATAACGAACAGCTTTGCCGTGCTCATGGATCTGGAACTCCTCCCTGTTGTTTTGAAAGTGATCCCCCGTTGCCGGAAAAATTCCGTCGATCAGCCCGACGGTTTATCGCAGCAAATAACTCGGAAAAGTCCTTCAGAAAAGCCCTCGGTAGCCGATGGCAAGGACAGATAGCCGTATTTCCCTTTTGCCATCGGTGCATGCCATGTTCAACAAACGCTTGAAGCAGGAGCTGTCGGCTCTTCGTGAAGAATTGTCGAGTCTTCAACAGGTCAGGGAAAGCCTTGAACAGGAAATGCTCGTGCTCACCCTGGACGCCGATGGCCGTATCCATTCCGTCAACCAGAACTTCACCCAGGAAATGCTCTACCAGAGCAGCGCGCTGCTGGGGCACCCGATCGATGATTTCGTGCCGGCGTACCTGAAGAACTCGGACTTCCACCAGCGCTTCAAGAATGCCCTGAGCCGTGCCGAACATTTCAGCGGTGCCATTCGCCTGCTGCGTGGCAATGGCCAGGAAGCGTGGCTGCGCTCGATCATGCAGCCGATTCGTGGTTCCGATGGCCGCGTCCAGCATTTCTCGATCTATTCCAACGACCTGACCCGAACCATCGAGAGTTCCCGCGAGCACGAGAACCTGATCGGTGCGTTGTTGCGTTCCACGGCCGTGATCGAATTCAACCTGGCCGGTGACGTCCTGACCGCCAATGACCGTTTCCTCGATGGCATGGGCTACAGCCTGGCGCAGATCAAGGGCAAGCACCATTCCATCTTCTGCGAGCCTGGCGAGGCCCACAGCCCCGAGTACCAGGCGTTCTGGAAACGCCTGAACGCCGGCGAATTCATCGTCGGGCGCTTCAAGCGCGTGGACAGCCATGGTCGGGTGGTCTGGCTGGAGGCTTCCTATAACCCGGTGCTCGACTCCAATGAGCGGTTGTACAAGGTGGTGAAGTTCGCCACCGTGATCACCGACCAGGTGAACCAGGAGCAGGCCGTGGCCGAGGCGGCGAACATCGCCTACAGCACCTCGCTGCAGACCGACGCCAGCGCCCAGCGCGGTACCTCCGTGGTGACCCAGGCCGTCGACGTGATGCGCGACCTGGCCCAGCACATGCAGCACGCCGGCGAGGGGATCGAGGCGCTCAATGCCCAGTCCCAGGTGATCGGTACCATCGTCAAGACCATCAGTGGCATTGCCGAACAGACCAACCTGCTGGCGCTGAACGCGGCGATCGAGGCGGCGCGGGCCGGCGAACAGGGCCGTGGGTTCGCGGTGGTGGCCGACGAGGTGCGCCAGTTGGCCTCACGCACCAGCCAGGCGACCGACGAGATCGTCACGGTGGTGCGCCAGAACCAGGACATGGCCCGTGATGCGGTGTCGCTGATGAACAGCGGCAAGACCCAGGCCGAGGAGGGCCTGGCGCTGGCGGCCGAGGCGGGCACGGTGATCGTCGAGATCCAGGATGGGGCCCAGCGGGTGGTCAGCGCGGTTGGGCAATTCGCCAATCAGCTGAGCACCTGATAGCGCGCCGGCCTGTAGAGCGCCGCTCGTGGGCCCTCAGGGCTGGAGGGCCACCACCATGTCGATTTCGACCGAAGCGTTTTTCGGCAACTGGTACACCCCGACCGAGGTCCGGGTGTGCACGCCAGCTTCACCGAAGACGCTGTAGAGCACTTCCGAGGCGCCGTCGGCGACTTCGCTCTGCTGGGTGAAGTCCTCGGCGCTTTGCACATAGACGTTGATGCGCAGGATCCGGCGAATCCGTTCCAGGTCCCCATCGAGCATCTGCCGCAGAATCGCCAGGGCCCGCATGGTGCTGATCTGCGCACCGTGCCGGGCCTGTTCCAGGCTGGTCTGTGCGCCGACGCGGCCGGTCACCCTCACCGTGTTGTCGATCCGCGGAATCTGCCCGCTGACGTAGATCTCGAGATCGTTCTGTACCGCCGGCACATAATTGCCGCCAATCTTCATTTCACCTTCGAAGCTGTGGCCGAGCTGATCGGCGATCCGGGCGAAGCGTTCGTTTCTCGATTGCGGCATCGTTATTGTCCTGGCGAGTGGCGAGTGGCGAGTGGCGTTTGGCCTGGCCAGCCCGGCTGGGCTGGGTTCGACCTGCATCAGATCACACGGCTCGCAAACGCTCAATCATCTCCGGGAAACGCTTCCACACAAGCGCGCTCGTTGCAACACAGGTAAACTTCCGCCTTTCCCAAAGGAGTTCCCATGAGCTACTACCAGCCCGGCATTCTCGCCAAGCCTGTGCCCTCGCAGGCACGCCATCTGTTTTTCGCCCTGGAGTCCGCCGAGGCCCTGCCGGCTGCGCTCGACAGCCTGGTCCGGCTGGTCGATGGGAAAAACGCCGTGGTCGGTTTTGGTGAGTCGCTGGTGCAGGCGCTGGGTGCTCATGTCGAGGGGCTGAAGGCTTTTCCGGTCATCAGTGGCGCCGGGGTGGACAACCCGTCGACCCAGCATGCGCTGTGGTGCTGGCTGCATGGCGAGGACCGCGGCGAGCTGCTGCATCGCAGCCGCGAACTGGAGCAGGCGTTGGCGCCGGCGTTGAGTCTGGTGCAGATGACCGAGGCCTTCCGTCACAAGACCGGCCATGACCTGACCGGCTACGAAGACGGCACCGAGAACCCGGTGGATGAGGCGGCCGTCGAGGCGGGTATCGCCGCGGGCGATGTGGCCGGCCTGCGCGGTGGCAGCTTTGCCGCGATCCAGCAATGGAAGCACGACCTGGACGGTTTTGCCGCCCTGCCGGCGCATGAGCAGGACAACATCATGGGCCGTCGCAAGAGCGACAACGAGGAACTGGACGACGCCCCGGAGTCGGCTCACGTCAAGCGTACCGCCCAGGAAAGCTTCGCCCCCGAGGCGTTCGTCGTGCGTCGCTCGATGCCGTGGTCGAACGAACAGGGCGCCGGCCTGATGTTCGTCGCCTTCGGGCGCACCTTCGAGGCCTTCGAGGCCCAGCTGCGGCGCATGAGCGGGCTGGATGACGGGATCACCGATGCCCTGTACCGCTTCAGCCGGCCGATCACCGGGGGTTACTACTGGTGCCCGCCGCTCAAGGAGGGGCGTCTTGACCTGAGCGTGCTGCTGGCCGGTTAAACCGAGCCGTTCACATTTGTGTAGAAAAACGCCGGATGCCCAGCCTCCGGCGTTTTTTTCGGCTCGTGGACTAGACTTGTAGAGTAACTCGCGCGCAGCAGAACCCGGTCGGCGATGCATTCGCTCCCTTGGCCCGCCTGCCGGCTGCGTGTCTGGTCCCTGGCGGCGACGGCGGTGTTTCCGGGCGTTACCTGCCACCGTGCAAGGGAGCGACTCGGGCCCTGTCGGGGCCGGGAGTGTTTCTCATGTTACCCGTACGTTCCCCTCTGTTCGTGGCACTGGCCGTCGGCTTGCTGGCCACGGGCGTCATCCGGGCGCAGGCGGCGCCTGTCAGCAGTGAACCGATCAACATGGAGGCGGTGCAATTGGCGCCGCAGCAGCAGAATGGCGTGGAGTACCTCACGGGTGGTATCGGCGAGGATGAACTCAGGGCCCTGGCCCAGACCCGTGGCTACAACCTGCACGTCGTTTCTTCCACGGGCGCGCAGGACAAGTACCTGGCCGATGTGAACATCACGATCAACAAGTCTGGTGGCGAGTCGGTGCTGAGCCTGATCCAGGTCGGCCCGCTGGTCTACGTGAAGCTACCGATGGGGCACTACCAGGTCATCGGCAGTCATGACGGGCGCGAAAGCCGGCAGAATGTCGTCATCGATGGCAAGGGCATCCAGACCGTCAACGTGCATTGGAACGATGCCTATTGAGTGATGGCCGCCGTCAACTCAGGTGCGACCGATCCAGGAGTACTGGAAGGTTTTCCTCGGGTCGGCTTCGTGGGTGCGGCGTCGATAGCTGGAGAAGTCCGCTGACGAGCAGTAGGTGCAGGTCGGGCTCGTTTCCACCTGCCAGTCGGCGATTCCCGCTGCCCGCAGCAGCCGTTGGGCATAGCCCTGCAAGTCGAACCAGAAGCTGCCCGCCTGCCTCGCTTCAGGAGGCGCCAGGCTGGGGGGCGAGAGGGGGGCCGGTTGCTCGCGGGTCCAGGGTGCCGCACTCTCGGCCCAGAGAGGGCCTTGGCTCTCCTGCAACTCGCTGACGAACGCCTGGCTGACTTCGTAGCAGCAAGGCCTGATCGACGGGCCGATGGCGATGCGCAGGGACCGCCGGGGAATCTCCAGCGCCTCGAAACGCGCGATGGCGTTGCCGATGATGCCGCCGCGCAGGCCTTTCCAGCCACCATGCAGGGCCGCCACCAGCGAGCCGTCCTCGGCCGCCACCAGCAAGGGCAGGCAGTCGGCGGTAATCACCGCGATCGGCCGTTCGCCATCGGTGTACACCGCATCGCCCTGCAGCGAGCCGGCTGGCAGGTTGTCCGGCGCTTCGATCAGGATCGCGCTGTGGATCTGCTTGCAGGTGAACACCCCGTCGGGCAATCCCTCGTTGGCCTGGCTGAGAAAACCGTGGCGGATGCCCGGGATCTGGCTGAGGTTGCTGGCGTACTCACTCACGATGGCGGCTCCACGTGTCGATCGGAAGCGGCGAGCATACCCGGATTGTCGATTTTGGGGATGCACGATCGGCGTCTTGCGCATAGGCTGCGCACAACGGGGCGGGGTCCCCGCAACCTATTCTGGAAACGAGGCGGGATGATGGGCAAGTTGCGAGTCGGGATCATTTTCGGTGGGCTGGGCGCGGAGCATGAGGTGTCGCTGCAATCGGCGAAAAACGTGGTCGATGCACTGGACCGCGAGCGCTTCGAGCCGGTCCTGGTCGGCATCGACAAGCAGGGGCGCTGGCACCTCAACGACAGTTCCAACTTCCTGCTCAATGCCGAGAATCCGGCGCTGATCGCGCTCAACCAGTCCAACCGCGAGCTGGCGGTGGTGCCGGGCAAGATCGGCCAGCAGCTGGTCGAGACCGGCAGCCAGGCGCTGCTGGACCAGGTCGACGTGATCTTCCCGATCGTCCACGGCACCCTCGGCGAAGACGGTTGCCTGCAGGGTCTGTTGCGCATGGCTGACCTGCCGTTCGTGGGCTCCGATGTCCTCGGCTCGGCGGTGTGCATGGACAAGGACATCAGCAAGCGCCTGCTGCGCGACGCCGGCCTGGCGGTGACCCCGTTCATCACCGTCAACCGCGCCACGGCGGCACGCCTGGACTTCGACCAGGCCCGGGCGAAGCTTGGCCTGCCGATGTTCATCAAGCCGGCGAACCAGGGCTCGTCGGTGGGGGTGAGCAAGGTCGAAAACGCCGAGCAGTTCCAGGCAGCCATGGCGCTGGCCCTGGGGTTCGACGAGAAGGTGCTGGTCGAGTCGGCGGTCAGCGGCCGGGAAATCGAATGCGCGATCCTCGGCAATGACCAGCCGATTGCCAGCGGTTGTGGCGAGATCGTCGTGCGCAGCGGTTTCTATTCCTACGACAGCAAGTACATCGACGCCCAGGCCGCCGAGGTGGTGGTGCCGGCGGACATCAGCGAGCAGGCCTGCGAGCGTATCCGCAGCGTGGCGCTCGAAGCGTTCCAGGTGCTCGGCTGCTCGGGCCTGGCCCGTGTCGACGTGTTCCTGACCGACAGCGGCGAAGTGCTGATCAACGAAATCAACTCGCTGCCGGGCTTCACCCGTATCAGCATGTACCCCAAGCTGTGGCAGGCGGCGGGGATGACCTACAGCGAACTGGTCAGCCGCCTGATCGAGCTGGCGCTGGAGCGGCATGCGGTGCGGCATGGGTTGAAGCACAGCCGTTGATGCAGGAGGGACGGCTTTACCCCCGATACGGCTTGACGCTAACGTCTGGGCGCAACCTGTTTGCCATACCCCTTGTCAGGAGGACAGCATGTCGTTGAGTCATCGCCCGGTCGAGGCACGGGACCTGCCCGTGATCTGTGGTTTTGCCCAAGGCGAGGAAGAGTTGTTTTTCTTCTTCCCCAAGGCCCGCTACCCGCTGACCGTGGAGCAGTTGCAGGGCTCCATCGACCAGCGTTCGGATTCGACCGTGGTCGAACTGGACGGCGAGGTGGTCGGTTTCGCCAACTTCTACCAGTGGGAGCAGGGCGGCACGTGCTCGATCGGCAATGTGGTCATCGCCCCGCATGTCCGTGGGCGGGGCGTGGGCGAGTACCTGGTCCGGCTGATGGTCCGGCTGGCTCGGGAGCGCCATCAGGCCAGCGAAGTGCGCCTGTCCTGTTTCAACCAGAACCTGGCAGGGCTGTTGTTCTATCCGAAGCTGGGATTCGTGCCCTATGGCATCGAGGAGCGTCAGGACTTCAAGGGCCGGCGCGTGGCACTGATCCAGTTGCGTTGGGCAGGTGAGCGCGCAGATAGCGTTAATCAGGCCGAGTGAGGCAGATAATCTCGACTTTGAAGGATGTTGAGATTTTTCATGCGGTTTTTCACGAGTTATGGAACATCTTGGCAATCGCCTGCCGCCGCTGTTGGATAGCATAGGTTCTAGCGAATAGACCTGGAAGGCGTGGGCGAGAGGCGAGGCATGCAGACCCTGATCAGCGATTATCAGCACGGCGAGGTGGTGGGCAGTCACTGTCACAACGAGGCGCAGTTGGTCTATGCGACCCGTGGCGTGATGTATGTGTGCACGGAGCAGGGCAGCTGGGCCATTCCGACGGGCCATGCACTGTGGGTGCCGGCCGGTGTCGCCCATGAGATTCGCATGAGTGGCGAGGTGCGCATGCGCACGCTGCTGATCGATCCGGCGCTGTATCCGGTGGCGGCGGTCCAGTGTCAGGTGATCCAGGTGTCGAACCTGTTGCGTGAACTGATCCTCGCTTCGGCGCAGGGCGGCAGCGAGGAGCGGTGCTACCATCTCGGTGCGTTGATCCTGCTGGAGCTGCAGTCGGCCCGGCAGGTCGACCTGTACATCCCGGCGCCCCGCGATGCCCGCCTGCGTACCTTGTGCACGCGCTTTCTCGACCAGCCCGCGCAGGAGTGGACGCTGGAGCAGTGTGGTGCGCAGTTGAACATGAGTTCACGAACCTTCGCCCGGCTGTTCCAGCGGGAGCTGGCGATGTCCTTCGGCGAGTGGCGAACCCGTGCGCGGCTGGTGCTCAGCCAGCAGAGCCTGGCCCAGGGGGCGTCGATCCTGGATGTGGCGCTCGAGTTCGGCTACCAGAGCGCCAGTGCCTTTGCGGCGGTGTTCAAGCGTGAGCTGGGGCACACTCCCCGGCAGTACCGCATGAATGAGCCGGCAGGTTGTCCCGTTTGATGCTGCGGTTGTCCCGATCACGGGAGAAGCGCCCCTAGGCTGCCACTTACTCTGGGATTCACGATTCTGACTGTGAATTCCGTCGATGCACTCACTTCCCTCCCGCAGCGCCAGGCCCGTGGCCCTTGGCGTCCTGTTCGCCTTGTTGACCGCCTGTGGCGGTACCTCGGCTCCTTCCCCCTTGGCCCAGTCGATCGCTGGCCTGGACAGCAATCCGCTGACGGCACTGCCGGTCGGCGCCAATGACCAGCCGCTCCCCGAGCGTTGGTGGCAGCTGTACCAGGACCCGGTTCTCGACAAGCTGGTCCGGCAGGCCCTGCTGCATAACCAGGACCTGGCCCGGGCGGACGCCAATGTGCAGGCGATGCTGGCGGGCATCGGCGAGCTGGATGCGCAGCGCTGGCCGGCGACGCAGGCGAGCTTCGCGGCGCCATACGGCAGGACCGCCAACGACCAGACCCTGGCCCAGGCCACGGACAATCACGCCCCGGCCCAGTGGGCGTTCGAACCGGGCATCGAGCTGGCCTACCAGGTGGACATCTGGGGCCAGGTGCGTCGCGCCATCGAGCGGGCACGGGTCCAGGCGGATGCGGCGAGCGATGCTCGCGATCTGCTGCGAATCAACGTCGCGGCGCAGACCAGCCGGGCCTATCTGGATCATTGCACCTCAGGCGCGCAGTTGGACGTGACGAACCATTCGTTGCAGACCGTGGAGCACAGCCTTGAGTTGACCGAGACCCAGCGCAAGGCCGGTATCGCCACCGAGCTGGACACCTTGCGCCTGCGCAGCCTGCGCGATCGTTGGCGCGCCGAACTGCCGTTGCTGGAGGCTCGGCGGCGGGTCGCGCTGTATGAGTTGGGCATGCTTACCGGCCAGGCGACCGGCAGCGACCTGCAGTGCGCGACCATTCCCCCTCTCACCGCGGCACTGCCCGCTGGCGACGGCTGGCATCTGCTCGAGCGTCGCCCGGATATCCGCCAGGCCCGACGCACCCTGGAGGCCGCCGTATTGGCGACGGAGATCGCCAGCGCCGACCTCTATCCCAAGGTGAGTTTCGGCGCCTCGCTGACCTCGTCGGCCCAGTCGCTGCACGAACTGGGTGATAGCCGTTCGGTGATGTTCGGTATCGGCCCGCTGATCAGCTGGGAGTTTCCCAATATCAAGGCCAACCGCGCGCGGGTCGACAGGGCCCAGGCATTGGCGCAGGGGCAGTTGGCCGGTTTTCGCGGGGCTGTTCTCGCAGCCCTTGGCGATGTGCGCCAGGCCCTCGCCCTGTTCGACGGCCAGCGCCAGCATGCGGCGGCGCTGCAGGCGGCCCTGCAGGACAGCGAGCGCAGCTATGCCTTGGCGCAAACCCACTATCGCGCCGGCACCGTCGACGCCCTGCAGCTGCTCGACAGCGAGCGTGAGCTGATGAGCGTGCGCAGCCGTGAGGTCGAGGCCCGGGGTGAGCTGGCGCGCAGCGAGGTCAATCTTTTCCGGGCCCTGGGTGGCGGCTGGCAGCCGCTTGCCGTCAGTCGTGCGGCCCTGCAACCACCGAGTCCCGAAGTTGGAGTAGAACCATGAACGTTGCCGTCGATGAACAGACCCTCGCCCAGGGCGAGCAATTGCGCAAGAAGGTCCGGCGACGGCGCCTGATGCTGCTCGGTGGCGCTATCGCGGTGCTCGGCGCGCTGGCTTTCGCAAGCTGGTGGGCAACCACGGGACGCTATCTGGAAACCACCGACGATGCCTATGTGCGCGCCGATTGGGTGGCGCTCAGCGCGCGGGTGCCCGGTTACGTGGCCGAGGTGCTGGTACAGGACGACCAGCCGGTCAAGGCCGGCGATGTGGTGGTGCGCCTGCAGGACCGTGACTACCAGGCCCGGCTGGCCCAGGCCCAGGCTGCCGTCGCGGAGGCGCAGGCGGCGCTGGTTGCCGGGCGAGCGAGCCGCCAGGTCGCCGCCGAGCGCGTCGGCTTGCAGCAGCAGGCCATCGCCGTGGCCCAGGCGCAGGTGCGCAGTGCGGCGGCGGAGAACCAGCGGGCCGAGCTGGATCGACGGCGTTACCAGGGACTGGCGCGGGACAACGCCGCGACGGTGCAACGCCTGGAAACTGCCAATGCCAGCGCCCAACAGGCCACGGCGGCCCTGCAGGGCGCCGAGGCCGGGCTGCGCCGCCAGCAGGCGCTGTTGAGCGAATCGCGGGCGCGCCTGCAACTGGCCGACGCCGAGATCCAGCAGCAGGTTGCCGCGCACGCCAGTGCCGTCGCCCGGGCGACGCTGGCCGGGCAGGACGCCGAGGACACCCTGATCCGTGCGCCGATCGAGGGCGTGGTCGGCCAGCGGCGGGTCAGGGCCGGGCAGTACCTGGTGGCCGGGCAGCCGATGCTGGCGGTGGTGCCGGTGCGGCAGGCTTATGTGGTCGCCAACTACAAGGAAACCCAATTGGCCGACATGCGCCCCGGCCAGCCGGTGGAGATCCATGTCGACAGTTTCAGCCACCGTCCGCTGCGCGGTCGGGTCGTCAGCTTTTCGCCGGGCTCAGGCAACGTCTTCGCATTGCTGCCGTCGGACAATGCGACGGGCAACTTCACCAAGATCGTCCAGCGTTTCCCCGTACGTATCCAGATCGATGCCGATAATGAAGTGCTGCCGATACTGCCCGGCATGTCGGTCACCACCACCGTTGACACCCACCCTCGGGAGTTGCGCAATGAGCGCTGAGGCGCCGGTTTCAGCGCGCGCCTGGGTCGCGGTGATGGGCGGACTGCTGGGCTGCTTCATGGCCGGCATGAACGTCCACGTCACCAGCGCCGCGTTGCCGGAAATCGAAGGCGCGCTGGGGGCCACTTTCGAGGAGGGCTCGTGGATCTCCACCGCCTACCTGGTGGCGGAAATCATCATGATCCCGCTGACCGCCTGGCTGGTGGAAGTGTTCTCCCTGAGGCGGGTGATGTGGACCGGTTCGCTGATCTTCCTGCTGGCGTCGATCGCCTGTTCCTGGGCGCCGAACCTGCCGGTGATGATCGCCATCCGCGTGGTCCAGGGCGCGGCGGGTGCGGTGCTGATTCCGCTGTCGTTCCAGCTGATCATCACCGAGTTGCCGGCCAGCCGGATGGCCATGGGCATGGCACTGTTCAGCCTGGCCAACAGTGTCGCGCAGGCGGCGGGGCCATCGATCGGCGGCTGGCTGACCGACGCCTATTCGTGGCGCTGGATCTTCTATCTGCAACTGTTTCCCGGCATCGCCCTGTTGCTGGCGGTAGCCTGGGCAATCGAGGCCAAGCCGATGAACCTGGCGCTGTTGCGCCGGGGCGACTGGCTGGGTATCGGCGCCATGGTGGTGGGGCTGGGTGGCTTGCAGATCGTCCTGGAGGAAGGCGGACGCAAGGACTGGTTCGGCTCCGGCGAGATTCGCTGGCTGTCGCTGGCCGCGGGTGTTGCGTTGCTGGTGTTCGTGCTGTCGCAGCTCTTTGGCCGACGTGCATTCATCAACCTGCGCTTATTGGGACACTACAACTTTGGCGTGGCCAGCGTAGCGATGTTCATCTTCGGTGGGGCAACCTTCGGGCTGGTGTTCCTGGTGCCCAACTATCTCTCCCAGGTGCAGGGCTACAACGCCCATGAAATCGGCGTCAGCCTGATTGCCTACGGCGTGGTGCAACTGCTGCTGGCGCCGTTGATGCCGCGGCTGATGGGCTGGTCGAGTCCGAAGATCATGGTGGCGACCGGGTTCCTGATCATGGCCCTGGGCTGTTGGCTGGGAGCGTTCCTGGATGCCGACAGCGCGGCGAACGTGATCATTCCCTCCACCGTGGTTCGCGGCATTGGCCAGCCGTTCATCATGGTCGCCTTGTCGGTGCTGGCGGTGGCCGGGCTGGACAAGCGCCAGGCCGGCTCGGCCTCGGCACTGTTCTCGATGCTGCGCAATCTCGGTGGGGCAGTGGGCACGGCGGCACTCACGCAAATCGTGGCGATGCGCGAGCGCTTTCATTCAGAGCGCATTGGCGAGGGGGTGAACGCTTTCGCCCCTGCGCTCCAGGAGCGCCTGGGAGCGACGGTGGGCGACTGGTTGCCGGACCAGCAGCAGGCGCTGGCGGTGCTGAGCAGGACGATACAGCACCAGTCGTGGTTGATGGCTTATGGCGATGCCTTTTTCGTCGCCTGTGTGGCGTTGCTGGGGTGTGCCTGTGCGGCGTTGCTGATGCGGCGGCAGGGAGGCAGCTGAAGCGAGCCGTGAGGGAATATCAGGGGGGCTGAACCCGGTGGCAGCGCCTGGATTTCTGCCAGGGCTTCGGGTTCATTCGCGGATGAGTCCTGCTCCCACAAGGTGGGGGTGTGGTCACTCCTTTTGGGAGTCGGCGCTGCGGCTCATTCGCGCAGAGGCCAGCAGCCTGGCTGTCTGATTTCCAGAGGTTCTTCCCTCTAGGGCGGCGTTCTCTGCAATCCATGCCTCGCACTTTTCTGCGGGCATAAAAAAACGGCTTACCTTGCGGTAAGCCGTTTTTAGTACTTGGTGGCTACACAGGGACTTGAACCCCGGACCCCAGCATTATGAATGCTATGCTCTAACCAACTGAGCTATGTAGCCAAGTGGCGCGCATTATTCGCTGAGAACGATGATGTGTCAAGCAAATATCTGAAAATTTTCTCTACGCTATCAAAAACTTAACGCCCAACGGCGAAATCCGTGGGCGTCGCTCGTTTCAACTCAGGCGGAAGCGTCCGGTATTGTCGCTCAGGGCCCGGCTGCCTTCGCTCAAGGTGTCCGCCGCGCGGTTCACCGCCCGGGCGCCTTCGAGCAAGCGGACCGCCGCCTGGTCGACTTGCTGGATGTTGCCACTGACCTCGTCCGCGGTGCTGGCCTGTTCGTCCACCGCCGTGGCGATCTGCGCCAGGGTATCGGTCACGCTCTGTACCGCGCTGGCGATTTCCACCAGGCGCTGGCCCAGGCCGGTCACCGATTCGGCGTCGGTCTGCGCCTGGACGCAGGCTGCCTCCATCAGCGTCACGGCCTGGCTCACGGTGGCTCGCAGGCTGTCGACGGTACTGGCGATCTGCGCGGTGGAACTCTGGGTCCGTTGCGACAGGCTGCGCACTTCATCCGCCACCACCGCGAAGCCCCGGCCCTGTTCCCCGGCCCTGGCTGCCTCGATGGCGGCGTTGAGGGCGAGCAGGTTGGTCTGCTCGGCCACGCCGCGGATGGTGTCGACCACCAGCTGGATCTGCTGGCCCTGTTCGCTGACCCGTCCCAGCGCCGTGGCGGTTTCGTTCAGCCGCTGGTTGAGCTGCTGGATGCTGGCGGTGGTGCGCTGGCTGTCGCGACTGCTGTCGGAGGCGATGCGCCGGGTGTTCTGGGCGCTGCCGGAGGCCTGTTCGCAGCTCTGGGCGACACCCTGGGAGGTGGCCGCCAACTGCGTGGCGGCCGCGGCGATCTGGCTGATCTGTTGCTGTTGCGCCTCGACCTCGTTGAGGGCGCCACTGGAGTGGCTGTTGAGGGTGCGTACCGCGTCGCTCAGTTGCAGGGTCTCGTGGTCGACGCCCTGCAGGCTGGTGCGCAGTTGCACCACGGCAACGTTCAGTGCGGTGCTGATGGCGGCCAGTTCGTCGCGGCCTTCGACCGGCACCTGCAGGCACAGGTTGCCGTCACGCAGCGACTCGGCGAGCAGGGTGATACCGCTGGCGCTGCGGCGGATCGAGGCCTGCAGGCAGATGAACAGGTACAGTGCGGCGAGCAACAGGCAGCCGAAGATCACCGCTACCAGGCTGAACTGGCGGGTGGCCGAGCCGTGGTAGTAGTCCAGGCGGCTGTCGAGGGTGGTCAGCGAGTCCTGGCGCAGGCTGGCCAGTTGTTCGAGCAGGGTATCGAGGGTCTTCTCGAAACCTTCGGGCTTGAGGGTGATGCTGCCGCCGAACATGCCGTCGTCCAGCGTCTTGAGGCCTTCGTCGAGCTGGTGCAGGCTCGTCTGGTAGCGTCCGGCCCAGTCCTGCAGGGCAGGGGGCAGGCGGGTTTCCAGTTGGGCGCCGGTCTTGACCAGCTGGTCGCGGGCGTCGCCGATACGGCTGCGCAGGTCCTTGAGTTGCAGGCGGCTCTGCAGGCTGAACTGGCCCGAGACCACGGAGGCCTGGCCGACGCTGGCGAGGCGGCCGACGCGCTCGATCAGGTCGGGGGCGTATTGGGTGGAGATCTGTGTCAGCAGGTAGGTTTCCATCCAGGACGCGAGGATCAGCCGGCTGTCCATGGCGATCTGCTCGCGCAGACTCTGCAGCGCACTCAGGGCGGCAGTGAAACGGTCATAGCCGTCCGGCCACCAGCCGACCTTGCTCAGGCTGGCCGAGTCGAGGCCGGAAAGGCTGGTTTGCAGGGCCTGGTAACGTTTCAGGGTATCGGCTGCGGCGCCATCGTTTTGCAGCGCCTGGCCCAGTTGTTCGAGGGCCTGGTTGATTTCGGGCTGGGCCTTGTCCAGCAGGGCCATGGCGGCGAGGGTGGCCGGTGTCGGCTGGCGGTTGGTTTCGGTGGCTTTCCAGCGGGCGGCCCGGTCGCGCTGGAGGGCGAGCAGGTTGTCGAGGGTATCCAGTGCCTGCAACTGGCGGACACCGGCACGTTCCTCGCCGATCAGTGCGAGCTTGCTGCGGTAGTCCTGACCGATCATGTACAGGCTGCCCATCAGTGGAACGATGAAGAGCAGGAACAGCACCTGAAACTTGCGGGCAAAACCGAATCGTCCGAGCAGTCGCATTCCGGGTGATAAAAAAGCGTGCATTACCGACCACTCCTCAGGGCATCCAGCACCGTTTGGGTGCAGTCATGACGGGGTGGTCATGACGGATGCTGTCGTTAAAGACCTCGGAAGCTTCGCCAGTGAGGGCGTTATCGGCCGGCCGCTGTAGCGAATCTTCCCATTCTCGTGGCCCTTTGTAAGGAACCGCGCTGTAGGAATCAGGGCAGGCAAGATTCAGACCAGTAGCAATGCGCTATCAGTGTGCTTTCGTCGGGACGGATTGATCGTTAGCTCAACAAGTATCTGGCCTTGCCGCACTAAAAAATGGCACATTGACGCACCTGCACCTGTGCATCCATCCGCGTCACGGAATACCTCATGGCACTCACACAAACCTCTTCCGGCCCGACCGTGGCGTCGGCGCCTGCGCAAGCCAGCCCGCTGGTGATGCGCATCATCGGCGCGGTGGCGCTGGCCCACCTGATCAACGACCTGATCCAGTCGGTCCTGCCGTCGATCTATCCGATGCTCAAGGACAGCTATGGGCTGACCTTCACCCAGGTCGGGCTGATCACCCTGACCTTCCAGGTGACGGCCTCGCTGCTGCAACCCTGGGTCGGTTTCTACACGGACCGGCATCCGAAGCCTCTGCTGCTGCCGGCCGGAATGATCTGCACGCTGATCGGGATCCTGATGCTGTCCCAGGTAGGAAGTTTCCCGCTGATTCTGTTGGCTTCGGCGCTGATCGGGGTCGGTTCCTCGACCTTTCACCCGGAGGCCTCGCGTGTCGCGCGGCTGGCTTCCGGTGGGCGCTACGGGCTGGCACAGTCGAGCTTCCAGGTCGGCGGCAATGCCGGTTCAGCCTTCGGCCCGCTGCTGGCCGCGGCAATCATCATTCCGTTTGGCCAGGGCCATGTCGCCTGGTTCGGGTTGTTCGCGCTGTTCGCCCTGGGCGTGCTCTATGGCATCAGCCGCTGGTATCGCGCGCACCTGAACCTGTTCAAGCTCAAGCAGGGCCAGAAGGCCACCCACGGGCTGTCGAAAGGCCGCGTGCTGGGCGCACTGGTGGTGCTGGGCCTGCTGGTGTTCTCCAAGTACTTCTACATGGCCAGCTTCACCAGCTACTTCACGTTCTACCTGATCGAGAAGTTCCAGCTGTCGGTGGCCAGTTCGCAGCTGCACCTGTTCCTGTTCCTTGGCGCGGTCGCCGCAGGGACCTTTGCCGGTGGCCCCATCGGCGACAAGATCGGGCGCAAGGCGGTGATCTGGTTCTCGATCCTCGGTGTCGCGCCGTTCACCCTGGCGCTGCCTTACGTCGACCTGTTCTGGACCACCGTGCTCAGCGTGGTGATCGGCTTCATCCTGGCCTCGGCGTTCTCGGCCATCGTGGTCTTCGCCCAGGAACTGGTGCCGGGCAACGTCGGCATGATCGCCGGGGTGTTCTTCGGCCTGATGTTCGGCTTCGGCGGGATCGGTGCCGCGCTGCTGGGGCACCTGGCGGACATCCATGGCATCGAGTACGTCTACACGCTGTGTTCGTTCCTGCCGCTGTTCGGAATCCTGGCCGTGTTGCTGCCCAGGACGAAAAAGGCCTGAAGTCGAGGCGGGCCGGTCTGTTTCGACAAGAGATGGCCGGCCTGGGTGGCTTGAAACCGACCGATCGATCAGATATCCGGGACAATTTCCGATTTTTTTGTGCACGATGAGGCGATAAAGATTTTGACTCGCCAGCCGATACAGGCTTAATAGCAAAGGGCCATAACTCTGCCTGGCCCGGCTATTTGCATCTCACTTCCCCGGATGGTGATCGTCGCAATGAAAATAAAGAACAAGCTCGTCCTGGCCTTTGTGTTGGTCGCCTTCATCCCGGTGAGCCTGGTGGCGGTGATCTCGGTGGTGAATATCAGGACTGAGGCGGTCAATCAGTTCATCGATGGCAGCACTCGGGAAATCCGTCAGATCGACGGCAATATCCGGCAATTCTTCGACGGCACACAGCAGAACGTCGACCAAATGGCGACCGATCCTGTATACACATCGGTTGACAGTCTCAAGCATTACGAGACCGCCAACGCGGCTAGCCAACCTTTGCCACCGGCAGCCAAGCAGGTCATCGATGCGTTTGCCCGCTACGGCGCGACGCACCCGGCTGCGGCGATTCTCTCCATCGGCCTGGAAGACGGTACCTACGCCAAGTGGCCGGATGACCCGCAACTGGCCAACTACGACCCCCGCGTGCGCCCCTGGTACAAGGCCGCCATGGCCAGCCCGGGCAAGAGCGTGCGCACGCCTGCCTACTACTACGACAAGGACGCCGTGGCGCTGGTCGGCAGCGCGAGGGCGATGCTCGATGCCAGCGGCAACCCCAAGGGCGTCTTCGTCGTCAGCGTTTCGCTGAAGAACCTCACCGAACTGGTCAAGAGCATCAAGCTCGGCCAGAGCGGCTACGTGATGCTGATCGAAGACGGCACGGTGCTGGTCGACCCGCGTGACGCCGCGCACAACTTCAAGCAGCTCAAGGACCTCGGCGAGCCCTACGCCAAGCTGGCGGCGACCGGGGAGGGCGCCACCGAAGTGCAGATCGATGGGGTCAACTACATGGCCAACATCTGGACTTCGCCGGGCCTGGGCTGGCGCTACGTCGGCCTGATCAAGTACGACGAAGTCATGGGGGGCGCGACCCGCATGACCTATGTGACGGCACTGATCGTGGTGGTGCTGGCGGTACTGTTCGCCCTGATCGCCGCGGCCTTCTCCAAGGTGATCGTCAAGCCGATCGGCCAGGTCAGCACCGGCCTGCAATCGATCGCCGAGGGCGAAGGCGATCTGCGCCGCGACCTCGATATTCAGGGCAAGGACGAAACCGCTGAACTGGCCGGCTGGTTCAACAAGTTCCTGGCCGCCATTCGCCAGTTGATCCAGCGCATCGGCGCGGCCTCGACCAACCTGCAGGATGCCTCGCGGGTCAACAGCGAGGTGGCCAGCAACATGAACGATGCGGCCGGGCGCCAGCGTGAGGCGGTAGAGCTGGTGTCCACGGCCTTCAACGAAATGGTCGCCACCGCCAACGAAGTGGCCCGCTCGTGCAGCAATGCGGCCACCTCCGCCGAGAGCGGGCACCAGCGTGTGGCCGAGGGCAAGCAGCAGATCGAACTGACCACGGAGAACGTCAACCGCCTCGGACGTCGCCTGACCGAGTCGTCCCAGGCCATGGTCGAGCTGGAGGAGGGCAGTCGCAGCATCAACCAGATCCTCGGTACCATCCGCGCCATTGCCGAGCAGACCAACCTGCTGGCACTGAACGCGGCGATCGAGGCGGCACGGGCTGGCGACCAGGGGCGTGGTTTTGCGGTGGTCGCCGATGAGGTCCGGGCGCTGGCCAAGCGCACGTCGGATTCCACCGGGGAAATCGACCAGTTGCTCAACGCATTGGGCAGCAAGACCCAGGAGGTTTCGCAGAAGATGGACAGCTGCCTGGACCTGTCGCGAGCCAGCGTCTCGTCGATCGAGAGCGCGCGGGGCAGCTTCGAGGGCATCGAGCTGTCGGTCAACGAGATCCGCGACCAGAACCTGCAGATCTCGGCGGCAGCGGAAGAGCAGCACAGCGTCGCCGAGGAGATCAACCGGCACATCCAGCAGATCTACGACGAGGCGCGCCTGGTCGAGAGCCTGGCCAACTCGGCGCGGGAAGACTCGGGACGGCTGTCGCATCTGTCGGATGAGCTGAACGGGTTGGTGGGACGGTTCAAGTCGTAAGATCCCGGTCCCGGTCCCGGTCCCGGTCCCGGCGTGGCGGCGGTGGTCAAGCGATCTCCGCCGCCAGGGCCGGTTCATTGTCATTCGGTCACGCTCGCTAGCGAACACCTCCAGCCCCTTGAGCCCGTTCCCCTGCAAGGGGGGGCAATCGCTCGCTCCAGCTCATGCCGGAATCCAATCAGGATCGCCTCACTCAATCTTCGTCATGAAGGGAGGGCGTATTGGCTCGACGGTATCTTTATGTGAATCCCTATATATGGGATGCAAATTTATATATTGAGATTTTTTGCGCGTCAGGTTTATAGTCGCCTCCATCAGCTCCACGCACTCACTGTCCAAAAACAACTTTCAGGTGACGCGATGCAGGCGCAATTGATCGCGCTCGATTGGGGGACGACCTCACTCCGGGCCTACAAACTCGCGGCGGGTGGCCAGGTGCTCGAACAGCGCTCATTGTCGTCGGGCATCATGCAACTGCCCTGCGTGCCGCGGATGATCGCCGGCCGGATATGCACAGATGGCTTTGAACTGGCCTTCGACGAGGCCTGCGGCGACTGGCTCGATGCCCAGCCCGGGCTGGCGGTGATTGCCTGCGGGATGGTCGGCAGTGCCCAGGGTTGGACCGAGGCCGCGTATCGCGACACGCCGGCGAATGTCGCCAGCCTGGGCAGCGCCCTGAGCACTGTCCGCAGCTGGCGTGGTCTCGATGTGCACATCGTGCCCGGGGTGATCGAGCGCTCGCCCTTGCCGAATGTAATGCGTGGCGAAGAAACCCAGGTTCTCGGCGCCCTGCAAGGCCTGCCGGCAGGCGCCGGCGACAATCTGCTGATCGGCCTGCCGGGCAGCCATTCGAAATGGGTCGAGGTGGTCGACGGCTGCATCACCCATTTCGACACGTTCATGACCGGCGAGCTGTTCGCCGTGCTTTCTGAACACAGCATCCTGGGGCGTACCCAGCAGCGCGGCGCTCCTTTCCAGGAGGCGGCGTTCGACCGTGGCGTCCAGGTTGCCCGCTCGGACGAAGGTGCGCGCGGTCCTCTGTCGACCCTCTTCAGCGCACGAACTCTCGGCCTGACCCATGAGCTGAGCCCGGCCGAACAGACCGACTACCTGTCGGGCCTGTTGATCGGCCATGAACTCGCTGCGCTCAGTGACGTCCAGCGCCGTCGGCGCCACGTCGCCGACTTGCCGTCGATCCTGCTGATCGGCAACGCCCAACTCTGCGCGCGCTACCGTCGTGCGCTCGGCAGCTGCGGTTTTGACCGGGTGGACCTGGCCGAACACGCCACCGAGCGAGGCCTCTGGCACCTGGCCGAGGCGGCCGGGTTGATGGGCTGAGTACCTGCGTTTCACTGGACAAGAGGTCTGACATGCTCAAGCAAGCACTGGCGAAAAACGGTCTGATCGCGATTCTTCGTGGCCTGCGTCCGCACGAGGCGGCGGCGATCGGCGAGGTGTTGTACCAGGCCGGTTTCCGCGTCATCGAGGTGCCCCTCAACTCTCCCGAGCCTTATGAAAGCATCCGCATCCTGCGCGATCGGCTACCCGCCGATTGCCTGGTCGGGGCCGGTACGGTACTGACCCCCGAACAGGTCGGGCAGGTCAAGGCCGCGGGTGGGCAGGTGATCGTCATGCCGCACAGCGATCCCCACGTGCTACGCGCGGCGAAGGCGGCGGGCCTGTACCTGTCGCCAGGTGTCGCCACGCCGACCGAGGCCTTCGCTGCGCTGGCCGAGGGGGCCGACGTGTTGAAGATGTTCCCGGCCGAGCAAATGGGGCCGGCGGTGGTCAAGGCGTGGCTGGCGGTGCTGCCGGCAGGCACCCTGCTGGTTCCGGTCGGCGGGATCACCCCGGACAACATGCCAGCGTTCGTCGAAGCCGGTGTCAGTGGTTTCGGCCTGGGCTCCGGTCTGTTCAAGCCGGGACTGAGCGCCGATGAGACGGCGTTGCGCGCCAAGGCTTACGTGCAGGCATGGAACGCATTGCGTTAAGACTTTCCGGCGCCCTGGGCGCTGTATCCCGACAAGAGAGACAACACGATGAAAATCACCAAGCTGACGACCTTTATCGTTCCGCCACGCTGGCTGTTCCTCAAGGTCGAAACCGATGAAGGCGTGACCGGTTGGGGCGAGCCCGTGGTCGAAGGCCGGGCCCACACGGTCGCGGCGGCTGTGGATGAGCTGTCGGACTACCTGGTCGGCAAGGACCCGCGCAACATCGAAGATATCTGGACTGTCCTGTATCGCGGCGGGTTCTACCGCGGTGGTGCGGTGCACATGAGTGCCCTGGCCGGGATCGACCAGGCACTCTGGGATATCAAGGGCAAGGCCCTGGGCGTGTCGGTCAGCGATCTGCTGGGCGGCCAGGTGCGCGACAGAATCCGCGTGTATTCGTGGATCGGCGGTGACCGGCCGGCCGACACTGCCCGTGCCGCCAGGGAGGCTGTCGGCCGGGGCTTCACCGCCGTGAAGATGAACGGCACCGAGGAACTGCAGTTCGTCGACAGCTTCGAAAAGGTCGATCTGGCCCTGGCCAACGTCGCTGCCGTGCGCGATGCGGTCGGGCCGAACATCGGTATCGGCGTGGACTTCCATGGCCGGGTCCACAAGCCCATGGCCAAGGTGCTGATGAAGGAGCTCGACGCCTACAAGCTGATGTTCATCGAAGAGCCGGTGCTCAGCGAAAACTACGAGGCCCTGAAGGAACTGGCGCCGCTGACCAGCACGCCGATTGCGCTGGGGGAGCGTCTGTTCTCGCGCTGGGACTTCAAGCGGGTGCTCAGCGAAGGCTACGTCGACATTATCCAGCCGGATGCCTCCCATGCCGGCGGTATCACTGAGACCCGCAAGATCGCCAACATGGCCGAAGCCTACGACGTGGCGTTGGCGCTGCATTGCCCGCTGGGCCCGATTGCCCTGGCGGCGTGCCTGCAACTGGACGCGGCCTGCTACAACGCCTTCATCCAGGAGCAGAGCCTGGGTATCCACTACAACGAAAGCAATGACCTGCTCGACTACGTCAAGGATCCGCGGGTGTTCGACTACGACCAGGGCTTCGTGAGGATCCCGAATGGCCCGGGGCTGGGCATCGAGATCAACGAGGAATACGTGGCCGAGCGCGCCGCCATCGGCCACCGCTGGCGCAACCCGATCTGGCGCCATGCCGACGGCAGTTTTGCCGAATGGTAAGGCCTGGCTGGCCCGACTCTCACCCCCGCAGGGAAGGTCCGTGACCGGACCATGACATCGTTGCGAATGAACGTCCTCAATAATCACAAGAAGAGGCACACCCCATGCAACCGGAAGTCTTTACCGGGCCGGCGTCGCTGCTGACGCCGAGCCGCAAGCGTTTTTTCATCATGGTGCTGCTGTTCATCACCGTGGTGATCAACTACCTGGACCGCAGCAACCTGTCGATCGCCGCGCCCGCGCTGACCAGCGAGCTGGGAATCGATCCGGTCCATGTCGGGCTGATCTTCTCGGCCTTCGGCTGGACCTACGCGGCCATGCAGATCCCCGGAGGCTGGCTGGTGGACCGGGTGCCTCCGCGTCTGCTCTACAGTCTCGCGCTGCTGCTGTGGTCGGCGGCTACGCTGATGCTCGGTTTCGCCGCCAGCTTTATCGCGTTGTTCGTCCTGCGCATGGCGGTGGGTGCGCTGGAGGCCCCGGCCTATCCGATCAACAGCCGGGTGGTGACCAGCTGGTTTCCCGAGCGCGAACGAGCGACCGCCATCGGTTTCTACACCTCCGGACAGTTCGTCGGACTGGCCTTCCTGACGCCGGTACTGGCCTGGCTGCAACACGAATACGGCTGGCACATGGTGTTCATCAGCACCGGTGTGGTGGGCATTCTCTGGGCGTTCATCTGGTACGCGGTGTATCGCGAGCCCCGGGAGTTCAAGGGGGTCAACCAGGCGGAAATCGAGCTGATCCGCGCGGGTGGCGGGCTGGTGGATATCCAGGCCGAGACGGCCAGGCGCAAGGCTCCCTTCAGCTGGGCGGACCTGGGTATCGTGTTGAGCCAGCGCAAGTTGTGGGGCATCTACCTCGGGCAGTTCTGCCTCAACTCGACGTTGTGGTTCTTCCTGACCTGGTTTCCGACCTACCTGGTGAAATATCGCGGCATGGACTTCATCAAGTCCGGCCTGCTGGCATCGGTACCCTTCCTCGCGGCTTTCGTCGGCGTGCTCTGCTCGGGGCTGTTTTCCGATTGGCTGATCCGCCGTGGCGCGACGATCGGACTGGCCCGCAAGTTGCCCATCATCGGGGGCCTGCTGATTTCCACCTCGATCATCGGGGCCAACTTCGTCGACTCGACGCCGTGGGTGATCGCCTGCCTGGCGCTGGCGTTTTTCGGTAACGGGATGGCGTCGATCAGTTGGTCGCTGGTTTCGACCCTGGCACCGGCCCGCCTGCTGGGCCTGACGGGCGGTGTGTTCAATTGCATCGGCAACCTGGCGGCGATCGCCACGCCAATCGTGATCGGCTTTCTCGTCAGCGGCGACTCCTTCGCGCCGGCAATCACCTACATCGCCGTGCTGGCGCTGATCGGCGCGTTGTCCTATGTGGTGCTGGTGGGCAAGGTGGCGCGGATCGAGCTCTAGCCTGCGCCAGGACGGGCGACCATAATGCCGCCCGTTCTCTCGCTCATTGTTGAAGGCCGGATATGCAGGAAGACGCCGCAAAGAATGCCAAGGACGCCGCGCCCACGGGGACCCAGACGCTGCTGCGCGGTCTGGCCGTGGTCCAGGCCGTGGCCGGTGGGGCTCGCGACCTCAAGGAAATCGCCCGGCTGATCGGCACCACCCGCAGTACCACCCATCGGCTGGCCAGTTGTCTGGTGGATGAGCGCTATCTGCGGGTCGTGCCGCAAGTCGGTTACCTGCTCGGTCCCAAGCTGATCGAGCTGGGTTTTCAGGCGCGCGAGGCCTTGCCGCTGGTGACCCTGGCCGGGCCGTACCTGGACGAATTGTCGGCGTTGACCGGCGACACCATTCACCTGGCGATTCGTGAGGACGATGACGTGCTGTACCTGCACAAGAATCCCGGACGCAATGGCCCGGAGATGCGTTCGCGGGTCGGGCACCGCATGCCGCTGGCGCGCACCGGCATCGGCAAGGCACTGCTGCTCGATGACTCGCCGCAGGAGTGGCAGCGCCTGTATCGGATCAGCTTGCCGGTGGGCGGGAAGAACCTGTCATGGCCCGCGCACCAGGAACAGTCCTGGGAGCAGTTTCAGCAACGCATGCTGGAGTATGTGGCGGGTGGCTATGCCTTCGATCTGGAAGACAATGAGCCGTCGATCCGCTGTGTCGCGGCACCGATACGCGATGCCAGCCGGCAGATCGTCGCCGGGATCAGCATCGCCAGTACCGTGCCCTACATGTCGCTGGAGAAGATGGCCGAGCTGGTCCCGCTGATCAAGCAGGTCGCCGCCCGGCTTTCCGCGGAATTGGGGGCGAAGGCCTGAGCGCTATAGCGGGGTGAGGATGTTCATCACGGTATCCAGGGCGACCCGGGTATCGTCGAGTTGCACCAGAGAGGCATGCCGGGCCCCGAGGGCATCGCGATTCTGGATGGCGGTCAGGATCGCCTTGTGCCGGGGCAGGCTGAGGCCCTGGATATCCGGCCGGCGGTTGGTGATGCTGATAGATTCACGCAGTGGCAACGACAGCATATTGCACATGTAGGCGAGCAGGTCGTTGCGGGTGGCGTCGGCGATCGCCCGATGAAAGTCCAGGTCCGCCTGCAGCAGCTGTTCGTGGGTCTGGGCCTTCTCCATGGCCAGGTAGGCCTTTTCGATGACCGCGATGTCTTCGTCGGTCGCCGTGGTGGCGGCCATGGCGGCGATTTCCGGTTCGAGAATTCGCCGTACGCCCGCCAGGGTGTTGAAAAACTCGCTGTGGGGCGTCGACTGCATCAGCCAGGTCAACACGTCCGGATCGAGCAGGTGCCATTTCAGGCGCGGGCGCACAACCGCACCGACCCGTGGCTTGGAGTACACCAGGCCCTTGGCGCTCAGTACCCGGGTAGCCTCACGCAACACCGAGCGACTGACCTGGTACTCCTCGCACAGCGTCGCTTCCATGGGCAGGCGCTCTTCAGGCTTGAAGCGTCCGGAGACAATCTGCATGCCCAGTTCCTGCACGATTCGGTTGTGCATGCTCTTGCGCGGAGTGTTCTTGCGGGGCTTAGAGGACTGCTGATCCATAACCGGGACGTTGCTCTGATGAGGAGGGTTGCATCATAACATCGCTCCCACCGGCCGGCTCAGGCGCTCCTGCGGCCGAACCGGTCGGTGGCGACGCTACGTCATGACGATCAGTGGGAGTGACGCGGGATCTCGGCGCCACGGCAACCCACCAGGAAATCGAAGTCGCAGCCCTGGTCCGCCTGCAGCACATGGTCGATGTACAACTGGCGATAGCCGCCCAGGATCGGCTGCCGCGGCGCTTGCAGGTCTGCCAGCCGGGCCGCCAGTTCAGCCTCTGGAATATCCAGGTGCAGGCGTCCGTTGGCGCAATCGAGCTCGATCCAGTCGCCTTCCTGTACGCAGGCCAGGGGACCGCCGGCGGCCGCCTCCGGTGCGACATGCAGCACCACCGTGCCGTACGCCGTGCCGCTCATGCGCGCGTCGGAGATCCGCACCATGTCGGTGACCCCCTGCGCCAGCAGCTTGGCCGGAAGCCCCATGTTGCCTACCTCCGCCATGCCGGGGTAACCCTTGGGACCGCAGTTCTTCATCACCAGGATCGAGCTGGCGTCGACGTCCAGTTCCGGGTCATTGATCCGCGCCTTGTACTGGTCGAAGTTCTCGAACACCACCGCCCGGCCGCGATGTTGCATCAGCTCGGGGGTCGCGGCCGAAGGCTTGAGCACGGCCCCGAGAGGGGCCAGGTTGCCACGCAGGACACAGATGCCGCCGTCGGCGCGCAACGGGTTGGAAAGCGGGCGGATCACTTCGTCCTGGCCATAGATCGGTGCTTCCCGGGTGTTTTCGCCAATCGACTTGCCGTTCACGGTCAGGGCATCGGGATGGGGAATCAGGTTGGCTTCGCCGAGACGGCGCAGCACCGCCGGCAGGCCACCGGCATAGTAGAACTCTTCCATCAGGAAGCGCCCGGACGGTTGCAGGTCGACGATGGTCGGCATGCCCCGGCCGATGCGGGTCCAGTCATCGAGCTCCAGCTCGACGCCGATGCGCCCGGCGATGGCTTTCAAGTGAATCACCGCGTTGGTCGAACCACCGATGGCGGCATTGACGCGGATGGCGTTTTCGAAGGCCTCCCGGGTGAGGATCTTCGACAGTTTCAAGCCTTCGCGGACCATCTCCACCGCGCGCATGCCGGACATGTGCGCCAACACATAACGCCGTGCATCGACCGCCGGAATCGCCGCGTTGTGAGGGAGGGAGGTGCCCAGGGCCTCGGCCATGCACGCCATCGTCGAGGCGGTGCCCATGGTGTTGCAGGTACCTGCCGAACGCGACATGCCCCCCTCGGCCGCGAGGAAGTCATCGAGACTGATGGTGCCCGCCTTGACCTGTTCGCTCAGTTGCCAGACCACGGTCCCCGAGCCGATGTCCTGGCCCTTGTGCTTGCCGTTGAGCATCGGTCCGCCGGTGACGACGATGGCTGGCACGTCGCAACTGGCAGCGCCCATCAGCAGCGCCGGGGTGGTCTTGTCGCAACCGGTGAGCAGGACCACGCCGTCGATCGGGTTGCCGCGAATGGCCTCCTCGACATCCATGCTGGCCAGGTTGCGGGTGAGCATGGCGGTCGGGCGCAGGTTCGATTCGCCGTTGGAGAACACCGGGAACTCCACGGGAAAGCCGCCGGCCTCGATCACCCCGCGTTTGACATGCTCGGCGATCTGGCGGAAGTGCGCGTTGCACGGGGTCAGCTCCGACCAGGTGTTGCAGATCCCGATGATGGGCTTGCCATGGAACTGATGGTCGGCGATGCCCTGGTTCTTCATCCAGCTGCGGTACATGAAGCCGTTCTTGTCAGCGGTACCGAACCAGTGGGCGGAGCGCAGGTCGAGTTTTTTATCAGACATGATCAGCTCTCTTATTGTAAGACTATATTGTTCTTCCTGGCGGTTAAGGTAAGCGCAAAATCTCGTGTTTGGAAGTGTTGTTGAGTAAATAGTAATACTATATAGTCGATTTCAACTGAGGTAGGGCTCTGCGATCTGGTGCCGGTGTCCGCGGTACCACTCGTGCTTGTGATCGGCAATCAGGAGAAGCTTCATGCGTTTGGTTCAGTTCGAATTGAGCAATGGCGAGCGTCGGGTGGGAGTGGTCGAGGATGGCCAGGTGCGCGAGGTACGGTCGGCACGCACGGTGCGTGAACTGGCACTGGCCGCCATCGAGGCCGGTACCGATCTGCAGCGGCAGGTGGAGCGTCTCGGGCTGGGTATCAGCCACGACTACGCGGCATTGCTGGCCGAGCTGAGAGTGTTGCCACCGCTGGATCACCCGGACCCGGCGCATATGCTGGTCAGCGGCACCGGCCTGACCCACCTGGGCAGTGCGGCTGCGCGGGACAAGATGCACCAGCATGCCGGCGACGACAGCGCGATGACCGACAGCCTGCGGATCTTCAAATGGGGCGTGGAAGGCGGCAAGCCCGTCTCAGGTCAGGCTGGCGTGCAGCCGGAGTGGTTCTACAAGGGCGACGGCAGCATCGTCGTGCGCCCGGGCCAGGCCTTTGCGTTACCGCCCTTCGCCGAGGACGCCGGTGAAGAACCGGAAATCGGCGGCCTGTATGTCATCGGCCATGATGGCAAGCCCTATCGCCTGGGTTTTGCCATAGGCAACGAATTTTCCGATCACGTGATGGAGCGCAAGAACTACCTGTACCTCGCCCACTCCAAGTTGCGCAACTGCAGTTACGGCCCTGAACTGCGGGTCGGCGAGTTGCCCCGCCACCTGGCGGGCAGCAGCCGGATTCTGCGTCGGGGCGAGGTGGTGTGGCAGAGCGAGTTCCTCAGTGGCGAGGCCAATATGTGCCACAGCCTGGAAAATCTTGAGTACCACCATTTCAAGTACAGTCAGTTCCTGCGTCCTGGGGATGTGCACATTCACTTCTTCGGCACCGCGACCCTGTCTTTCGCCGAGGGCGTGCGTACGCAACCGGGTGATGTGTTCGAGATCAGCCAGGCGGAGTTCGGTGCGCCATTGATCAATGGTATCGGCGTCGTTGACGCGGTGCTGGTGCCCGGAGCCATAGGGGTGCTTTAGGGAATATGCACATGACCGTAGGAGCCGGGCTTGTCCGCGAAGCCTATTGGCGATCTTGAGGGCCCCTTCGCGGGCAAGCCCGGCTCCTACAGGGATCGCATCCCGCCAATGTCCTTGTGTCAGGGCCGGCAACCTCAGCGGCATCTGAAAACAATAGTCAGCCAGGAGGCCTCATGTCGTGGATCGCTGTGACTGAACACCGTGCGCAACTGGGCGAAGGGCCGTTCTGGGATGTGCCCGGGCAGGCCCTGTATTGGGCCGATATCGCTGGCCGGCAGGCGCTGCGCCTGACGGGCTCGGGCCTGCAGGCCTGGCAATTGCCGGAGCCGGTGTCGGCGTTCATCCCCTGTGAACGCGGTGATGCGCTGGTGACCTTGAGCAGCGGCGTATATCGGCTGGACCTCGACAGCGAGCCACAGGCGCCGAGCCTGACGCTGCTGTGCGTCGCCGATCCGCAAGCGGGCAACCGGGCCAACGAGGCCCGCTGCGATGCCCGGGGCCGACTCTGGCTCGGCACCATGCAGAACAACATCGGCGAGCAGGGTGAGGAGCTTCCCGTTCGACAGCGCAGTGGCGGCCTGTTCCGGATCGATGCCGATGCGCGGGTAACGCCGCTGGCACGTGACCTGGGCATTCCCAATACCCTGCTTTGGAACGAGGACGGGACGCAGCTGTATTTTGGCGACAGTCTCGCTGGCACGTTGTATCGCTATTCGATCGCTCGCGACGGGCAGCTCGAAGCGCCACGGGAGTGGTTCGGACCACACCCGCGTGGTGTGCCGGACGGTTCGGCGATGGACACCGAGGGCTACCTCTGGAACGCCCGCTGGGACGGTGGCTGCCTCCTCCGGCTGGCGCCCAATGGCGAAATCGACCGGGTGATCGAACTGCCCGTCAGCCGGCCCACCAGTTGCGTGTTCGGTGGCCCGCAGCTTCGTACCTTGTATGTCACCAGCGCTGCCAGCCGGTTCAATCACCCGCTGGACGGTGCGGTCCTGGCCATCGAGGTGGATGTCCCAGGCACACGCTGTCATCGATTCGCAGGATAGTTTTCAGGCATCAAGTTGCACCGGTTCAGTACTCACAACAAAAACAAGGAGTCACCTTATGAATCGTCATCGCGGTATCCGTTCCCTGTGTTGCGCCGCTCTGGCGGTATCGGCCTTTGGCTTGAGCAGCCTGCTGCAGGCCGCCGAGCCGGTGAAGATCGGCTTCCTGGTCAAGCAGGCGGAGGAGCCCTGGTTCCAGACCGAATGGGCTTTCGCCGAGAAAGCCAGCAAGGACAAGGGCTTTACCCTGATCAAGATCGCCGTGCCGGACGGGGAGAAAACCCTCTCGGCCATCGACAGCCTGGCCGCCAACGGTGCCAAGGGCTTCGTGATCTGCCCGCCGGACGTGTCCCTGGGGCCGGCGATCGTGGCGAAGGCCAAGGCCAATGATCTGAAAGTGATCGCCGTGGATGACCGTTTTGTCGACGCCAGCGGCAAGTTCATGGAGGACGTCCCCTACCTGGGCATGGCCGCGTTCGAAGTCGGCCAGAAGCAGGGGGCCGCGATGGCCGCCGAGGCGAAGAAGCGCGGCTGGGACTGGAAAGATACCTACGCGGTGATCAACACCTACAACGAGCTCGACACCGGCAAGAAGCGCACCGACGGTTCGGTGAAATCCCTGGAGGCCGCCGGCCTGCCGAAAGACCACATCCTCTTCACCCCGCTCAAGACCCTCGACGTGCCGGGCAGCATGGACTCCACCAGCTCGGCGCTGGTGAAGCTGCCGGGTTCGGCGAAAAACCTGATCATCGGCGGCATGAACGACAACACCGTGCTGGGCGGTGTGCGCGCCACTGAAAGCGCCGGTTTCGCCGCGGCCAACGTCATCGGTGTCGGCATCAATGGCACCGACGCCATCGGCGAACTGAAGAAGCCCAGCAGCGGCTTTTTCGGCTCGATGCTGCCCAGCCCGCACCTTGAGGGCTACAACACCGCGAGCATGATGTTCGACTGGATCACCACCGGCAAGGAGCCGCCGAAGTACACCGCGATGGATGAGGTCACGCTGATCACGCGTGACAACTTCAAGCAGGAACTGGAAAAGATCGGTCTTTGGAAGTGACGGTCGACTTTGCTCGGTGGCCCTGGCGACAGGGCTTGCTGGTCGGTGTGATGAGGTGGTTATGCACGCGCAATTGAACAGACAGCAGCACAGTGTCGGCGCCAGTTTGTGTTTCAACGGGATCGGCAAGACCTTCCCCGGGGTCAAGGCGCTGGACGGTATCAGTTTCACTGCCCACCCAGGACAGGTCCATGCCCTGATGGGGGAAAACGGTGCGGGCAAGTCGACCCTGCTCAAGATCCTCGGCGGCGCCTACAGCCCCAGCAGTGGCCATTTGCAGATCGGCGAGCAGGCGATGGCCTTCAAGTGCGCGGCCGACAGCATTGCCAGCGGCGTGGCCGTCATCCACCAGGAATTGCACCTGGTGCCGGAAATGACCGTGGCGGAGAACCTGTTCCTCGGACATTTGCCGGCCCGTTACGGTGTGATCAATCACCGTGAGTTGCGCGAGCATGCACTGGCATGTCTCAAGGGGCTGGCCGACGAGATCGATCCCCAGCAGAAGGTGGGCCGCCTGTCCCTGGGGCAGCGGCAGCTGGTGGAAATCGCCAAGGCCCTGTCCCGTGGTGCACAGGTGATTGCCTTCGACGAACCCACCAGCAGCCTGTCGGCCCGGGAAATCGAGCGCCTGATGGCGATCATCGAGCGGCTGCGGGACGAGGGCAAGGTGGTGCTCTACGTGTCTCACCGCATGGAGGAGGTGTTCCGGATCTGCAATGCGGTGACCGTGTTCAAGGACGGACGCTACGTGCGTACCTTCGAGGACATGAGCACGCTGACCCATGATCAGTTGGTCACCTGCATGGTGGGGCGCGACATCCAGGACATCTACGATTACCGCCCTCGTCCACGGGGGGCGGTGGCACTCAAGGTCGACGGCCTGTTGGGGCCGGGCTTGCGTGAGCCGGTCAGTTTCGCGGCGCACAAGGGCGAGATCCTTGGCCTGTTCGGCCTGGTGGGCGCGGGGCGTACCGAATTGCTGCGCCTGCTGGGCGGCCTCGAGCGGATCACTGCCGGGAATCTGCAACTGTGCGACGAGCCGCTGCAACTGCGTTCGCCGCGCGATGCCATCGCCGCCGGTGTCCTGCTGTGCCCCGAGGACCGCAAGAAGGAAGGCATCATGCCGCTCTCCAGCGTTGCCGAGAACATCAACATCAGTGCCCGCAGCGCCCATTCCACCTTCGGCTGGCTGCTGCGTGACGGTTGGGAAAAGGGCAATGCCGAAAAGCAGATCAAGGCACTGAAAGTTAAAACCCCGGGTCCTGCGCAGAAGATCCTCTACCTGTCGGGGGGCAACCAGCAGAAGGCCATTCTGGGTCGCTGGCTGTCGATGCCGATGAAGGTCCTGCTGCTGGACGAGCCGACACGCGGCATCGATATCGGCGCGAAGGCCGAGATCTACCAGATCATCCATGACCTGGCCGCCAGTGGGGTCGCGGTGATCGTGGTGTCCAGCGACCTGATGGAGGTGATGGGCATTTCCGACCGCATCCTGGTGCTTTGCGAAGGCGTGATGCGTGGCGAAAAGAGCCGTGAACAGGCCGATGAATCCAACCTGCTGCAACTGGCCCTGCCGCGCCAACGCGCCGCCGGCCTGGAGAATTGAGAGGTGACCATGACAAGCCAAAACAATACGTTGCCAGCAGCGCGCAAGTCCCTGGACGTGCGCAGCCTTGTGGATAACTGGGCGATGCTGCTGGCGGCGGTGGGGATCTTCCTGCTCTGCACCCTGCTGATCGATAACTTTCTCTCGCCATTGAACATGCGTGGCCTGGGGCTGGCGATTTCCACCACTGGCATCGCAGCGTGCACCATGCTGTATTGCCTGGCGTCCGGGCATTTCGACCTGTCGGTGGGCTCGGTGATCGCCTGTGCCGGAGTGGTGGCCGCAGTGGTGATGCGCGACACCAACAGTGTGTTCCTGGGCATCTGCGCCGCATTGCTGATGGGGCTGATTGTCGGGTTGATCAATGGAATCGTGATCGCCAAGCTGCGGGTCAATGCCCTGATCACCACGCTGGCGACCATGCAGATCGTGCGCGGCCTGGCCTACATCTTTGCCAACGGCAAGGCGGTGGGGGTGTCCCAGGATCAGTTCTTCATCTACGGCAATGGCCAGCTGTTCGGCGTACCGGTACCGATCCTGATCACCATCGGCTGTTTCCTGTTTTTTGGCTGGTTGCTCAACTACACCACCTACGGGCGCAACACCATGGCTATTGGCGGTAACCAGGAAGCGGCGCTGCTGGCCGGGGTCAACGTCGATCGGACCAAGATCGTCATCTTCGCCGTGCACGGCGTCATTGGGGCATTGGCCGGCGTGGTGCTGGCATCCCGCATGACGTCCGGCCAGCCGATGATCGGCCAGGGTTTCGAGTTGACGGTGATTTCCGCCTGCGTGCTGGGTGGGGTGTCGTTAAGCGGTGGTGTGGGCATGATCCGGCATGTGATTGCCGGGGTGCTGATTCTGGCGATCATCGAGAACGCGATGAACCTGAAAAACATCGACACGTTCTACCAGTACGTGATTCGAGGCTCCATCCTGCTGTTGGCGGTGGTGATCGATCGCCTGAAGCAACGCTGACCCTTCGGCGCCAGCTATCGTAATCCCCAACCTGCTGGAGCTGTAGAGCCTCGACAAGGCCCGGCAGCTCCAGCAGGTTTTCAGTTGGCCGAGAACTTCAGGATGGTGTTCTGGGTATAGGTCTGGCCCGGATCCAGTCGCGTGGTCGGGAAGCCCGGCTGGTTCGGCGAATCGGGGTAGTGCTGGGTTTCCAGGGTGAACGCCCCCCAATGCCCATAGACCTTGCCCGCCTTGCCCTTGACCGAGCCGTCGAGAAAGTTGCTGGTGTAGAACTGCACCCCGGGCTCGCTGGTGTAGAGCTGCAGGCGACGACCGGACTGCGGGTCGTGCACCTCGGCGGCGATCCGGCTGACGTCACCCTTGGCATCCAGGGCCCAGTTGAAGTCGAAACCGCCCTGTTTCGGCTCGGCGAACTTGAGTTGCGGGTGATCGGCCCTGATGTGCTGGCCGATCGCGGTCGGCTGGCGAAAATCCATCGGCGTGCCGGCCACCGGGGCCAGTTCACCGGTGGGAATCAGAGTGCTGTTGACGGGCGTGTAATGGCTGGCGTGCAAGGTGGCGAGCTGCTTGAGCACATCGCCGTTGCCGGCGCCGGCGAGGTTGAAATAGCTGTGGTTGGTGAGGTTCAGCACCGTGGGCTGGTCGGTGGTCGCCTTGTACTCGATGCGAAGCTCGTTGTTGTCGTTGAGGCTGTAGGTGACCTCGACGTTCAGGTTGCCGGGAAAGCCCATTTCCCCGGCCTTGGACAGGTAGCTCAGCCTCACGCCGACCGAGTCCTTGCTGCTCACCGGCTGTGCTTTCCAGACCCGCTTGTCAAAACCCTGCGCTCCACCGTGCAGTGCGTTGGGGCCATCGTTGAGCGGCACCTGATAGCGCTTGCCGTCCAGTTCGAACGCACCGTTGGCCAGGCGATTGCCGTAGCGACCGATGGTGGCGCCGAAAAATGCGGTGCCGCTCTGGTAGCCCTGGACATCATCGAAACCCAGTACCACGTCTTCGAACCTGCCGTGCTTGTCCGGCACTTTCAACGATTGCAGGGTGCCGCCGTAGGTGATGACCGTGGCCTGCAGGCCGTGGCTGTTGCGCAGCACATACTGCTCGATGGCGGTGCCATCCTGGGTCTTGCCAAAGGCCTTGTGCTCGCTGGACAGGCCCGTGGCCTGGACGCCCTGGCTGGCAATCACCAGGGACAGCCCCAGGCCGTAAAGCGAGTGTCGGGAGTGCAACATGGTCGAACCTCCATTTATTGTTTTAAGTTGAATAGTTCTACTAATTTGCGATATTTTGTCGATCAAGCAGTAGATTTATAGCCTTAACTGCCGATTTTTCAATATAAAATAAGACTAATTGAATCGACAGGCGAGAGATGAGCCCAGGATGCCCGGCACACCCGGAGTCCGGCTGCCTGTGGTCAAGTGCCTACCGTGGAGTAACCGTCATATGAGTCATGAAACCGGCGTGGGCGTGCAGGCTGTCTATGCGGACCTGAAAAACAGGACCGTGCTGATCTCCGGCGGCGCTTCCGGAATTGGCGAGGCCATGGTCTGCGCCTTTGCACGGCAAGGGGCCAGGGTTGCGTTTGTGGATATGGCCAAGAGCCAGGGCGAGCGGCTGGAGGCTCGACTGCTGGCCGAGGGGCACAGGGTCGAGTTCGCTCACTGCGATATCACTGATGAGATCGCCTACAAGGTGGCGATCCAGGGCTTTGCGCAAACGCTGGGGCCGGTGACGGTCCTGGTGAACAATGCCGCCAATGATGTACGCCACACCCTGGATGAAGTGGATTCGGAAACCTTCGATAAGCTGGTTTCGGTCAATCTGAAGCATGCTTTTTTCGCCAGCCGGGCGGTGGTGCCGATGATGAAGGCTGCGGGGGAGGGGGCGATCATCAACCTGGGCTCCATCGGCTGGATGATGGCCTCCAGCGGGTACCCGGTCTACGCTGCCAGCAAGGCCGCGACCCATGGCATGACCCGCGCCCTGGCGCGGGAGCTGGGGCCCTGGGGTATCCGGGTCAATACCCTGGTGCCCGGCTGGGTAATGACCGAAAAGCAACTCGCGCTGTGGGTGGACGATGCCGCCAGGGAGTTGATCAAGCGTAGCCAATGCCTGCCAGGTAGCGTGGAGCCTGTGCATATCGCGAACATGGCGCTGTTCCTGGCCTCCGAGGTCTCGTCAATGTGCTCGGCGCAGAACTTCATCGTCGATGGTGGTTGGGTGTAGGGTTGGAGGTCCCGGGCCGGTATCGTCGGCAGGCACTATCCCGGCCAGTTTGCCGCTGACACTTCCCGCTTGCCCAAAACGAAAAAATCCCCGTGTCAGCGAGTGATCACGGGGATTTTTCTAACGAGATCCGTATGGATCCGTGCTCACGCCTTACACGTTGAAGCGGAAGTGCATCACGTCACCGTCCTTGACGATGTAGTCCTTGCCTTCCAGGCGCCATTTGCCGGCTTCCTTGGTGCCTGCTTCACCCTTGTACTGGATGAAGTCGTTGTAGGCGATCACTTCGGCGCGGATGAAGCCTTTTTCGAAGTCGGTGTGGATCACGCCGGCGGCTTGCGGGGCGGTGGCGCCGACACGCACGGTCCAGGCGCGGACTTCCTCGACACCGGCGGTGAAGTAGGTCTGCAGATTGAGCATTTCGTAACCGGCGCGGATCACGCGGTTCAGGCCTGGCTCTTCGAGGCCCAGGGCTTCGAGGAACATGTCCTTCTCTTCACCGTCTTCCAGTTCGGCGATTTCCGCTTCGATCTTGTTGCACACCGGTACGACCACTGCGCCTTCTTCGTCGGCGATGGCCTTGACCACGTCCAGCAGCGGGTTGTTCTCGAAGCCGTCCTCGGCGACGTTGGCGATGTACATCACCGGCTTGGTGGTTAGCAGGTGGAAGCCGCGGATCACCGCCTTTTCTTCCGTGCTCATGTTCTTCATCAGGCTGCGCGCCGGCTTGCCTTCGGTGAAGTGGGCGATCAACTGCTCCAGCAGGCCCTTCTGGACCACCGCGTCCTTGTCGCCGCCCTTGGCGTTGCGTGCGACCTTCTGCAGCTGCTTCTCGCAGCTTTCCAGGTCGGCGAAGATCAGTTCCAGGTCGATGATTTCGATATCGCGTTTCGGGTCGACGCTGTTGGCGACGTGAATCACGTTCTCGTCTTCGAAGCAGCGGACCACGTGGGCGATTGCATCGGTTTCACGGATGTTGGCCAGGAACTTGTTGCCCAGGCCTTCGCCTTTCGACGCACCGGCTACGAGGCCGGCGATATCGACGAATTCCATGGTGGTTGGCAGGATACGCTTGGGATTGACGATCTCGGCCAGGGCCGCCAGGCGTGAATCCGGCATCGGCACGATGCCGCTGTTCGGCTCGATGGTGCAGAAGGGGAAGTTTTCCGCCGCGATGCCGGACTTGGTCAGTGCGTTGAACAGGGTGGATTTGCCAACGTTGGGCAAGCCGACGATACCGCAGTTGAATCCCATGGTGTTTCCCCTCGGGTAAAGAGTCAGGCCTTCTGGGTGTGCAGGTTTTTCATCGCACGGTTCCATTCACCGGCGAGGATATCCGGCAGCACGCCGAGGGCAAAATCGATGCTGGCATCGAGTTTTTCCTGTTCGGCGCGTGGCGCACGACCCAGGACGAAATTTGAAACCATGCTTGCAACGCCCGGGTGGCCAATGCCAAGCCGCAGGCGGTGAAAGTTATTCTGGTTGCCGAGCTGCGCGATAATGTCGCGCAGGCCGTTGTGCCCGCCATGCCCGCCGCCCTGCTTGAGCTTGGCAACGCCGGGTGGCAGGTCGAGTTCGTCGTGCGCCACGAGGATTTCTTCAGGCTTGATGCGGAAGAATCCAGCCAGTGCCGAAACGGCCTGGCCACTACGGTTCATGTAGGTGGTGGGAATCAGCAGACGAACATCCTGACCCTGGTGACTGAAGCGCCCGGTCAGGCCGAAATACTTGCGATCGGCCACGAGGCTGATGCCTTGTGCCGAAGCGATGCGTTCAACAAAAAGGGCCCCCGCGTTATGCCGGGTCTGTTCGTATTCGGTGCCTGGATTACCCAGGCCAACGATCAGTTTGATGGCAGTCACGACAGGGGCCCTTCTATGGAATGGTGGATAACAACGCCGTTGGCGGTTGCGGCGAAAGTGGACGAAAAGTGCTCATTTACCATGATGTAAACTCCGCATTCTCGCCCGCTTTCTCGCTACGTTCCAGTCCGCGATGTTTCCAATCACTCCGGCGTCAGAGTGAAATTACTCTGCAGCGCCTTCTTCAGCTTCTGGAGCAACACGTGGAGCGTGAACGTTGGCTACTGCCTTGTCGTCACCGTGTGCCAGAGCTACGAACTCAACGCCTTTAGGCGCCTTGAGGTCGGACAGGTGAATGATCGAACCGACTTCGGCGTTGGCCAGGTCGACTTCGATGAATTCAGGCAGGTCCTTGGCTTCGCAGGAAACTTCGATCTCGTTCACGACGTGGGAGATCTCGCCGCCTTTCTTCACTGGAGCAGCTTCGTTGATGAAGTGCACAGGAACGGTAGCGGTCAGTTTCTTGCCAGCGACAACGCGTACGAAGTCGGCGTGCATGATGAACTGCTTGGCAGGGTGACGCTGCAGAGCTTTAACGATCACGTTCTGCTTGGAGCCACCCACGTTCAGCTCGATCACGTGGCTGAAGGCAGCCTCGTCTTCGAACAGCTTGGCAATTTCTTTTGCCAGGATGGTGATGGACTCAGGAGCCTTGTCGCCACCGTAGACAACGGCAGGAACCTGGCTGGCGAGACGACGCAGGCGGCGGCTCGCACCTTTCCCCAGGTCGTTGCGCGCTTCGGCGTTCAGGATGAAATCAGTCATTTTGTATCTCCAAAATAGCCATCTCCGGATCACGTCTGCGACCGACGTGAGCGGTATGGGCAAAAAAGCCCCGCCCCAACATGAGTGTTGGGGCGGGGCGCTTTACGTCAACGGCTGTTCGGCAGGGCCAGGCCCTTAGCGGAACATCGCGCTGATCGATTCTTCGTTGCTGATGCGGCGAACCGCTTCGGCGACTACCGGTGCGATATCCAGCTGGCGGATACGTGCACAGGCTTGTGCTGCGGCGGACAGCGGGATGGTGTTGGTCACCACCAGCTCGTCCAGCACGGAATTTTCAATGTTCTCGATCGCCCGACCCGACAGCACAGGGTGTGTGCAGTAGGCAAAGACCTTGGCAGCGCCATGTTCCTTGAGGGCTTTCGCCGCGTGGCACAGGGTGCCGGCGGTGTCGACCATGTCGTCGACGAGAATGCAGGTGCGGCCTTCGACATCACCGATGATGTGCATCACTTCGGAGTGGTTGGCCTTCTCACGACGCTTGTCGATGATGCCCAGATCCACGCCCAGCGACTTGGCAACAGCACGTGCACGCACGACGCCACCAATGTCCGGAGACACGATCATCAGGTTTTCGAAACGCTGGTCTTCGATGTCATCCACCAGGACAGGGGAGCCGTAGATGTTATCTACCGGAATATCGAAGAAACCCTGGATCTGGTCAGCGTGCAGGTCAACCGTGAGAACACGGTCGATGCCTACCACGGTGAGCATGTCAGCCACGACTTTCGCGCTGATAGCCACACGTGCGGAACGCGGACGGCGATCCTGACGGGCGTAACCAAAGTAAGGGATCACCGCAGTGATTCGGGTGGCTGAGGAACGGCGGAAGGCATCAGCCATCACGACGAGTTCCATCAGGTTATCGTTGGTCGGAGCGCAAGTCGGCTGGATAATGAAGACGTCTTTACCGCGGACGTTTTCATTGATCTCGGCAGTAATTTCGCCGTCGGAAAATTTTCCAACAGAGATGTCACCGAGAGGGATATGCAGCTGACGTACGACACGCCGAGCCAGATCGGGGTTGGCATTCCCCGTAAAGACCATCATCTTGGACACGCGCAGTACCTGAAGGCTGAGGGTAACCTGGATGAGTATTAGAAAATGGCAGGGGCGGCTGGATTCGAACCAACGCATGGCAGGATCAAAACCTGCTGCCTTACCGCTTGGCGACGCCCCTGTATCTGTTGCTACGAGTACCGGGTACTCGAATTCCTAGAGCAGACTTTGCAACTTGCGGTGCAACATCGAGATGTTGCTGCCTTTGGCTACAAACCCTGTATGGGTCTCTGCAAGAAGGGCCGAGACTTTATCAGCTTCAGCTTTGTTTGGGAAGGCCCCAAACACACAACTTCCAGTTCCGGTCAGTTTCGCTTCGGTATATTTACCCAGCGAATCCAAGGCGTTACGTACATCTGGATAACGTCTTGCAACAACCGGCAAGCAGTCATTTCGACTGTTTCCCTCGGGAACGGGGCGCACTTTAATGGGCGGGGAGTTACGTGTCAACAGCGGATCCGAAAAAATTTCTGCTGTACTTACAGAGACTTGCGGGACCAGTACGACATACCACGGCTCTTCGGGGTCGACCGGGGTGAGTTTCTCCCCGACGCCCTCGGCAAAAGCCGCGTGGCCGCGCACGAAAACCGGCACGTCGGCGCCCAGCGTCAGGCCCAGGGCCGCCAGGCGATCCTCGTTCCAGTCCAGTTGCCAGAGATGGTTCAGGCCTAGCAGGGTGGTCGCGGCATTCGAACTGCCGCCACCGATGCCGCCGCCCATGGGCAGGATCTTGTCGATCCAGATGTCCGCGCCGAGCGTCGATCCGGATTGCTCCTGGAGCTTCTTCGCCGCCCGCACGATCAGGTTGCTGTCGTGGGGGACGCCGTCGAACTCGGTGCGCAGGTGGATCACGCCATCGTCGCGCAGGGCGAAGTGCAGTTCGTCTCCGTAATCGAGGAACTGAAAGAGGGTCTGCAATTCATGGTAGCCATCCGCCCGGCGGCCGATGATGTGCAGCATCAGGTTCAGCTTGGCGGGTGAGGGCAGGCTCAGTTGGCGGGCGCTCATGTCATTGCCCCAGCCGGCGTGGCTGCCAGTCCTTGATCACCAGGGTGACGTCGAGGTCCTGGCCGTGCAGCTTCAGGCGTTCAGGCAGCCAGTAGCCGTTCTGTTCGGAGTAGCTCTGGTACTCGACCTGCCAGCCATCCTGCTCCAGGGTGGCGAGGTGGCTGTCATTGTCCAGGCTCAGGCGGCTCTTGCTGTCGGGAGCGGGCAGGCCGCGGACCCACCAGACCAGGTGCGACACCGGCAGCTTCCAGCCCAGTTGCTCTTCCAGCAGGGCCTCGGGGCTTTGCGCCTCGTAGCGGCCCTGGTTGGCAACCTCCAGCGAGACCTGGCCGGGACGTCCGGTCAGGCGCGCGGCGCCGCGACCCAGCGGGCCGGAGAGGCGGATGTCGTAATAGTCCTGGCGCTGCAGCCAGAACAGCGTACCGCTGCCGGAGTCCTTCGGCGCGCGGATACCGACCTTGCCGTTGATCTGCCAGCCGTCGAGGCTGCTCAACTGCTGCTTGTGGCTGGCCCAGCGGGCCGGGTCACCGTGGCCCTCGACGGACTCACGGGCGCCGAAGCCCGCACAACCGGCGAGCAGGGCGATCAGGCTGAAAACAACGAGGTGGCGCAGGAACATAAGCTTAAAGAGTCTCGGAACCGGTCAGGCGTTTGATGGTGCCACGCAGGATGGGGCTGTCGGGCTGGTCCTTGAGGAACTTGCCCCAGATCTTTCTGGCCTCGCCCTGCTTGCCGTTGGCCCACAGGACTTCACCCAGGTGCGCCGCGACCTCCTGGTCGGGGAAGCGCTCCAGGGCCTGGCGCAGCAGGCGCTCGGCCTCGTCGAGGTTGCCCAGGCGGAAATTGACCCAGCCGAGGCTGTCGAGCACGGCAGGATCCTCGGGGTTCAGCTGATGCGCCTTTTCGATCAGTTCCTTGGCTTCGGCGTAGCGCGTGGTGCGGTCCGACAGGGTGTAGCCCAAGGCGTTGAGGGCCATGGCGTTGTCCGGTTCGCGCTTGAGAATCGCCCGCAGGTCCTTCTCCATCTGGGCCAGGTCGTTGCGTTTCTCCGCCTGCATGGCGCGGGTGTAAAGCAGGTTCAGGTCGTCCGGGTACTGCAGCAGCGCCTGTTGCAGGACTTTCCAGGCCTGTTCGCCCTGGTTGTTGGCGGAGAAGATCTCGGCTTCGATCAGGTACAGCTGGATCGCGTAGTCCGGCTGCTCGTCACGAGCGGCGGCCAGGCGTTTCGAGGCTTCGGCGCCACGACCGCTGGTGACCAGGATGTCCGCCTGGCGCAGTTGTGCCGGCAGGTAGTCGTTGCCCGCGCCGACCTGCTCGTACTCCTCCAGGGCGCCTTGCGGGTCGTTCTTTTCTTCGGCGATGCGGCCCAGGTTCAGGTGGGCGGAGTCGACGTGGCTGTCGCGGGCGATCAGTTCTTCGAGATAGCCCTTGGCCTCGTCCCAGGCCTTGGCCTCCAGGCAGACCAGCGCCAGCGAGAAGCGCAGCTCATCGTCTTCCGGATACTGCTGGACCAGGTTGGAGAACTGCACCTTGGCATCGGCCATGCGGTCCTGTTCGACCAGCATGCGTGCGTAGGTCAGGCGCAGGCGCTTGTCTTCGGGGTATTTCTTGATGCTCTTTTCCAGCAGCGGAATCGCTTCCTTGCCGCGATTGAGGCTCTGCAGCAGGCGCGCGCGCAACAGCAGCGGGGCGATCTCGCCGTCTTCCGGCGGATTGTTCTCCAGCAGCGTCAGGGCACCCTGGCTGTCACCGTCCTGTTGCAGCAACAGGGCCTTGCCGAAAATCAGCTGGCTGTTCTTCGGGTGCTTGACCAGCAGGCGGTCGAAACTCTTCATCAGGCCGTTGCGGGTGTCCTGGTCGGTGTCGGCCGCCGACAGCGCGAGGAAGTCGAAATGGGTATCGCCCTTGCCCTGCAGGACTTTCTCCATATAGACCATGGATTCGTCATAGCGCCCGCTGCGAGCCAGCTGGATGGCGGCCGCACGCTGGGCCTCGAGGTCGTCCGGGGCGTTTTTTGCCCAGATCAGCGAGGTGTCGAGGGCGGCCTGGTCGGCGCCCAGGTACTCGGCGATGCGGAAGGCACGCTCGGAAATGCCCGGATCCTGGGTGTTGATCGCCTGGGTGACGTAGTTATCCAGGGCAATATCGAAACGATTTCGCTGTCCGGCCAGCTCCGCGCTCAACAGGCTGAAGACCGTGTCCTCAGTGAAGGAGCCGTAGACCTTGGGCTTTTCCGGGGCCGCCGTGGTTTCCTCGGCCGGCGGCGTATGGACCGGCGACACGGGTGCCAAGGCCTGGCAGCCGCTGAGGACGACAAAAGCGAGAAGCAACGCGGACGATCTATTCATAGGGGAGAAGGGCAACTAACCTGCGGTCGGGCCATCATGACACAAGCGGTGGGCAGAACCATACCCGAGACCGCTCACCGGGGGCATTAATAGCAACGTTCGATTATGACAATAGTCGGCAGTGGTTGTTCTGAACCGGGTGAAGTAGGACAATTGTCGGCTTCTCGACATCATCAGCGACCTTGAATGGCCTTCCTCGCACTCGGCATCAACCACAAGACGGCCTCCGTAGACGTGCGCGAGCGCGTGGCGTTCACCCCCGAGCAGTTGGTGGAGGCGCTGCAGCAGCTCTGCCGCCTGACCGACAGCCGGGAAGCCGCCATCCTCTCCACCTGCAATCGCAGCGAACTGTATATAGAACAGGATCACCTGGCGGCGGACACGGTCCTGCGCTGGCTGGCCGATTATCACCACCTGAGCCTGGAGGAACTGCGCGCCAGTGCCTATGTGCACGAGGATGATGCGGCTGTTCGTCACATGATGCGCGTTGCCTCCGGGCTCGACTCGCTGGTGCTCGGCGAACCGCAGATTCTCGGCCAGATGAAGTCGGCCTATGCGGTGGCGCGGGAAGCCGGTACCGTCGGCCCGCTGCTCGGGCGGCTGTTCCAGGCGACCTTCAGTGCCGCCAAGCAGGTGCGCACCGATACCGCCATCGGCGAGAACCCGGTGTCGGTGGCGTTTGCCGCCGTCAGCCTGGCGAAACAGATTTTCAGTGACCTGCAGCGCAGCAGCGCGTTGCTGATCGGTGCCGGCGAGACCATCACCCTGGTCGCCCGCCACCTGCACGAGCAGGGCGTGAAGCGGATCGTGGTCGCCAACCGGACCCTGGAGCGGGCCAAGATCCTGGCCGAGGAGTTCGGTGCCCACGCGGTGCTGCTGGCCGATATTCCCCAGGAACTGGTGCACAGTGACATCGTGATCAGCTCGACGGCCAGCCAGTTGCCGATTCTCGGCAAGGGCGCCGTGGAAAGTGCGCTGAAGCTGCGCAAGCACAAGCCGATCTTCATGGTCGATATCGCGGTTCCCCGGGATATCGAGCCGGAAGTCGGCGAGTTGGACGACGTTTACCTCTATACCGTCGACGATCTCCATGAAGTGGTCGCCGAGAACCTCAAGAGCCGCCAGGGCGCCGCGCAGGCGGCCGAGGAACTGGTGAGCAACGGCGTCGACGATTTCATGGCGCGTCTGCGCGAACTGGCCGCCGTGGATGTACTGCGCGCCTACCGTCAGCAGAGCGAACGCCTGCGTGACGAAGAATTGCAAAAGGCCCAGCGCCTGCTGGCCAACGGCAACAGCGCCGAAGAGGTGTTGATGCAACTGGCCCGCGGCCTGACCAACAAGTTGATGCATGCGCCCAGTGTGCAACTGAAGAAGTTGTCCGCCGAAGGCCGTCTCGATGCGCTGGCCATGGCGCAGGAACTCTTTGCCCTCCGTGAGGGCTCATCGGATAGCTTTTCGGATAAAAAACCGCAATGAAAGCGTCACTGCTCAAAAAGTTGGACGTCCTCCAGGACCGTTTCGAGGAACTGACCGCCTTGCTTGGCGATGGCGAAGTCATTTCCGACCAGGCCAAGTTCCGTGCCTACTCCAAGGAGTATGCAGAGGTCGAGCCGATCGTCGCCGCCTACCAGCAGGTGCTGAAGGTGCAGTCGGATCTCGAGGGGGCCCAGGCACTGCTCAAGGACAGTGATCCGGACCTGCGCGAGATGGCGGTCGAGGAAACCCGCGAGGCCAAGGAACAACTGGTCGAGCTGGAGTCGACCCTGCAACGCATGCTGCTGCCCAAGGACCCTAACGACGGGCGCAACGTGTTCCTCGAAATCCGTGCCGGTACCGGTGGTGACGAGGCGGCGATCTTCTCCGGCGACCTGTTCCGCATGTACTCGCGGTATGCCGAGAAACGTGGCTGGCGGGTGGAGATCCTCTCGGAAAGCGAGGGCGAGCATGGTGGCTACAAGGAGGTCATCGCCCGCGTCGAGGGCGAGAACGTCTATGGCAAGCTGAAGTTCGAGTCGGGTGCCCACCGCGTGCAGCGGGTACCGGCCACCGAATCCCAGGGCCGTATCCACACCTCGGCCTGCACCGTGGCGGTGCTGCCCGAGCCGGACGAACAGGAAGCCATCGAGATCAACCCGGCGGACCTGCGCATCGACACCTACCGTTCCTCGGGGGCGGGCGGTCAGCACGTGAACAAGACCGACTCGGCGATCCGCATCACCCACATTCCGTCGGGGATCGTGGTCGAGTGCCAGGAAGAGCGTTCCCAGCACAAGAACCGGGCGCGGGCCATGGCCTGGCTGTCGGCCAAGCTCAACGACCAGCAGGCCAGCGCCGCCGCCAACGCGATTGCCAGCGAGCGCAAGCTGCTGGTGGGCTCCGGCGACCGTTCCGAACGCATCCGTACCTACAACTTCCCGCAGGGCCGGGTCACCGACCATCGTGTCAACCTGACCCTGTACTCCCTGGACGAAATCATGGCCGGTGGCGTCGAGGCGGTGATCGAACCGCTGCTGGCCGAATACCAGGCCGACCAACTGGCGGCACTGGGTGACTGAATGACTATTATTGCCAGCCTGCTGCGCGCCGCCGAACTGCCTGATTCTCCAACGGCGCGCCTGGACGCCGAGTTGCTGTTGGCGGCTGCCCTGGGCAAGTCCCGCAGCTACCTGCACACCTGGCCGGAAAAGATCGTCAGCAGCGAAGACGCGCAGACCTTCGGCGATTTCCTGCAGCGCCGCCGTGAAGGTGAACCGGTGGCCTACATCCTGGGCCAGCAGGGCTTCTGGAAACTCGACCTGGAAGTCGCGCCACATACCCTGATTCCACGCCCGGATACCGAACTGCTGGTAGAGGCTGCGCTGGAGTTGCTGCCGGCGTCCCCGGCGAAGGTGCTCGACCTCGGTACCGGCACCGGCGCGATTGCCCTGGCCCTGGCCAGCGAGCGTCCGGCCTGGCAGGTCACGGCGGTCGATCGCGTGCCGGAAGCGGTGGCCCTGGCCGAACGCAACCGCGAGCGCCTGGGCCTGGACAACGCCACGGTCTTGCAGAGTCACTGGTTCAGTGCCCTGCAAGGCCGGCGTTTTCAACTGATCATCAGTAACCCGCCCTACATCGCCGCCGCCGATCCGCATCTGGTCGAGGGTGATGTTCGTTTCGAGCCGGCCAGTGCGCTTGTTGCCGGTGCCGATGGCCTGGATGACCTGCGTACGATCATCGCCGAAGCTCCCGCGCACCTTGAGGTCGATGGCTGGTTGCTGCTCGAGCACGGCTATGACCAGGCTGAAGCGGTATGTGGCCTGCTGGCGGCGCAAGGGTTCAGCGAAGTGCACAGCCGTACCGACCTGGGCGGCCACCAGCGTATCAGCCTGGGGCGGCTATCGTGCTGAACGACCAGGAACTGTTGCGCTATAGCCGGCAGATCCTGTTGCGGCAGGTCGATATCGACGGCCAGTTGCGCCTGAAAGACAGCCGGGTACTGATCGTCGGCCTCGGTGGTCTCGGAGCTCCGGTGGCCCTGTACCTGGCCGCTGCCGGGGTGGGGGAGTTGCACCTGGTGGATTTCGACAGCGTCGACCTGACCAACCTGCAGCGCCAGATCATCCACGACACCGACAGCGTCGGTTCGGGCAAGGTCGATTCGGCGTTGCGCCGGCTGACCGCGCTCAATCCGGAGGTGCGCCTGGTCGCCCATCGCCAGGCCCTGGATGAAGACAGCCTGGGTGCGGTCATTGCCGGCGTCGACCTGGTGCTCGATTGCTGCGACAACTTTTCCACCCGTGAGGCGGTCAACGCGGCCTGTGTGGCTGCCGGCAAGCCGCTGGTCAGCGGCGCGGCGATTCGCCTGGAGGGCCAACTGTCGGTCTTCGACCCACGCCGGGCCGACAGCCCGTGCTATCACTGCCTGTACGGTCACGGCAGCGAGGCCGAGCTGACCTGCAGCGAGGCCGGGGTGGTGGGGCCGCTGGTGGGGCTGGTCGGCAGCCTGCAAGCCCTGGAGGCCCTGAAACTGCTTGCCGGTTTTGGCGAGCCGCTGGTTGGTCGGCTGTTGCTGGTCGATGCGTTGGGCACGAAGTTTCGTGAGCTGCGGGTCAAGCGTGACCCGCAGTGCGCCGTCTGTGGCGGCCGCCATGAGTGAAGCGCCGATCGGGGTGTTCGACTCGGGTGTCGGCGGCCTGTCGGTGCTCAACGAGATTCATGCCCTGTTGCCCCGTGAGTCGCTGCTGTATGTCGCCGACTGTGGGCACATCCCCTACGGCGAAAAAAGTCCGGAATACATTCGCCAGCGTTGCCAGGTGATTGCCGGCTTCCTGCGCGAGCAGGGCGCCAAGGCGCTGGTGATCGCCTGCAATACCGCCACTGTCGCCGGTGTCGCCGACTTGCGCCAGCTTTATCCGGACTGGCCGCTGGTCGGTATGGAACCGGCGGTCAAGCCGGCTGCCGCCGCCACCCGCAGCGGCGTGGTCGGGGTGCTGGCGACCACCGGCACGTTGCAGAGCGCCAAGTTCGCCGCCTTGCTCGATCGTTTCGCCAACGATGTCCGGGTGGTCACCCAGCCCTGTCCCGGCCTGGTGGAGATGATCGAGGACGGTGACCTGCACAGCCAGGCCCTGCGCCAGTTGCTGGCCAGCTACGTCGAGCCGCTGCTGGCGGCCGGTTGTGACACGATCATTCTCGGCTGCACCCACTATCCCTTCCTCAAGCCGTTGCTGCTGGAAATGATTCCGGCCTCTATCAGCCTGATCGACACGGGGGCCGCAGTGGCCCGCCAGCTCCAGCGCCTGCTGCAGGCCCGCGACCTGCTGTCCGCGGGCCCGGCCCGCGGGGCAAGGTTCTGGACCAGTGCCGATCCCCTTCACCTTGGAAACATCCTGCCCCTGCTATGGAATAAGCCGAGCAGCGTAGATAGCTTTCGGCGCTAGGAACACCCAGCGAAAATCGCGAAAATTCGCTGAACTTCTGGCTCGCGCCAGATTTCTACTGAAGGTCCTTCTCGCTGTTAAACATCCATTTGAAATAGGATATTTCTGATGAAGAGCTTGCTCTGCCTGGCCGCATTGACGGCCACCACCCTGTTGTACGGCGTGACGGCCCACGCGGCCGGTGTCGAGTTTTCGGTCGGTCAGACCGGCAAGTCGACCCAGACCTACCGCCTGGGGCTGCAATCGGATTGGGATAGGAGCTGGTTGCAAAGCGATGTCGGCCGCCTGACCGGCTACTGGAGCGGCGCCTACACCTACTGGGACGGTGACAAGGCGTCGAGCAATCACAGCCTGTCCTTCTCGCCGGTGTTCGTGTACGAGTTTTCCGGGGAATCGGTCAAACCCTACATCGAGGCGGGGATTGGCGTGGCGCTGTTCGCCCACACGGAAGTCGAGGACAACAAGCTGGGTTCGGCCTTCCAGTTCGAGGACCGTATCGGCTTCGGCCTGCGTTTCGCCGGTGGGCATGAGCTGGGCGTTCGCGTCACCCACTATTCGAATGCCGGCATCCGTACCCCGAACGACGGCATCGAAAGCTACGCCCTGCATTACACCCTGCCGCTCTAGCGCCTCGTCGCTCAGCCCTCGAAGCGCCCGAGCAACGGCTGCGGCCTTGCCGCCGGCTTGGCCAGCAGCAGTTGCGCGGTACCCAGGGCGCGCTCGAGGAACCCGCCTTCGCAGTAGCACAGGTAGAACTCCCACAGGCGCAGGAAATGTTCGTCGTAGCCCAACTCGGCCAGGCGGCCATGGGCGCGCTGGAAGTTCTCGTGCCACAGGCGCAGGGTGCGCGCGTAGTGCAGGCCGAAGTCCTCCATGTGCAGCAGGTTCATGTCGCTGTGCTGGCCGACCACTTCGAGCAACTTGTGTACGCTGGGCAGCGCTCCACCAGGAAAGATGTAGCGCTGGATGAAGTCGACACTGTTCCTGGCCTGTTCATAACGCTGTTCACGGATGGTGATGCTCTGCAGCAGCATCAGCCCGTCGTTCTTGAGCAGCCGTGCGCATTGCTGGAAGTAGCCGGGCAGGAAACGATGACCCACGGCCTCGATCATTTCGATGGAGACCAGCTTGTCGTACTGGCCGGTGAGGTCGCGGTAGTCTTCCAGCAGCAGGGTGATGCGATCCTGCAGGCCCAGGGCCTCGACGCGTTGCCGGGTATAGGCCAGCTGTTCGCGCGACAGCGTGGTGGTGGTCACCTTGCAGCCATAGTGCTGGGCGGCATGGATCGCCATGCTGCCCCAACCGGTGCCGATTTCCAGCAGGTGATCATCCGGTGTCAGCGCCAACTTCTGGCAGATACGCTCCAGCTTGTTCAACTGGGCCTGTTCCAGGCTGTCCTCGGGGCTGAGGAACTGTGCCGCCGAATACATCATGGTCGGATCGAGGAACTGCTCGAACAGGTCGTTGCCCAGGTCGTAATGGGCCTCGATGTTCTTGCGCGAGCCCTTGCGGGTGTTGCGATTGAGCCAGTGCAGTGCCTGGACGAAAGGCCGGCCGAGGCTGGCCAGGCCACCCTCCATGGCGTCGAGCACGTCGAGGTTGCTGACGAACACGCGGATCACCGCCGTCAGGTCCGGGCTGGTCCAGTAGCCATGGATGAAGGCCTCGCCGGCCCCGATCGAACCGTTGCCGGCAACCAGGCCCCAGGCTGCCGGATCCTGGACATGTATTTCTCCCAGCAGCCCGCTGCCCGGCTGGCCGAACAGCTGGCGTTCGCCATCCTCGACCACCAGCAACTGGCCGTGCCGCAGTGCACTCAACTGGCGTTGTACGCCGCGGCGCAGCAAGCGGGTGCTCAAGCGGTTGGCGCTCCACAGGTTGTTTCGGGTCACCAGGCTAGAGCTTCTCATGACGTTGTTCCTCGGGTTGTGCGGTGGCAATGCTGAAGGCGCCATCGGCAGCCTGGTGGGAGAAAATCGGCGTGCGCTTGAGCAGCAGGCGCAAGGCCTGCCAGTAGATCGACAGACAGGTCTTGGCACTCATCCAGGGGAAGCGCCACAGGTAGCGATGCAGGCTGGCGCGACCGAGGGCTTCGCGCCGCAGGTCGAGGGTGGCGTCGAACAGCTTCAGTTCGCCCTGCCAGTCGGCCATGTGCACGCCGAGCCGTTCAGTGGGCTGGCTGAAGCTCATGCGGTATTGCAGGTCGCGGGGCAGGAATGGCGAGACATGAAACGACTTGGCCGCCGTGACATGCTGGTGGCCTTCGCCGCTGGCCGCGAGTACGTAGTGGTAGCGTTCGCCCCAGGGGGTATTGGTGACTTCGCAGAGTATCGCCGCGAGGCGGTCGTCGCTGTCGAAGCAGTAGAAGAAACTCACCGGGTTGAACGACAGCCCCCAACTGCGCGGTTGCGTCAGTAGGCGCACGGGGCCCTGTGGCGCCTGTCCCAGGGCGAGGGCGACCTGCTGGCGCACCGCGTCGATCAACGGCATGCCCTGGCGGGTGAAGGCACGCAGATGGTCGGTCTCGCGCCAGGCAAAGGGGGCGAAGCGACTGCGGCCGGCCAGGGGCGAAAGGCCAAGGACACTGGCCTGCTCGGCGAGGTCCAGGTAGAGCAGGCCGATCCGATAGCGGAATTCATGGCGCCTGGGGGCAAAGCGCCGATGGCTGATCCAGCCGCTGTAAAGGGCGCTGTTCACAGCCGTTCCCCGAAGGCTTCGGCGACCCGCAGGGCGCTGTTCACGCCGTCTTCGTGAAAGCCGTTGGCCCAGTAGGCACCGCAGTAGTAGGTGTGGCGCTTGCCATGCAGTTCTTCCCAACGCTGTTGTGCCGCGATGGCGGCCAGGTCGTATTGCGGATGGGCATAGGTATAGCGGGCCAGGATCTTGCCCGGGTCGATATCGGCAGTCTGGTTGAGGCTGACGCAGAAGGTGTTGTCGCTGGTGATGCCCTGGAGAATGTTCATGTTGTAGGTCACCGCCGCCTGGCGTTGGCCGCCGAGGCGATAGTTCCAGCTGGCCCAGGCCAGCCGACGGTCCGGCAGCAGGCGGGTATCGGTGTGCAGCACGACTTCGTTGTCGGCGTAGGGCAGGGCGCCGAGGATCTGTCGTTCGGCGTCGCTTGGCTCGGCCAGCAGCCCGAGGGCCTGGTCGCTGTGGCAGGCGAACACCACCTTGTCGAAACGTTCGCTGCCGGCGGCGCTGTGGATGACGACGCCCTGTTCATCGCGCTCGACCCGGCTCACCGGGCAGTTCAGGCGGATGTTCTGGCGAAAGCCGGCGGTCAGCGGTGTCACGTAGGCGCTGGACCCGCCTTCGATCACCCGCCACTGTGGACGATCATTGACCGACAGCAGTCCATGGTTCTTGAAGAACCGGACGAAGAACTGCAGGGGAAAGCCCAGCATGTCGGCCAGCGACATCGACCAGATCGCCGCGCCCATCGGCACGATGTAATGCTGGATGAAGCGTTCGCCGTAGCGCCCTTCGCGCAGGTAGGCGCCCAGGGTGGTGTCGGCGGCGATGCGCTGCTGCTCGAGGTCGGCGATGGCCCGGCGATTGAAGCGCAGGATATCGCGCAACATGCCCCAGAAGCCCGGTGACAGCAGGTTGCTGCGCTGGGCGAACAGGCTGTCGAGGCTGTTGCCGTTGTATTCCAGGCCGCTGGCCGGGTCATGCACCGAAAAACTCATCTCGGTGGGCTTGTGGCCGACCCCGAGCTGGTCGAGCAGGCGGATGAAGTTCGGGTAGGTCCAGTCGTTGAAGACGATGAAGCCGGTGTCGATCGCATGCTGCTGGCCGGCGACGCTGACATCGACCGTGTGGGTGTGGCCACCGATCCAGTCGGCGGCCTCGAACAGGGTGATCGAATGCTGCCGCTTGAGCAGGTAGGCGCAGGTCAGCCCGGAGATGCCACTGCCGATCAGGGCGATGTTCATGAGCGGTCTTCCGTTTGCGAGCCATCGCGTGCCATGAGCTTGCCGACCGCCAGCTGCAGGCGCTTGGGCAGGCGTGACAGGGGCCAGAGTCCGGCCATGAACAGTGCCGGAAAGGCAATCTCCAGGGGCCGCTTGGGCAGCCGCCCGCAGATGTGCTCGGCGGCCTTGTCGGCGGGCCAGCTGAGGGGCATGGGAAAGTCGTTCTTGCGGGTCAGCGGGGTGTCGACGAAACCGGGGCTGACCAGGGTGACGTCGATACCTTCGTGGGCGAGGTCGATGCGCAACGATTCGAACAGGTAGCGCATACCGGCCTTTGAGGCGCCATAGGCTTCGGCGCGGGGCAGCGGCAGGAAGGTCACGGCGCTGGCGATACCGACCAGGTGCGGCCGGGTGCCGGCCCGTAGCAGCGGCAGAGCGGTCTCGATGCAGTAGCTGCTGGCGAGCAGGTTGGTGCGGACCACCCGCTCGATCACCGAGGCATCGAACTCCCGGGCATCGACGTATTCACAGGTACCGGCATTGAGGATCACGCTGTCGAGCGCGCCCCAGGCCTGGTTGATGCGCTCACCGATCTCGCGTACCTGCTGGCTGTCGGTCAGGTCGCCGGGGACCGACAGCACCTGGCCCGGATAACGTGCACCGAGCTCTTCCAGGGCTTGTTCATTGCGTGCGCTGACTGCCAGTTGCACGCCCTCCTTGAGCAGTACATCGGCCATGGCGGCACCGATACCGCTGCTGGCGCCGGTCAGCCAGATGCGGCGTGGGAGCTTCGTGCTCATGTCATTCTCCTTTTGAGCCAGGCGGTGGCCCAGCCGATCACCGGCAGGTGGTCGTACAGCAGGGCGCCGGCATCGAAGTAGTCCCGATGGCGATAGACCTTTTCGTGCCAGAGCAGATGGGAGCAGCCTTCGACCCGGATTGGCTGGCCCTTGGCCAGCCTGGGATGACAATAGCTCATGTTCCAGCGCAGGTAGCCTTCTCCGTCACGAACCGGGTCGAAACCATGGAAGGTGAACTCCAGTTCGCTGACATTGCTGTACAGATCGGCGAAGTAACGCCGTAGGGCCGCGAGTCCCTTGATCTGATGCAGCGGGTCGGTGAACTGCACGTCCTCGCTGTACAGCTCGTCGAGCAAGGCCAGGTTGTGCTTGTCCACGGCACAAAAGCGCCGGGCGAAGTCATGCAGGAACTCACTCATGCGCGCCCCCGGATTCCGGGCGCGACGGCAGGCTCTTGAACGCGGCGAGGGCCCGTTCGCGGCTGCTCGCCAGGTCGACGATCGGCTGTGGATAACCGGCGACGCCGAACAGGCCGCCGAGGGCGGCCGGGTTGTGCACATCCTTTTTGTTCAGGCCGGCCAGTTCCGGCAACCAGTGCTTGATGAACAGGCCTTCGCTGTCGAATTTCTGCGACTGGCTGATCGGGTTGAAGATGCGGAAGTAGGGGGCCGAGTCGGTACCGGTGGAGGAACTCCACTGCCAGCCGCCGTTGTTGGCCGCCAGGTCGCCGTCGATCAGGTGGCGCATGAAGAAGCGCTCGCCTTCGCGCCAGTCGATCAGCAGGTTCTTGGTCAGGAACATCGCCACCACCATGCGCAGGCGGTTGTGCATCCAGCCGGTTTCAAGCAATTGGCGCATGGCCGCGTCGATGATCGGCAGGCCGGTACGGCCTTGCTGCCAGGCTTCCAGGTCGCGCGGTGCATGGCGCCAGGCCACGGCCTCGGTCTCCGGACGGAATGCGCGATGGCGCGAGACCCGTGGATAGCCGACCAGGATGTGCTTGTAGAACTCGCGCCAGAGCAGCTCGTTGATCCAGGTGACGGCGCCGACATTGCCGCTGTCGAATTCACCCAGGTTGCTTTGCAGGGCGGCGTGCAGGCATTGGCGCGGGGACACCACGCCGGCTGCGAGATAGGGAGAAAGCTGGCTGGTGCCGGGCTTGGCCGGGAAGTCGCGTTCGCTCTGGTAGTAGTCGATCTGTTGGTCGGCGAAGCTTTCCAGGCGCCGCCGGGCTTCGTTTTCACCGGCGGGCCAGAGGTTGCTCAGGGCCTGGGGTGCAGGGGCGAACCCGTCGAGGGTGTCGGGAACCGGGTCGCTCTTCACCGGCAACGGTGCCTGGGGCGCCGGTGGCGTGACCAGCGCTGGCAGCGCACCGTGCAGGCGGCTGTAGCAGACCTTGCGAAACTGGCTGAAGACCTGGAAATAGCCACCGGTGCGGGTCAGCACACTGCCCGGACGGAAGAACAACTGGTCGAGGTGGCTGTGGAAGTCGATGTCCCGGGCCTCGACGGCCTTGGCCACGGCCCGGTCCCGACGGGTTTCGTGGACACCGTACTCTTCGTTGACATGCACGGCGTCGACGCCCAGCGACTGGCACAGTTCGAGCAGCACGGTGGGGGCCTGGTCCCAGGTATCCGCCTGGCGAATCAGCAACGGGATGTTCAGCGTGGCCAGCGCCTGGCCAAGCTCCCGCAGGTTGCGCAGCCAGAAGTCGACCTTGCACGGCGCGTCGTCATGGGCCAGCCATTGTCCGGGGCTGAGCAGGAACACCGCCACCGTCGGCCCGCTGCGCGCGGCGGCGCTGAGGGCGGTGTTGTCGTGCAGGCGCAGGTCGGTGCGCAACCAGAACAATTGCATGGTCATTCCTTGGTGGTCGTCAGAGCAGCCCGAGCCCGGTCAGGCTCTGGCAAGCCGACAGCGGGTCCTGGGCGAGATTCAGGCCGGGAGTTTCGTCAGCGCAGCTGGCCAGTTCGCTGGCGTGAATGCACACCGCGGCACCGGCGAGCAGTACCGGCTGCTCGATGCCGCTCAGCAGCCTGGGCAGCGCCGCCAGGTTCAGGGTTTTGCTGGAGTACAGCAGCAGCGCGCGGGCCTTGAGCTGTTCGACAGCCAGCGCCAGCTCGCCGGGCGGCACCGGCCAGTCGAAAACCTCCACCGGGCAGTCGGCGCTGCTCGCCAGCCAGGCGGTCAGCCACAGATGGGGTTCGAGCGGCAGGTCCGACTGGTTGACCAGCAGCAGCGGCTGGCCCTTGAGCTGACGGTTGTTGTGGTAGATCCGGGCGCCCAGCTTGCTGCGTAGCCAGGAATGGAAGAACACCCGTTCCATCTGCCCGCCGAACTGGCCCTGCCAACGTTGTTCGAGTTCGTCCAGCAGCGGGATCAGCAATTGTTCGCAGACGGTGCGGGGTGGGTACAGCGACATTGCCTGGTTGAAGCGGTCGTCGACCTGGCGTTCATCCAGGCGGCCGATGGCCTGGACCAGTTCCTGGTGCAGGCGGTGCCAGTCGTTTGCCGGTGCCTCGGTAGGGGGCTGTTGGCTGTCGAGCAACTGCTTGACCTGGCGTACCGCGACGCCACGGTTCAACCAGGTCAGGATCGCCTGGATACGCTGCACGTGATCGCTGGAGAACAGCCGGTGTCCCTTGGCCGTGCGATGCGGCACGATCAGGCCATAACGGCGTTCCCAGGCGCGCAGGGTGACGGCATTGACGCCCGTCTGCCGGGCGACTTCGCGAATCGGCAACCAGCCGGCGGCCAGGGCGCTGACGTAATCGGGGGAGGACTCATCGTCCTCGGCAAGGGGTCTGGACATGATCAGATCGAGTTGCGCAGGCTGAGGTTTTCCGGATGGGGTTGCAGGTAGACCTGCAGCCCCACGTAGGGATCGGGGTGCTGGCGAAAGTGATGCTTGAGCAAGGTCAGCGGTACCACCAGCGGGATGATGCCGAGGCGGTACTGGCCGATGACCTGCTGCATTTCCTGCTTGTCCTCGGTACTGAGGGAATGCTTCAGGTAGCCACTGAGGTGCTGCAGGACATTGGTGTGGGTACGGCGGGTGGCGCATTTCTTCAGCGCGGCCATCAGTTGGCTGAAATAGCGCGGGCCGACCTCGTTCGGATCGGACTTGCCCATGCTGCCCAGCAGATGGCCGAGGACCTTGTACTGCATCGGGTTGTGGGCCATCAGCAGGTACTTGTGGCGCGAGTGGAAGTCGGTCAGGGCGCGACGGCTCAGGCCGGCGGCGAGCAGTTGCTGCCAGTCGGCGTAGGCGAATACCCGGATCAGGAAGTTCTCGCGCAGTACCGGGTCGTTCAGGCGTCCCTCTTCCTCCACCGGCAGGTCGGGGTGCAGGGCACAGAAGGCTGCGGCGAACAGGCCACGACCGGCATGCTCGGCGGGGCGTCCGTGATCCTGGTAGACCTTGACCCGTTCCAGTCCGCAGGACGGCGATTTCTGCATGAAGATGTAGCCGCAGATATCGGTCAGCTGGCCGGCCATGCGTGTGCCGTAGTCGAGCAGCGCCTGGCTGACGTCGTTGTCCGGGTGAACCGTGCCCACGGCTCTGGGTTGCGCGGGGTCACCGACCAGGCGGATGGGCTCGCGGGGTGTTCCGAGGCCGATCGCCATTTCCGGGCAGACGGGAACAAAGTCGAAGTGCTCGCTGAGAATCCGACTGCACAACCGCGACTCCTTGTGTCCGCCGTTGTAGCGCACTTCGTCGCCCATCAGGCAGGCGCTGATGGCGAGCTTCGGCTTGGGGGAAGAAGGGCTGGGTGTGGACATTGCAGAACCTCGACGATTTACTTGTACAAGGACGAATTCTTGTACAACTAAGTCTCATCATAGGTTCTATCTTGTACAAGTCAAATTCTTTGTACAGGTTTGCCATGGCCGGCTTATTGCCAGCCCATGCGCCATCGTTCGGCGTCCTGCAGGTGTTGCCAGGGGATGCGCTGGTTGCGTCGGGTCAGTACCGCTTGCAGTTCGAGTTCCAGCACCAAGGTGCCGGTTTCATCATGGAACAGCTCGGTGACCAGGAAGTGCTTCTCCCGGTGTTGCGGGTGGGCTGCTGTCCATTTCGACAGCAGCAGCTTGCGCGGGTTGATGCGATTCACGCCAGGTGTTCCAGCAGCCGGCGTGCCGCTTCCTGGCCGCTGAGCCAGGCGCCTTCGACCCGGCCGGACATGCACCAGTCGCCACATACGTACAGGCCCAGGTCGGCGTCGGCCAGGGCTCCCCATTCGCGTGCGCCGGCCGGTCGGGCATAGAGCCAGCGGTGGGCGAGGGTGAAGGCTGGCGCCGGCATGGTGATGTGCAGCAGTTCGGCGAAAGCCCCGTGCAACTGTTCGATCACCGCTTCCTTGGACAGGTCCAGGTGCTGCTTGCTCCAACTGCTGGTGGCATGCAGGACCCAGGTGTCGAGGTGGCTGTCGCGCCCCGGCTTGCTGCGGTTGCGGGCCAGCCAGTCGAGCGGGCTGTCCTGCACGAAGCAGCCTTCCATGGGCGTATCCAGCGCGTTTTCGAAGGCCAGCGCGACGGCCCAGGTCGGCTCCATCTGCACGCCGGCGGCGGCCCCGGCCAGTTTCGGCGCGGCGGCGAGCAGCGCCGTCGCCTGGGGGGCCGGCGTGGCAATGACGACATGGCTGAACGGGCCGTGGGTGCCGCCTTCGGCATCCTGCAGGTGCCAGTGCTGTTCGCCGCGGAAGACCTCGGTGATCCGGCAGCTGAAATGGCTGTGCAGCTCTCCGAGCAGGCCGCGGGTGATGGCGCTCATGCGCGGGCTGCCGACCCAGCGGGTCTGCTCGTCCGGCGAGAGGTTGAGCTGGCCGTTCTGCCAGGTGTAGAGCTTGGGATCCCACTCGGCGACCCAGCCCTGGCCCTGCCAGCGTTGCACCTCGTTGACGAAGCGGCGGTCGCGTGCGGTGAAGTACTGGGCGCCCATGTCCAGCGACCCGGCGTCGCTGCGCTTGCTCGACATGCGCCCGCCGCTGCCGCGGCTCTTGTCGAACAATTCAATGGCGTGCCCGGCGTCGTGGAGTGCGCGAGCGGCTGACAGTCCGGCGATACCGGCACCGATTATTGCGATAGGTACAGTCATAGGGACCTCGTTACCTGTTTGCACAGACTACGCCGTCGGTAAAACCTGTACAATCCTAATTTTAGGTATAAGTCGCGACGTTCCTGTCGTCTGAAGCTGTCCTATTGTTAAATCAGTCGAGAAGAAAAGAGCCCTGCCTATAAAAGTAGACTAACGCTCTTGGCAAAACGTTACGCGAGGACGCTTTCATGCACATATTGCTGACAGGCGGTACTGGTTTGATCGGGCGGCGGTTGTGCGAGCACTGGCTGGCGCAGGGGCATCGCCTGACGGTCTGGAGTCGGCGTCCCGAAGAGGTCGCTCGTCTTTGCGGAGCGCAGGTGCGTGGCGTGCGGCATCTGGAGGATCTGGCCGGGGAGCCGCTGGACGCGGTGGTCAACCTGGCCGGTGCACCGATTGCCGAGCGGCCCTGGACACACCGGCGCAAGGCGTTGCTCTGGAGCAGCCGGATCCAGCTGACCGAAACTCTGCTGGCCTGGCTCGAGGGTCTCGAACAACGTCCGGCCGTGCTGATTTCCGGTTCGGCGGTGGGTTGGTACGGCGATGGTGGCGAGCGTGAGCTGACAGAGGATTCACCACCGGTCAGCGAGGATTTCGCCAGCCAGCTCTGTATCGCCTGGGAAGAGACCGCCTTGCGCGCGCAGGCCCTGGGCATGCGCGTGGTGTTGCTGCGAACGGGATTGGTGCTGGCGGCCGAGGGCGGCTTTTTGTCGCGCCTGCTGCTGCCGTTCAAATTGTGCCTGGGAGGCCCGATCGGCAACGGTCGGCAGTGGATGCCGTGGATTCATCTGCGCGATCAAATCGCCCTGATTGATTTTCTTCTGCACCGCAGTGATGCCAGCGGTCCCTATAATGCCTGCGCCCCCAAGCCGGTGCGCAACCGTGACTTCGCCAGGGCACTGGGCCGGGTGTTGCGTCGCCCGGCACTGATCCCGTTGCCGGGCCTGGTATTGCGAGTCGGCCTCGGCGAATTGTCGCAGTTGCTGCTCGGTGGCCAGCGTGCGATGCCCAAGCGCCTGCTGGCGGCGGGGTTCGAGTTTCAGTTTACCGATCTGCCCGCGGCCCTCGACGATCTGTCGGGCCGCCTTTGACATAGGACATTGCATGACTGATCACGCGTTGCTACTGGTCAACCTGGGCTCGCCGGCTTCCACCTCGGTGGCCGACGTGCGCAGTTATCTCAATCAGTTTCTGATGGACCCGTACGTGATCGACCTGCCCTGGCCGGTTCGGCGTTTGCTGGTATCGCTGATCCTGATCAAGCGACCCGAGCAGTCGGCGCATGCCTATGCCTCGATCTGGTGGGACGAGGGTTCGCCGCTGGTGGTGCTGAGCCGTCGCCTGCAGCAACGCATGACCGAGCAGTGGCGCCAGGGCCCGGTGGAGCTGGCAATGCGTTATGGCGAGCCGTCGATCGAGTCGACGCTGGCCCGGTTGGCGGCACAGGGCATCCGCAAGGTGACGCTGGCGCCGTTGTATCCGCAATTTGCCGACAGCACCGTGACCACGGTGATCGAGGAGGCACGGCGGGTGGTCAGGGAGCGAAACCTGGATGTGCAGTTCTCCATCCTGCAGCCGTTCTACGACCAGCCGGAGTACATCGAAGCCCTGGTCGCCAGTACCAGGCCGCATCTGGAGCAGGGCTTCGATCACCTGCTGCTGAGCTTCCATGGTTTGCCGGAGCGCCACCTGACCAAGCTCGATCCCACCGGCAGCCATTGCCTCAAGGATGCGGACTGCTGCCGCAACGCTTCGCCTGCGGTACTTGCCACCTGCTATCGGGCCCAATGCCTGCGCACGGCAGCGGCGTTCGCCGAGCACATGGGGTTGTCCGAGGGGCAGTGGTCGGTGTCGTTCCAGTCCCGGTTGGGGCGGGCGAAGTGGATCGAGCCCTACACCGAGGCGCGTCTGGATGAGTTGGCCAAGGCCGGGGTGAAGAAACTGCTGGTGATGTGCCCGGCATTCGTCGCCGACTGCATCGAGACCCTGGAGGAGATCGGGGATCGTGGGCGCGAGCAGTTCATCGAGGCGGGAGGCGAGGAGTTGGTGCTGGTACCGTGCCTGAACGACGATCCGCAGTGGGCGGCGGCGCTGAACACGCTCTGTGAGCGGGCACCATTGGCCGTAAAGGCTTAACGACTGGCGCATCTTTGTGGTAGACGGGCTTTTGTGGCGAGCGGGCTTGCCCGCGCTGGGGCGCGAAGCGCCCCTAAAACCAGCAAGCGCGCTGTGTCAGGTAGAACGAGATGTCTGATTTTACGGCGGCTTTGCCGCCGAGCGCGGGCAAGCCCGCTCGCCACAGGCCCGCTCACCACAAGGGGCTGGCCTTGTGGTGAGCGGCAGCGATTACACCAGCGGTTCGTCGGCCTTGTTCTTCTTCCAGCCGTCATTGCCCGGCAGGATCAGGTTCAGCGCGATCGCGACGACAGCGCACAGGGCGATGCCCTTGAGGCCGAAGTCGTCGGGGCCGGTGCCGCTACCCACCAGGACGCCACCGATGCCGAACACCAGCGTGACCGAGACGATCACCAGGTTGCGCGCTTCGCCCAGGTCGATCTTGTGGCGGATCAGGGTGTTCATGCCCACCGCCGCGATCGAACCGAACAGCAGGCAGAGAATCCCGCCCATTACCGGTACCGGAATGCTTTGCAGCAGCGCGCCGAACTTGCCGATGAAAGCCAGGGCAATGGCGAAGACCGCCGCCCAGGTCATGATCTTCGGGTTGTAGTTCTTGGTCAGCATCACCGCGCCCGTCACCTCGGCATAGGTGGTGTTGGGCGGGCCGCCGAACAGGCCGGCCGCCGTGGTGGCGAGGCCGTCACCCAGCAGCGTGCGATGCAGGCCGGGCTTCTTCAGGTAGTCGCGGCCGGTCACGCTGCCGACCGCGATCACGCCGCCGATGTGTTCGATCGCCGGGGCCAGTGCCACCGGGACGATGAACAGGATGGCCTGCCAGTTGAACTCCGGTGCGGTGAAGTGCGGCAGGGCCAGCCATGGCGCGGCAGCGATCTTCGCGGTGTCGACCACGCCGAAGTAGAACGACAGGGCAAACCCCACCAGGACGCCCGAGATGATCGGTACCAGGCGGAAGATCCCCTTGCCGAACACCGCGACGATCAGGGTGGTCAGCAGCGCCGGCATGGAAATCAGCATCGCCGTGCGGTAGGGAATCAGTTCGCTACCGTCACCGGCCTTGCCCATCGCCATGTTCGCGGCAATCGGCGCCATGGCCAGGCCGATGGATATCACCACCGGGCCGATCACCACCGGCGGCAGCAGCCGGTCGATGAAGCCGGTGCCCTTGATCTTCACGGCCAGGCCGAGGAAGGTGTAGACGAAACCCGCCGCCATCACGCCGCCCATGGTCGCGGCCAGGCCGAACTGGCCCTTGGCGAGAATGATCGGGGTGATGAAGGCGAAGCTCGACGCCAGGAACACCGGTACCTGGCGGCCGGTGACCAGCTGGAACAGCAGAGTCCCAAGGCCCGCGGTGAACAGCGCGACGTTCGGGTCCAGGCCGGTGATCAGCGGCATCAGCACCAGCGCGCCAAAGGCCACGAAGAGCATCTGCGCGCCGGACAGTACCGTGCGCCAGAGCGGGTCGTTGAACTCATCCCGCATGCTCAGGCGTCCTTCTGCTTGGTGCCGAAGATCTTGTCACCGGCATCGCCCAGGCCTGGGATGATGTAGCCCTGCTCGTTCAGTTTCTGATCGATGGAGGCGGTGTAGATGGTCACGTCCGGGTGAGCCTTCTCGACCACGGCGATACCTTCCGGCGCGGCGACCAGCACCATGGCGCAGATCTCCTTGCAGCCGGCTTTCTTCAGCAGGTCGATGGTGGCGACCATCGAGCCACCGGTGGCGAGCATCGGGTCGATGATCATCGCCAGGCGCTCGTCGATTTCCGGCACCAGTTTTTCCAGATAGGTATGGGCCTCGAGGGTTTCCTCGTTGCGGGCCACGCCCACGGCGCTGACCTTGGCGCCCGGGATCAGGCTGAGCACACCTTCGAGCATGCCGATGCCGGCACGCAGGATCGGGACCACGGTAATTTTCTTACCGGCGATTTTCTCGACTTGTACGGTGCCGCACCAGCCATCGATGTTGTAGGTTTCGAGGGGCAGGTCCTTGGTCGCCTCATAGGTCAGCAACGCTCCGACTTCCTGGGCAAGCTCACGGAAGTTCTTCGTGCTAATGTCTGCGCGGCGCATGAGGCCGAGCTTGTGACGGATCAGCGGGTGGCGGATCTCACGGATGGGCATAGGGAAAGGCTCCGACGGCGGGCAAAAAAACCGGCCTAGATTAATCTATCCGGGGTTTATGTCCTATAGACCCGTAGTACGTTAGTCCAGAAACGCTTGATCTGGCCTGCGCGGGTGCGTACCTTTGCCCGCTTTTCTTGCGCAGCCCCCTGCACAAGTCCTATTTGAGCACCCTATGGAGAGCGCCATGTCCGCTGATCTCGAGCATATCCGTCAAGTCATGCGCGAAGCCGACTGCCTGTACACCAACGCTGAAGTCGAGGCGGCCATCGCCCGTGTCGGCGCACAGATCAATGCCGACCTGGCCGAGCGCAACCCGGTGGTGTTCTGCGTGATGAACGGCGGTCTGATCTTCTCCGGCAAGCTGCTGACCCATCTCGACTTCCCGCTGGAAGCCTCCTACCTGCACGCCACCCGCTATCGCAACGAAACCAGCGGCGGCGAGCTGTTCTGGAAGGCCAAGCCGGAAGTCTCGTTCATCGACCGTGACGTGCTGATCATCGACGACATTCTCGACGAGGGGCATACCCTCGGCGCGATCATCGACTTCTGCAAGCACGCCGGTGCCCGCCAGGTCCACACCGCCGTGCTGATCGACAAGGAGCACGACCGCAAGGCCCGTCCGGACCTCAAGGCCGACTACGTCGGACTGCCCTGCATCGACCGCTACATCTTCGGCTATGGCATGGACTACAAGGGCTACTGGCGCAACGCTGCCGGTATCTTCGCCGTCAAGGGCATGTAAGCCATGGCCGCGCCCAGCTTTCTCGATTCCGCGCTGTTCGCCGACCTGGCCGCAAAAGCGGCGGCCAGCCCCCGCGGGCGCACGCACCACAACTTCCATCAGATGGAAGAGCCCTGCCATCGCATGGCGGTCGGCCTGCAGCCGAACACCTATGTGCCGCCCCATCGGCACCTGAGTGCGGACAAGGCGGAGACCCTGCTGGTGCTTCGAGGCAGCCTGGGCCTGCTGGTGTTCGACGAGGACGGCCAGGTGCTGGCCCGGCGCGTGTTGCAGGCTGGCGGCGAGTGCCCGGCGGTGGACTTGCCGGCTGGCGTGTTCCACAGCCTGGTCGTGCTCGAACCCGATACCGTGATGTTCGAATGCAAGGCCGGTCCCTATCGCCCGGTGGGCGAGGGCGAGATGGCCGCCTGGGCCCCTCGGGAGGGCGAGGCCGGCGTCGCCGAGTACCAGGCCTGGATGCGCGCGCAATTTGCCTGAGCCGTTCGGGCAGAACGGCCGGCTTTGCCGTATCATTAGCCTCCTAACGACAGGCAACGGGTTCTCAGGGCAATGCTGGCCATCTTTCTCGATACATTGACCATCACCGCGCCGGTCTTCGCCATGTTGTTCCTCGGCGTGGCGCTCAAGCGCATCGGTTGGATCAACGACAACTTCATCCATACCGCCTCGGCACTGGTGTTCAACGTCACCATGCCGCCGTTGCTGTTTCTCGGCATCCTGCATGCCGACCTGCATTCGGCCCTCAAGCCGGCAGTACTGGGCTATTTCGTCGTCGCCACCCTGGTCGCCTTCGCCGGCGCCTGGGGCTGGGCGATCTGGCGTTGCCCCAGGGAAGACCGCGGGATCTACACGCAGGGCGCCTTTCGCGGCAACAACGGGGTGATCGGCCTGGCCCTGGCGGCCAGCATGTACGGTGACTACGGGATCTCCCTCGGGGCGATTCTCGCCGCGCTGGTGATCCTGTTCTACAACACCCTGTCGACGATCGTCCTGGCGGTCTACAGCCCGGTGATCAAGTCCGACCCGTGGAGCATCTGCAAGAGCGTGTTGAGCAACCCGCTGATCATCAGCGTGATCGCGGCGGCGCCCTTCGCCTATTTCCACATCGGCCTGCCCGGCTGGCTGGAGACGTCCGGCAACTACCTGGCGCAGATGACCCTGCCGCTGGCGCTGATCTGCATCGGTGGCACGCTGTCCCTGGCGGCGTTGCGCAAGAGTGGCGACATGGCGCTGAGCGCCAGCCTGGTGAAGATGGTCGGCATGCCACTGTTGTCGACGCTCGGTGCCTGGCTCTGCGGCTTCCGCGGTGCGGAGCTGGGTATCCTGTTCCTCTACTTCGGCAGCCCGACGGCTGCGGCCAGCTTTGTCATGGCCCGTACCGCCAACGGCAACCACGAGCTGGCGGCGGCGATCATCGTGATCACCACGCTGATGGCGGCGGTCACGACCAACATCGGCATTTTCGTCCTGCAGTGGGGCGGCTGGATCTAGATCGCGTTGGACGGTATCAGCGGGACGTCGGGTCGACAATGGTGCTGCAGGCCGCCCCGTGTTCCGGCGGCCGTCGTTCTGGATAGCTTCCGGGAACGATCTCGACCCTTGAGGTACTGATCAGTCCTCCCGGATAGGTCGCTTCGAAGAAGCCGGCGCTCCAGCCACTCCCGGGCACCTGTATGGGCACCTCGACACTCAGTCCCTTTGGCAGCCTGATCGCACTCGCCTGGTAGCGAATGCCGCAGGCGTAGCGGAAATCCCTCGCATCCGGATTCCAGGCCTGCCAGTAGAGCAGCTTGTCGGGACGCCTGGAGAAATTCAGCACGTATCGATCCTTGCCGGCTCCACGCTGGAGTCGGGCACTGATGGTCGGTATTTCCAGGTTCTCCTGCCATTGCCTCACCACCGGAACCAGCGACTGCGCGACGAATGCCCTGATGCCGCCGTGCCCGGTGTTGGGGATCATTCTCAGGGCGGTCGGGCCGGGTGGTGCGAAGGTCAGGTTCAGGCTGTCCGGGGGGAAGAAGTCGTCGCCGCTTGCGCTCACGATGTACTTGCGCATCGACAGTCGGTGGGCATAGGCGCTGTCCTTGTAGCGGGCCGGATCGTGGATGGCCTCCAGCTTCTTGAAGTTGGCGGTATGGAACTGTTGGGTGATGCCTTCGCGTTGATAGTCACCATAGGCAACCGGCCAGCTTTGGCCGTATACCCGGTAGGTGTGGTCGATCACTTCTTCCATGTCCAGGAAGTCGAGCGCGAAGGGGATCAGGCCGGTGATGCGCTCGTCGTTCAGCGTCGCCAGCCAACTTGTCCAGGCCCGTTTCGAGGCACCCGTGGCGATGAAGTGGCGGATCTGCCAGGGGCGTAATTCTCTCTCGGCGAGGTCCATGCTTTTAACCAGTGCCTCCATCATGGGCACATGCACCGAGGTGAAGGGCTGCCGCTCGGGGGCCTTGAGGAAGCGCGCCCAGCTCTGGGCCACCAGGCTGTCCTCGCGCAGGCTGGCACCGCTGTCGTGAAAGGTCAGGGCCTGGTTGGGGAGGTCGCTGACCGAAATGACGATGGTCCGGGTTTGCGTGGCGATCGACTGGGCGACATCGGCCGGCAGGTCGGTCGGCGGTTGCGGCTCGGAACCGGGTAGTGGGTTGTTGGTGCCGTTGTTGGCTACCAATAGAGCGGTTTCATGCAGGGCATTGTCCGGTATGTACACCCTGACATCGTGTTTCCACTGTTCGGGCACGACCTGGTCGTCGGGTGACCAGCGCTGCGAGTTCAGTATGAAGTGGCGGACCTCGCCGCCGGGAAATGGCATCGAGCCCCGGTCGGTGTAGCTCAGCGGGTTGGCCGCTTCGGCCTGCTTGTAGCAGTTGAGGACTTCGCTGAAATTACGCCCGCTGGCCTCGAAGCAATCCTGGGCCAAGCGGGGTATGGAGGGTGTGCTGCAGCCGACCATGAGCACTGCCATGATCGGTAGGGCGAGGCGTTCCATGAGCGGGCGCATGCAGTAGATTCCCGTGCAGGTCGGACACAGTGGTGACGCCTCTGACTGCTGGGAGTTGCACCGGTGGGTTGTCGCTTGTGGAGTCTAGTCGAGGAACCGGCGGTGCGGATCAGGGATTTTCGCTTGCCGTGTAGGCGTCGATGACTTCCTGTGCTGCGCGGAAAGCGTCGATCGCCGCGGGTACCCCGGCATACACCGCGCAATGCAGCAGCGCCTCGCGGATCTCCTCCACCGTGCAGCCGTTGTTCAGGGCACCGCGGACGTGACCCTTGAGCTCCTGCGGGCACTTGAGTGCGGTGAGTGCCGCCAGGGTGATCAGGCTGCGGGTCTTGAGCGGCAAGCCGTCGCGATTCCAGACGCCGCCCCAGGCGTGTTCGTTGACGAAATCCTGCAATGGCTGGCTGAACTCGGTGGCATTGCCCAGGGCGCGGTCGACGAAGGTATCGCCCATGACCTGGCGGCGCATCTCGATGCCGGTTTTTTTCTGATCGCTCATTGCAGTGGCTCCTGGGAGTGTTGGCGGCGCCAGGCTCGTAGCGTACTGAACAGCAGGTACGCCAACAGTGCCGGCAGGATGAAGAACAGCATCAGGCGTTCAAGCCGCACCGCCATCGGCATGCCGGTGGTGAACCACACTACATGCAGCCCGTAGGCCAGGTACAGGCCGAGAAACAGCAAGCCCTCGGCGCGAGTGATGCGGTAGCCGGAGTAGAACACCGGCCAGCACAGTGCCGCGACAGCGAGCATCACCGGCAGGTCGAACGACAGCGCATTGGGCGAGACCGACAGCGGTTGCGGGGCAATCAGCGCGGTCACGCCAAGCACGCCCAGCAGGTTGAACAGGTTGCCGCCGATCACGTTGCCGACGGCGATGTCGCGCTGGCCGCGGATGGCTGCGATCAGCGAGGTGGCCAGTTGGGGTAGGGAGGTGCCTACCGCGACCACCGTCAGGCCGATGATCCGCTCCGACAGGCCCAGTTCCGTGGCGACTTCCACGGCGGCATCGAGCAGCAGGTGGCCAGCGAGTGTCAGCAGGCCAAGGCCGAGCAGCATCCAGAGCACGCTGCTGATCCAGGGGGCGCGTGGCAGCTGCGGCTGGGACGCGGATTGCGCTGGCTGGCTGTGCTGCGAGGTGCGCAGCAGCAACCCCAGGTACAACGCAAACACCACGAGCATGAGCACGCCATCGAAGCGGCTCAGTTCTTCATTGAGGGCCAGGCCGAAGACCATGAGGCTGGCGACGATCATCAGCGGGATATCCAGGCGCACCAGTTGGCGTGATACCCGCAGGGGAATGATCAGTGCCGAAAGGCCGAGGGTCACCAGGGTATTGAAGATATTGCCGCCGATCACGCTGCCGACGGCGATATCGGCATTGTCCTGGAGGGCCGCCTGGAGGCTGACGGACATCTGTGGGGCGCTGCTGCCGAAGGCGACGATGGTCAGCCCGATCAGCAGCGGTCGCACCCGCAGGCTGGCAGCCAGGCGTACGGCTGCCCGTACCAGCAGTTCGGCACCGATGAGCAGCAGGAACAGGCCGCCGAGCAGTTGGATCAGGCTCAGGATCGGCAGGTTGGTCAATCCGAAAATGGCGGGGCTCCCCGGAGTCAGTCGCTGAGGCTTTGGACGCGCACGCGCGCGGTACCGCTTTGTAGCATGCCCAGCTCTTCGGCGGCTTGTCGGGAAACATCGATCAGGCGCCCACGGGTGTGCGGGCCGCGATCATTGATACGGACCACGACGCTGCGGTCGTTGGCGAGGTTGGTGACTTTTACCCGGGTGCCGAAGGGGAGCTGGCGATGGGCAGCGGTCAGGCCGTTCTGGTTGAAGGGTTCACCGCTGGCGGTGCGCTTGCCATGGTGCTGGCGACCGTAATAGGAGGCCGTGCCGGTTTCGTCGTAGCCGCGCGGGTCGATGTCGTGGGTGGCACACCCGGCCAACAGGGAGAGGAAGGCAAAGGCGGCGAGCAGGCGTTTCATCGGATATCCTCGGTGGAGCTGCGATTGCGCATCTGTGGCGAGGGGGCTTGCCCCCGTTCGGCTGCGTAGCAGTCGTAGAACCAGACACCTCGTCTCGTCTGAGACACTGAGTGTGCTGGTTTCAGGGCCGCTTCGCTGCCCAGCGGGGGCAAGCCCCCTCACCACAAGGTGGCCTGCGCACCTGGGCGCTGTCAGCCTTCGAGCTTGCTTTTCAGCAGTTCGTTCACCTGTTGCGGGTTGGCCTTGCCCTTGGAGGCCTTCATCGCCTGGCCGACGAAGAAGCCGAACATCTTGCCGCGCTTGGCTTCGTCCGCCGCACGGTACTGCTCGACCTGCTCGGCGTTGGCCGCCAGCACTTCGTCCAGCACCTTCTCGATCGCTGCGCTGTCGGTGACCTGCTTCAGGCCGCGGGCCTCGATCACCTGATCGGCATTGCCTTCGCCGTTGGCCATGGCTTCGAACACGGTCTTGGCGATCTTGCCGGAGATGGTGTTGTCCTTGATCCGCAGCAGCATGCCACCCAGTTGCTCGGCAGTGACGGGCGCCTGGTCGATTTCCACGCCCAGCTTGTTCAGCAGGCTGCCCAGCTCGACCATGACCCAGTTGGCCGCCAGCTTGGCATCGGCGCTGATGCTGGCAACCTGTTCGAAGTATTCCGCCTGCTCGCGGCTCGAAGCCAGGACGCTGGCGTCGTACAGCGACAGGCCGTACTGCGACTGGAAGCGCTCGCGCTTCTGTGGCGGCAGTTCCGGCAGCTTGGCGCGAACATCAGCCAGGAAGGCGTCCTCGATGATTACCGGCAGCAGGTCGGGGTCGGGGAAGTAGCGATAGTCGTTCGCTTCTTCCTTGCTGCGCATGGCGCGGGTTTCGTCCTTGTTCGGGTCGTACAGGCGGGTTTGCTGGATCACCTTGCCGCCGTACTCGATCAGGTCGATCTGGCGCTGAACTTCACTATTGATCGCCTTCTCGATGAAGCGGAACGAGTTGACGTTCTTGATCTCGCAGCGGGTGCCGAACTCGGCCTGGCCCTTGGGGCGAACCGAGACGTTGCAGTCGCAACGCAGCGAACCTTCGGCCATGTTGCCGTCGCAGATGCCCAGGTAGCGCACCAGTGCGTGGATCGCCTTGACGTAGGCCACGGCTTCCTTGGCACTGCGCATGTCCGGTTCGGAAACGATTTCCAGCAGCGGGGTGCCCGCGCGGTTCAGGTCGATGCCGGTGGCGCCGCTGAAGTCTTCGTGCAGGCTCTTGCCGGCATCTTCTTCCAAGTGCGCACGAGTCACGCCGATGCGCTTGACGGTGCCGTCTTCCAGGGTGATGTCCAGGTGGCCCTTGCCGACGATCGGCAGTTCCATCTGGCTGATCTGGTACCCCTTGGGCAGGTCCGGGTAGAAGTAGTTCTTGCGGGCGAACACGTTGTGCTGGCCGATCTCGGCGTCGATCGCCAGGCCGAACTTCACCGCCATGTGCACCGCTTCCTGGTTCAGCACCGGCAATACGCCGGGCATGCCCAGGTCGACCAGGCTGGCCTGGGTGTTGGGTTCGGAGCCGAAGGTGGTCGAGCTGCCGGAGAAAATCTTCGATTGGGTGGCGAGCTGGGTGTGAATCTCCAGCCCGATCACGACTTCCCATTGCATGGTGTTTTTCCTCAAATCTTGCCAGGGGACTTTTGAAGCGTCGCGAGCGACGGTAAGGCAAGGCGAAGGCTGGCGAGTAAGCGCAGTTGACTGTAGTCAATGAGCATTACGAGCCAGCTTTCAACGCAGCATTACCGAGCGCAGCAGCTTCAAAACCCCTGGGGGGTGCGGGTGTGCCAGTCAGTGTTCAACTGATACTGGTGCGCAACGTTGAGCAAGCGGCCTTCCTGGAAATACGGGGCAAGCAATTGCACGCCGACCGGCAAGCCGTCGACGAAGCCCGCTGGCATGGACAAGCCCGGCAGGCCCGCGAGGTTGGCGGTGATGGTGTAGAAGTCTTCCAGATACTCGGCGACCGGATCGTTGTTCTTGGCGCCGATCTTCCAGGCCGGGTTCGGCGTGGTCGGGCCAAGAATCACATCGACTTCCTTGAAGGCGTTCATGAAGTCGTTCTTGATCAGGCGACGGATCTTCTGCGCCTTGAGGTAGTAGGCGTCGTAGTAGCCAGCCGACAGGGCGTAGGTACCGACCATGATCCGGCGCTGCACTTCGGCGCCGAAACCTTCGCCACGCGAACGCTTGTACAGGTCGGTGAGGTCGGTCGGGTTCTCGCAGCGATGGCCGAAGCGCACACCGTCGAAACGCGACAGGTTGGAGGAGGCCTCGGCCGGTGCGATCACATAATAGGCGGGGATCGCATGCTGGTTGTTCGGCAGGCTGATCTCCTTGATCACCGCGCCGAGCTTTTCCAGTTCCCTGACGCTTTCCTGCACCCGTTCGGCGATGCGCGGGTCGAGGCCGGCGCTGAAGTACTCCTTCGGTACACCGATGCGCAGGCCTTGCAGCGAGTCGTTCAGGCTGGCGCTGTAGTCCGGTACCGGCTCATCGATGCTGGTGGAGTCCTGCGGGTCGAAACCGGCCATGCCCTGCAGGAGCAGCGCGCAGTCTTCGGCGGTACGGGCCAGCGGGCCACCCTGGTCGAGGCTGGAGGCGTAGGCGATCATGCCCCAGCGCGAAACACGGCCGTAGGTCGGTTTCAGGCCGGTGAGGTTGGTGAACGCCGCCGGCTGGCGAATCGAGCCGCCGGTGTCGGTCGCGGTGGCGGCTGGCAACAGGCGCGCAGCGACAGCCGCGGCGGAGCCGCCGGATGAACCACCCGGCACGTGCTCCAGGTTCCACGGGTTCCTTACCTTGCCGTAGTAGCTCGACTCGTTGGCCGAACCCATGGCGAACTCGTCCATGTTGGTCTTGCCCAGGGTGACCGCGCCGGCGGCCGCGAGCTTGGCAACCACGGTGGCGTCGTAGGGCGCCTTGAAGTTGTCGAGCATCTTCGAGCCGCAGCTGGTGCGTACGCCCTGGGTGCAGAACAGGTCCTTGTGGCCGATCGGAGCGCCCAGCAGGGCACCGCTCTCGCCATTGGCGCGACGCACGTCGGCAGCCTTGGCCTGCTGCAGGGCCAGTTCCTCGGTGAGGCTGATGAAGCTGTTGACCTGCGGGTCGAGCTGGGCGATGCGCGCCAGCAGGGTACGGGTCAGTTCTTCGGCGGAAAACTTCTTGTCGGCGAGTCCGCGGGCGATCTCGGCCAGAGTCATTTGATGCATTGCAGGCTCTTTCCCTTTAGTCGATGACTTTCGGAACCAGGTACAGGCCGTTTTCGACCGCTGGTGCGATGGACTGATAGGCCTCGCGGTTGTTGCGTTCGGTCACGGCGTCGGCGCGCAGGCGCTGGCTCGCTTCCAGAGGGTGGGCAAGGGGTTCGATACCGTCGGTATCGACAGCCTGCATCTGGTCGACCAGACCCAGAATGCTGTTCAGAGCTTCGGTGGTGCGTGGAATATCGTCTGCGACCAGGTCCAGGCGGGCCAGGTGAGCGATTTTTTCCACGTCGGAGCGGTCAAGCGCCATGGGAATCTCCAGTGGAAAACAAAATGGAAGCTGTCCGGATGTTGGATTGGTGGAACACTACCGCATTTCCACGGTCACATGGCCGCGATTGTATGGGATGGTGCTCGGAAAAACGCCTAATTTAACATATTGGCGCCTTGCCCAAAATCCCCGTCGTTGTTAGAGTTTGCCGCACTTTTTTACCCACGCGTTGCCCAGGGTCCCTTTCCAATGTTCAAGAAACTGCGTGGCATGTTTTCCAGCGATCTTTCCATCGACCTGGGTACAGCCAACACCCTTATTTACGTGCGCGAGCGCGGTATCGTCCTGAATGAGCCATCGGTTGTTGCGATTCGCACCCATGGCAACCAGAAAAGTGTCGTCGCCGTCGGTACCGAAGCCAAGCGCATGCTCGGTCGTACACCGGGCAACATTGCCGCCATTCGTCCGATGAAGGACGGTGTGATCGCCGACTTCAGCGTCTGCGAAAAGATGCTGCAGTACTTCATCAACAAGGTTCACGAAAACAGCTTCCTGCAGCCAAGCCCTCGCGTGCTGATCTGCGTTCCGTGCAAGTCGACCCAGGTCGAGCGTCGTGCCATTCGTGAATCGGCCCTGGGGGCCGGTGCCCGCGAGGTGTTCCTGATCGAGGAGCCGATGGCGGCCGCGATCGGTGCCGGCCTGCCGGTCGAGGAAGCCCGTGGCTCGATGGTCGTCGATATCGGCGGCGGTACCACTGAAATCGCGCTGATCTCGCTGAACGGCGTGGTCTATGCCGAATCCGTGCGTGTCGGCGGTGACCGCTTCGACGAAGCGATCATCACCTACGTGCGCCGCAACTACGGCAGCCTGATCGGTGAATCCACTGCCGAGCGCATCAAGCAGGAAATCGGTACCGCCTACCCGGGTGGTGAGGTCCGTGAAGTCGACGTGCGCGGCCGCAACCTGGCCGAAGGTGTACCACGTGCCTTCACCCTCAATTCCAACGAAGTGCTCGAAGCGCTGCAGGAATCCCTGGCGACCATCGTCCAGGCGGTCAAGAGCGCCCTGGAGCAATCGCCTCCGGAACTGGCTTCGGACATCGCCGAGCGTGGCCTGGTGCTGACCGGTGGTGGTGCGCTGCTGCGTGACCTCGACAAGCTGCTGGCTCAGGAAACCGGCCTGCCGGTGATCGTCGCCGAAGACCCGCTGACCTGCGTGGCTCGTGGCGGTGGCCGTGCCCTGGAAATGATGGACAAGCACACCATGGACCTGCTCTCCAGCGAGTGAGTTCGCTGGCAGACGCTATGACGGTCCGTTCACAGGCAGCACTTTGCAGTGCTGCCTGTTGCGTTTATCTTCTGTCAATCTGCATCCAGGCCGGTTTGATGCCGTATGAATAAAATGTCTATTTGCCTGGGAGGAGCGGCTTATTAAACCGCTTTTCGCCAAAGGCCCCTCATTGGGCGTGCGCCTGCTGGTACTGGTCGTGCTATCGGTTGCGCTGATGGTGGTCGATGCCCGCTTCACGGTGCTCAAGCCGATTCGCAGCCAGGCCTCGCTGGTGCTGATGCAGTCGTACTGGATCACCGACCTGCCGCAACGGCTGTGGCAAGGCGTGGCCAGCCAGTTCGGCAGCCGCACCGAGCTGGTCGCCGAGAACGAGAAACTCCAGACCGAGAACCTGCTGTTGCAGGGGCGCCTGCAGAAGCTGGCCGCCCTGACCGAGCAGAACGTGCGCCTGCGCGAGTTGCTGAACTCCTCGGCGCTGGTCAACGAGAAGGTCGAAGTCGCCGAGCTGATCGGCATGGACCCCAATCCCTTCACCCATCGCATCATCATCAACAAGGGCGAACGCGATGGCGTGGTGCTCGGGCAGCCAGTGCTCGACGCGCGCGGCCTGATGGGCCAGGTGGTCGAGCTGATGCCGTACACCTCGCGTGTGTTGTTGCTGACCGACACCACCCACAGCATTCCGGTACAGGTCAACCGTAACGGGTTGCGGGCGATTGCCAGCGGTACCGGCAACCCGGAACGCCTGGAACTGCGGCATGTGGCCGACACTGCGGACATCAAGGAAGGCGACCTGCTGGTCAGCTCCGGTCTGGGCCAGCGCTTCCCGGCCGGCTACCCGGTGGCGACGGTCAAGGAAGTGATCCACGACTCCGGCCAGCCGTTCGCTATTGTCCGCGCCGTGCCGACGGCGGCATTGAACCGCAGCCGCTACCTGTTGCTGGTGTTCAGCGACAGCCGCACGCCGGAAGAGCGGGCCAATGACGCGGCCCAGGCCCAGGAGGCCGACAAGCAGGGCGAGGGTGCACCGGTGGTGCCGGCGACAGTGCCCAAGCCGGCGGCAGCCCCGGCTGCTCCGGCCGCCACGGCCCCGGCAGCCAAGCCGACGGCTCATGGCACGACGAATGCGGCTGCGGCCCATGGCGCGACCAACAGCACGCCGGCCGCCAGGCCGACCAATGCCAAACCCGCGGCCAAGCCAGCCAGCAAGCCGCCGGCGGCCACTCAACGGCAGGAGGAATGATGGCGGGCGCTACTCTCTCGCGTAATGGCTGGATCGTCTGGCTGACCTTTCTGATCGGCCTGCTGCTCAGCGTCTCGCCGTTGCCGCAGTTCATGGAAATCCTCCGTCCGCTGTGGCTGGCACTGCTGCTGGCGTTCTGGTCGCTGTACCTGCCGCACAAGATCGGCATGGTCACCGCGTTCCTGCTCGGCCTGGCCGAAGACGTGCTCTACGGTACCCTGCTCGGACAGAGCGCACTGATCCTGACGCTGATCACCTTCCTGGTGCTGTCCTTGCAGCAGCGCCTTCGCATGTTCCCCATGTGGCAGCAGAGCCTGGTGATCCTGGTGATCTTCGGCCTGGCGCAACTGGTCCAGTTGTGGCTCAGTGCCCTGACCGGCAACCGCCAGCCCACCCTTGCGCTGGTCCTGCCGGCCCTGGTCAGTGCGCTGCTCTGGCCCTGGGTCAGCTTCGGCCTGCGTGGGCTGCGCCGACGCTACAAAATCAACTGATTGAATCGTCGGCCATTTCCCGGTGCCCGATGATCTGCGCGAAGAGCCCCGACAAGGAGATGTCTCGATGAACCCGCTCTACCTGGCCTCCGGCTCGCCACGCCGGCGTGAGCTGCTCACCCAGATCGGTGTGCCGTTTACCGCGATCAGTGCCGATATCGATGAAACTCCCCTGGCCGGCGAATCGCCGGCGGCCTACGTCGAGCGCTTGGCACGTGGCAAGGCTGCAGCCGGGCGCGCGCTCCTGGGCGAGGTCGCGGCGGCCTGCGTGCTGGGCGCCGACACCGCCGTGGTGCTCGACCAACGTATTCTCGGCAAGCCGCTGGACGAGGCGGATGCGGTGGCCACGCTGCTCACTCTGTCGGGGCGCGAGCACGAAGTCCTGACCGCCATTGCAGTGCTGGACGGTGAACGTTGCGAGTCGAGGGTGGTTCGCAGTCTCGTGAAATTTCGTACTATCAAAACAGAAGAGGCACACACCTACTGGGTCAGCGGTGAACCCCGGGACAAGGCTGGAAGCTACGCCATTCAAGGCCTGGCGGCCGTTTTCGTCGAAAGCCTGAACGGCAGCTATTCCGGCGTGGTCGGTTTGCCCGTGTGCGAAACCGCAGAACTGCTCGGCCGTTTCGACATACCCTGTTGGCAAAACCTTATCGTGCGCTGATTGCCGCACCCCAGTGAACGGCAATAATTGTGAACACGCCTGAACGAGACGCAGCCATGAGTGAAGAGATCCTGATCAACATCACGCCGATGGAATCGCGCGTGGCGGTGGTAGAGAACGGTGTGTTGCAAGAGGTCCATGTCGAGCGGACGCAGAAGCGCGGCATCGTCGGCAATATCTACAAGGGCAAGGTTGTCCGGGTACTGCCGGGCATGCAGGCGGCGTTCGTCGACATCGGCCTGGATCGCGCGGCGTTCATCCATGCCTCGGAAATCTCCATGCGCGAAGGCCCGGCGGTGGAAAGCATCAGCGCGCTGGTTCACGAAGGGCAGAGCCTGGTGGTGCAGGTCACCAAGGACCCGATCGGTACCAAGGGTGCCCGCCTGACCACGCAACTGTCGATTCCCTCGCGCTACCTGGTGTACATGCCACGCACTGCGCATGTCGGCATCTCGCTGAAGATCGAGGATGAAGCCGAGCGTGAGCGCCTGAAAAAGGTGGTCAGCGACTGCGTCGCCCAGGAAGGCATCAAGGAAGCCGGTGGGTTCATCCTGCGCACCGCCGCCGAGGGCGCCGGGGCTGACGAGATCATGATGGACATCCGCTACCTGCGGCGACTCTGGGACCAGATCGGCGCGCAGATCAAGACCATCGGTGCGCCGAATGTGATCTACGAGGATCTTGGCCTGGCGCTGCGGACCCTGCGTGACCTGGTCAGCCCCAAGATCGAGAAGATTCGCATCGACTCCCGCGAGACCTTCCAGAAAACCACACAGTTCGTCGCCGAACTAATGCCGGAAATCGCCGATCGCCTGGAACACTACCCCGGCGAGCGGCCGATCTTCGATCTGTATGGGGTCGAGGACGAGATCCAGAAAGCCCTGGAGCGCAAGGTGCCGCTCAAGTCCGGTGGCTACCTGGTAGTCGACCCGGCGGAAGCCATGACCACCATCGACGTCAATACCGGGGCCTTCGTCGGTCATCGCAACCTCGAGGAAACCATCTTCAAGACCAACCTCGAGGCGGCCACCGCGATCGCCCGTCAACTGCGCCTGCGCAACCTCGGCGGGATCATCATCATCGACTTCATCGACATGGAGGACGAGGAGCATCAGCGCCAGGTGCTGCGGACCCTGGAGAAGCAGCTCGAGCGCGATCACGCCAAGACCAACATCATCGGCATCACCGAGCTGGGACTGGTGCAGATGACCCGCAAGCGCACCCGCGAAAGCCTGGAACAGGTGCTTTGCGAGCCGTGCAGCAGTTGCCAGGGCAGGGGCAAGCTGAAGACCCCGGAGACGGTTTGTTACGAGATTTTCCGGGAAATCCTCCGCGAAGCCCGTGCCTACCAGGCCGAAGGTTATAGAGTGTTGGCCAACCAGAAGGTGGTCGATCGCCTGCTGGACGAAGAGTCGGGCAATGTCGCCGAGCTGGAAGCCTTCATCGGGCGCACGATCCGATTCCAGGTCGAAACCATGTATTCCCAGGAACAATATGACGTGGTGCTGCTCTGATTCCCTGTTTCCTACACACATTGCCCGCACTGCTTGAAGCTGGCCTTTGCATTGAATCCTGCCTGAGGGGCCACTGACATGGAGCGTTTGTCGCGCTTTGGTGCCGCGTTGACCCGCTGGAGCCTGGGTATCTGTGCGTTGCTGCTGGTGTTGCTGGCGTTGTACGTCAGCCTGGGGCGGCAACTCGTGCCGCTGGTGGCCGAATATCGGGCGTATGTGGAGTCCAAGGCCCAGGCGGCGCTGGGCATGCCGCTCTCCATCGGCAGTCTCGAAGGGCGCTGGAGCGGGCTTGCCCCGGTGCTGTCGGCCCACGACGTGATGGTCGGCGCGGGCGCCTCGGCCCTGCGCCTGGATCATGTCGAAGTGATCCCGGACATCCGTGCCAGCCTGCTGGCCCGCGAGCTGCGTATCAGTCGTCTCGAACTCGATGGGTTGCAACTCAACCTCAAGCAGGGCGAGGACGGACAATGGGCGCTCGAAGGGCTGCCCCGGCAGGCCGATGACCAGCCGCTGGACCCCGAACAGTTGCTGACGCGCCTGCAGGTCGTCGAGCAGTTGTCGGTGTTGGGCAGCCAACTGACCCTGCAGCCCCATGGCGAGTCACCGCTGACCCTGACCTATGTCGGCCTGAACCTGCGTGCCGGCCCCAGCCGCCAGCGTCTCGACCTGCGCCTGACCCTGCCCGACGGCCAGCCGCTGGCGCTCAACCTGATGGCTCGCATGCGCCCCAGCGAGTGGCGCAAGGCTTCCGTCGACGCCTACCTGAGCCTGCCGCAGAGTGACTGGGCGCGCTGGCTGCCGGCCAGCCTGGCTGGCCAGTGGAAGATCGCCGAACTCAAGGCCGGTGGTGAATTCTGGCTGAAGTGGGCCGATGGCACGGTGCAAAGCGCCGTGGCACGACTCAATGCCCCGCAATTGAAGGGGGGATACGCCGACCGCAAGCCGACGAAGATCGAGAACCTGGCCCTCAATGCCTACCTGCAGCGCAATGACCAGGGCTTCAGCCTGCTGCTCGATTCGTTGGCGATGAACCTCGGGCAGACCCGTTGGGAATCCCACCTGCAACTGCAGCAGAGTGCCGCGACCGACAAGAGCGGCGAGCTGTGGCATGTGCAGGCCGATCGCCTGGACCTGACCCCGATCACCCCGCTGCTCGACAGTCTGGCGCCGCTGCCGCAAGGATTGGCCACGGTGATCGATCACCTGAAAGTCACCGGGGCATTGCGCAATGTGCTGTTCGATTACCGGCCGCAGGAAACCGGCGACCGTCGCGTGAGTTTCGAAGCCAACCTGGAACGGGTCGGCTTCGACGCCTATCACGGCGCACCTGCGGCGCGGAACGTCACCGGCAGTATCAGCGGCGACCTGGGCCATGGCGAGTTGCGCATGGACAGCAAGGATTTCTCGCTGTTTCTCTACCCGATCTTCAACAAGCCCTGGCAGTACCTGCAGGCCAATGCCCGGCTGACCTGGAAGCTCGACCAGCAGGGTTTCACCCTGATCGCGCCCTACATCAAGGTGCTCGGCGAGGAGGGCAAGATTGCCGCCGACTTCCTGATTCGCCTGCACTTTGCCCAGGAACAGGAAGACTACATGGACCTGCGGGTCGGCCTGGTCGATGGTGATGGGCGTTTCACCCCGAAATACCTGCCGGCGGTATTGAGCCCGTCCCTGGACGAATGGCTGCGTACCGCGATCCTGCATGGTGCCGTGGACCAGGGCTTCTTCCAGTACCAGGGCTCGCTGAATCACGATGCTATCGCCGCGGCGCGCAGCATCAGCCTGTTCTTCAAGGTGCATGACGCCGAGCTGGCCTTCCAGCCGGGCTGGCCGCATGTCAGCAAGGTCAACGGTGATGTGTTCATCGAGGACAGTGGCGTGCGGATCAAGGCCAGCAAGGGCCAGTTGCTCGACACCCGGGTCAGTGACGTAATGGTCAACATCCCTCATTCGACGCCGGGCAAGGCGCCGCACATGTTCCTTGACGGCAATTTCGCTGGCGGACTTGGCGACGGCCTGAAGATTCTCCAGGAGGCGCCGATCGGCACAGGTCCGACCTTTGCCGGCTGGCAGGGCGAGGGTGACCTGCAGGGCAAGGTCAAGCTGGATGTGCCGCTGGAGAAGGGTGACGCCCCGAAGATCCTGGTGGATTTCGCCACCGACCAGGCGCGGCTGAAACTGGCCGACCCGAACCTGGAGCTGAGCCAGCTCAAGGGCAACTTCCGTTTCGACAGCGACAAGGGGCTCAGTGGCGACGGGATCAGCGCCCAGGCGTTCGACCGGCCGATCACCGCGCAGATCAGTGCCGATGGCAAGCCCGGCAGCCTCAGTACCCGGGTGACCGCCAAGGGCCAGGTGGCAATCAGGAAGCTTTCCGACTGGCTGGGTGTCAGCCAGCCGCTGCCGGTCTCCGGTGACCTGCCGTACCAGTTGCAGTTGAACCTCGACGGTGCCGACAGCCAGTTGATGATCAATTCCAACCTCAAGGGGGTTGCCGTCGACTTGCCCGCGCCTTTCGGCATGCCGGCCAGCCAGGGCCGCGACAGTGTGTTCCGCATGACCCTGCAGGGCGCCGAGCGGCGTTACTGGTTCGACTATGGCGAGTTGGCGAACTTCACCTTCGCCGCCCCGGGCGGCAAGCTGGCCGAGGGCCGTGGCGAACTGTTCCTCGGTGATGGCGACGCGCAGTTGCCGACGGTCAGGGGCCTGCGTGTACGTGGCGTGCTTTCGGAGCTGGATCTGGAGCCGTGGAAAGCGGTGGTCGACCGCTATGCCGGCCAGGATCCGGGGGGAAATGCCAAGCAGCTGCTCAGCAGTGCGGATTTCAAGGTTGGAAAACTCAGCGGTTTCGGTACCCAGTTCGACCAGGTGAGTTTGCAGATGGCTCGTAGTGGCGCGACCTGGGGATTGCTGGTCGACAGCCAGCAGGCCAAGGGCAGCGTGACCTTGCCGGATGCCAAGGGCGCGCCGATCGGGGTCAGGCTGGCCTACGTCCGGCTGCCTGCTCCTGATCCGAGCGTGGTCGCCGACGAAAATGCCCCGGATCCGCTGGCCTCGGTGGACCCGCGGCAGATCCCGGCGCTGGATATCGCAATCGACCAGTTGTTCCAGGGGCCGGACCTGGTGGGCGCCTGGTCGCTGAAAGTCCGGCCGACCCCGAAGGGGATCCAGCTCAACGACCTCAACCTCGGCCTCAAGGGCATGCAACTGCAGGGTAATGGCGGTTGGGAAGGTGTGCCGGGCAGTACCGGTAGCTGGATCAACGGCCGCCTGGAAGGCAAGAACCTGGCCGATGTGCTCAAGGCCTGGAGTTTTGCGCCGACCGTGACCAGTGACGACTTCCACCTCGACGTCGATGGTCGCTGGCCTGGCTCGCCTGCCTGGGTCGGGCTCAAGCGTTTTTCCGGCAGCCTCGATGCGACCCTGCGCAAGGGCCAGTTCGTCGAGGTCGAGGGCGGTGCCCAGGCGTTGAGGGTATTCGGCCTGTTGAACTTCAACTCCATTGGTCGTCGCTTGCGCCTGGATTTCTCCGACCTGCTCGGCAAGGGCCTGAGCTATGACCGGGTCAAGGGGCTGCTGGTGGCGAGTGATGGCGTGTATGTCACCCGCGAACCGATCGTGCTGACCGGGCCATCGAGCAACCTGGAGCTCAATGGCACGCTGGACATGGTCAACGACCGGGTCGATGCCAAACTGCTGGTGACCTTGCCAGTGACCAACAACCTGCCGATCGCCGCGCTGATCGTCGGGGCGCCGGCGGTCGGTGGTGCGCTGTTCCTGATCGACAAGCTGATTGGCGACCGCGTCGCCCGCTTTGCCAGCGTGAAGTACAGCGTCACCGGCCCCTGGAAAGAACCGAAAATCACCTTCGACAAGCCTTTTGAAAAATCCAAGTAGCGCCCCATGGAGTAGCATGGTGGCCAGTCTTCCAAGGAGTGTGCCATGACTTTCTCCGTCATCCAGATGGTCAGCCGGGACGATGTGCTGGCCAACCTGACCCAGGCCCGCAGCCTGCTCGAACAGGCTGCCGAAGGTGGTGCGCGGCTGGCGGTACTGCCGGAAAACTTCGCCGCCATGGGGCGTCGTGACGCGGCCGCGATCGGCCGTGCCGAGGCGCTGGGCGAGGGGCCGATCCTGCCCTGGTTGAAACAGGTCGCCTGCGACCTCAGGTTATGGATTGTCGCCGGGACATTGCCGCTGCCACCGGTCGATCAGCCGGAGGCCAAGGCCAACGCCTGCTCCCTGCTGGTCGATGACCAGGGTGAAACGGTCGCCCGCTACGACAAGCTGCACCTGTTCGACGTGGATGTGGCGGACAATCGGGGTCGTTATCGTGAATCCGATGACTATGCTCATGGTAGTCGGGTGGTGGTCGCCGATACGCCGGTGGGGCGCCTCGGGCTGAGCGTGTGTTATGACCTGCGCTTCCCCGAGCTCTACAGTGAACTGCGGCTGGCTGGCGCGGAACTGATCAGCGCGCCCTCGGCGTTCACCGCCGTCACCGGTGCGGCACATTGGGACGTGCTGATTCGGGCCCGGGCGATCGAGACCCAGTGCTACCTGCTGGCGGCCGCCCAGGGCGGCGTGCATCCGGGGCCGCGCGAGACCTTCGGGCATGCGGCGATCGTCGACCCGTGGGGACGTATCGTCGCCCAGCAGGACCAGGGCGAAGCCGTGCTGCTGGGCGAGCGCGACAGTAATGAACAGGCGTCCATCCGGGCGCGAATGCCGGTGGCGAGTCACCGGCGCTTTTTCTCGCAGGGCGCACAGCGACCTGCATCGCAATGACGAAATAAGGCGCAAAACCTATGAGCGAGTTGTTGTCCTCAGTCAGCGAACACCTGTTGGCGCCGGGTGGCGTGACCATCGAAAACCTTCAATCGGTCCTGGGTGACCTGGCCGGGCCTGGCATCGACGCCGCCGACCTGTACTTCCAGGGGCAGATTTCCGAGTCCTGGGCGCTCGAAGACGGCATCGTCAAGGAAGGCAGCTTCAACCTTGACCAGGGGGTTGGCGTTCGCGCGCAATCCGGTGAAAAGACCGGCTTCGCCTACAGCAACGCGATCAACCTCGAGGCTCTTGGCGCTGCCGCGCGTGCGGCCCGTTCGATCTCCCGAGCCGGCCAGAACGGTCGGGTGCAGGCATTCACGGCGCAGGATGTGGCGCAACTCTATGCGCCGGACAACCCGCTGGATGTCCTGACCCGAGCCGAGAAAGTCGAACTGCTCAAGCGTATCGACGTCGCCACCCGTGCCCTCGACCCGCGCATCCAGCAGGTCTCGGTGAGCATGGCGGGGGTCTGGGAACGTATCCTGGTGGCCTCTACCGACGGAGGCCTGGCGGCGGACGTGCGACCGCTGGTGCGTTTCAACGTCAGCGTGATCGTCGAGCAGAACGGTCGACGCGAGCGCGGCGGGCATGGCGGCGGTGGACGTACCGACTACCGCTACTTCCTCAGCGAGGATCGCGCCATGGGTTATGCCCGCGAGGCTTTGCGCCAGGCGCTGGTCAACCTCGAGGCGATTCCTGCCCCGGCCGGTACGCTGCCGGTGGTGCTCGGTTCCGGCTGGTCCGGGGTATTGCTGCACGAGGCGGTCGGCCACGGCCTGGAAGGCGATTTCAACCGCAAGGGCAGTTCGGCCTACAGCGGGCGGGTTGGCGAGAGGGTTGCCTCGAGCCTGTGCACGATCGTCGACGACGGCACCCTGGCCGGTCGCCGCGGCTCGCTGAGCGTCGACGACGAAGGCACACCGACCGAGTGCACCACGCTGATCGAGAACGGCGTGCTCAAGGGCTACATGCAGGACAAGCTCAATGCCCGCCTGATGGGCGTCGCCCGCACCGGTAACGGCCGTCGCGAGTCCTACGCGCACCTGCCGATGCCACGCATGACCAACACCTACATGCTGGGCGGCGAGAGCGATCCGGCGGAAATCATCGCCTCGGTCAAGAAAGGCATCTATTGCGCCAACCTTGGTGGCGGCCAGGTCGATATCACCAGTGGCAAGTTCGTGTTCTCCACCAGTGAGGCCTACCTGATCGAGGACGGCAGGATCACGGCGCCGGTCAAGGGCGCGACGCTGATCGGCAATGGTCCGGAAGCCATGAGCCGGGTATCGATGGTCGGCAACGACCTGGCGCTGGACAGTGGCGTGGGCACCTGTGGCAAGGATGGGCAGTCGGTGCCGGTAGGTGTCGGCCAGCCGACCCTGAAGATCGACGCGATCACCGTGGGTGGCACGGGCGCGTGAGGGAAGGGGACCGGGTGAGCGGCATGGCGGCCCACCCGGGGGCGACACTCAACGCAGGCCGCGTTGGGTATCGTCCAGCTCCCGGATGTACTTGAAGACTTTACGGCTGGAAGCCGGTGGCTTGTTGTGCGCCAGCTCGTGCTGGGCCTGGCGGATCAGCGAGCGCAGTTGCTGGCGGTCCGCGTCGGGATATTCGCCGACGAACTTTTCCAGCACGTCGTCGTTGCCCGTGATCAGGCGATCACGCCAGCGCTCGAGGTTGTGGAAACGCTCGTTGTACTGCTTGGTGGAGGCATCGACCTGGTCGAGCACCACCTGGATGGCCTCGATATCCTGGTCGCGCATCAGCTTGCCGATGAACAGGATGTGCCGTTTACGCGCGATATGCGCGGTGTGCTTCGGCGCATCGGCCAGGGCACGGCGCAAGCCGTCGGTCAGTGGCAGTTTTGCCAGCAGGTCAGGCTTGAGTGTGGTCAGTCGCTCGCCGAGATCAACCAGAGCATGCAGCTCGCGTTTGACCTGGGATTTGCTTTTCTCCCCATCGAGGGAGTCGTCGTAAGAATCAACCATGGTGGCAGTCCGCAAAGAAACGCCGCCATGATAACCAGTCGGGGGCCGCTTGTCCGGCCCACTCGCTCGATGAGCGTTACCGAACGCAGAATTTGATTGGAGAAAGCTGGGTGGAGAAGACCATGAGTTCAGCACAAAGCGTCGGCCCGCAGGCGTTGCCGGCACTGCAGGAGCAGGTCGAGCAGATTCTTGCCGAAGCCAAGCGCCAGGGTGCCAGTGCCTGTGAAGTGGCGGTGTCCGTGGAGCAGGGTCTGTCGACTTCGGTGCGCCAGCGGGAAGTGGAAACGGTCGAGTTCAACCGCGACCAGGGCTTTGGCATCACCTTGTACGTGGGGCAGCGCAAGGGCTCGGCCAGCACGTCGGCCAGTGGCGCCGAAGCCATTCGCGAAACCGTGGCGGCCGCGTTGGCCATTGCCCGGCATACTTCCGAAGATGAGTCTTCCGGGCTGGCCGATGCGGCGCTGATGGCCAAGGAGATCAAGGATTTCGACCTGTTCCACGAGTGGAACATCACCCCGGAGCAGGCCATCGAGCGCGCGTTGATTTGTGAAGCGGCGGCCTTCGATGCCGACAGCCGGATCAAGAATGCCGACGGCACGACCTTGAGCACCTCCCATGGTTGCCGGGTATACGGCAACAGCCACGGTTTCATCGCCGGTTCGGCGTCGACGCGCCATAGCCTCAGTTGCGTGATGATCGCCGAAGGTGGTGGGCAGATGCAGCGTGACTACTGGTACGACGTCAATCGCCAGGGCGAATTGCTGGCCGACGCCGTCAGCATCGGCCAGAAGGCCGCGCAGCGTGCGGCCAGCCGCCTCGGCGCACGTCCGGTACCGACCTGCGAAGTCCCGGTGCTGTTCTCGGCGGAACTGGCCGGTGGGCTGTTCGGCAGCTTCCTGTCGGCGATTTCCGGCGGCAACCTGTACCGCAAGTCGTCGTTCCTCGAGGGTGCGCTGGGGCAGCGGCTGTTCCCGGAGTGGCTGACCATCGATGAGCGTCCGCACCTGATGCGCGCCATGAGCAGTTCGGCCTTCGACGGTGATGGCCTGGCGACCTACGCCAAGCCGTTCGTCGAGAATGGCACGCTGGTGTCCTATGTCCTGGGCACGTATTCGGGACGCAAGCTGGGCTTGCCGAGCACCGCCAACGCCGGTGGTGTGCACAACCTGTTCGTCACCCATGGGGTCGAGGACCAGGATGCCCTGATCCGTCGCATGGGCCGCGGGCTGCTGGTGACCGAACTGATGGGGCACGGCCTGAACATGGTCACGGGTGACTATTCGCGGGGTGCCGCGGGCTTCTGGGTCGAGAATGGCGAGATCCAGTTCCCGGTCCAGGAAGTGACCATTGCCGGCAACATGCGCGACATGTTCAAGCAGATCGTCGCCGTTGGCAGCGATCTCGAGTTGCGTAGCAACATCCGCACCGGCTCGGTGCTGATCGAGCGGATGACCGTCGCCGGTAGCTGATCCATCTCCCTCGTGGTGAGCGGGCTTGCCCGCGCTGGGGGGCACAGCCCCCCTGAAACCTGCCAATCCTGACCATCAGGTTGATCGACACATAGCGTCTACGGCTGCCGTGCAGCCGGGCGAGGGCAAGCCCGCTCGCCACCCGCCAGTCTTATCCATTGCTCCTCATTGCTCACCAGCCCTTGTACTCCAGGGTTGTTTCGATTCTTATTATCAGATAATAATAAATCTCATTATCGAGTGAGCCTGGGTCATGAGTTCTGCCTTGCATGAGCAATCCCATCTGGACAGCTGGCGCTGGATGAGCCGCCAGGTCCGCTGCGCACTGCTGCCGGACGAGCCCCGGCTGATCGATCACTATCTTGCCGAAGGCCGCTACCTGGCCTGTTGCACACCCACCTCGCCCTGGACCATCGCCGAAACGTCCTTTCGTCTGCTGCTCGACACGGCCACCGATATCGCGTTGCCCTGGCACTGGCGTTCGTTGTGCCTGGACCAGGCCTGGCGGCCGTTGCGCGACCTGGAGCGTCAGGCGCTGTGCAACTGCCGCCTGCGTCGCTGGCAAAGCTTTGCCTGGCAGTTGGCGAACTGTTCGCTGCTGCCTTCCATTCCCCTGACTGAACTGGTGCAAGGATTTCCCGATGAGTAATACCCGTATCGAACGCGACAGCATGGGCGAACTGCAGGTGCCAGCCGAGGCGCTGTATGGTGCCCAGACCCAGCGCGCGGTGAACAACTTTCCTATCAGCCACCAGCGCATGCCGACGCAGTTCATTCGCGCCCTGATCCTCGCCAAGGCGGCGGCAGCCCAGGCCAACGTCGAACTGAAGCAACTGAGTGCGGCGCAGGGCAAGGCCATCGTCGATGCCTGCCAAGGCTTGCTCGAAGGCGACTTCATGCAGCATTTCCCGGTGGACATCTACCAGACCGGGTCCGGCACCAGCTCCAACATGAACGCCAACGAGGTGATCGCGACCCTCGCCAGCCGACTGCTCGGTGAGCCGGTCAACCCCAACGACCATGTCAACTGCGGGCAAAGCAGCAACGACATCATTCCGACCACCATTCATGTCAGTGCCGCGTTGGCCCTGCATGAGCAACTGCTGCCGGCCCTGGCGCACCTGGTGCAGGTCACCGAGGCCAAGGCCGAGCAGGTTCACCCGTTCATCAAGACCGGTCGTACCCACCTGATGGATGCGATGCCGGTGCGCCTGAGCCAGGTGCTCAACGGCTGGGCGGCGCAGCTCAAGGCCAATGTCCTGCATCTGCAGAACCTGCTGCCGAGCCTGCAGTCCCTGGCCCAGGGTGGCACGGCGGTCGGGACGGGGATCAATGCGCACCCGCAGTTCGCCGAGCTGTTCAGCCGCCAGCTGAGTGCCTTGACCCGTGTACCGTTCACGCCGGGCAGCAACCTGTTCGCACTGATCGGCTCCCAGGACACCGCAGTCGCCGTATCCGGTCAGTTGAAGACCACGGCGGTGTCGCTGATGAAGATCGCCAACGACCTGCGCTGGATGAACTCCGGTCCACTGGCGGGCCTCGCCGAGATCGAACTGGAGGCCTTGCAGCCTGGCTCGTCGATCATGCCGGGCAAGGTCAACCCGGTGATTCCGGAGGCCACCGCGATGGTCGCCGCCCAGGTGATCGGCAATGACGGCACGATTGCCGTGGCTGGCCAATCGGGCAACTTCGAACTGAACGTGATGCTGCCGATCATCGCCCAGAACCTGTTGAGCAGTATCGAGCTGCTGGCCAATGCCAGCCGCCTGCTGGCCGACAAGGCCATCGCCAGCTTCAAGGTCAACGAGGCCAAGCTCAAGGAAGCGTTGTCGCGCAACCCGATCCTGGTCACCGCGCTGAATCCGATCATCGGCTACCAGAAGGCCGCCGAGATTGCCAAGAAGGCCTATCAGCAAGGCCGTCCGATCATCGATGTCGCGCTTGAACACACCGATCTGCCCCGCAGCCAACTGGAAACCCTGCTGGATCCGGAAAAGCTCACGGCTGGCGGCGTGTAACCACTGCATTGCCTGGAGGTTCGTCATGGAACACTGGAAACGCACGATCGAAAGGGCCAACCGTCATTTCAACCTTGGCGAGCTGGTCGATGCCCGCGAGCACTACCTGCAGGCGCTGGCCCTGGCGCAGGTGCTGTTCGAGCGTTGGCCGGATGCGCAGGAGGCAGTGGCCGCCTGCGTGATTTCCCACCACAACCTGGCGGACCTGCACCTGCGCCTCAACCAACCCGAGGAAAGCGTCGAGTACCTGTGCGCCATTCACCAGCGCTTGCTGCAGGCGATGCAGGACACCCGGCTTGCTCCCGCGTTGCGCGAAGCCGCACTGCATCAGAGCAGCAAAACCTATGTCGAACTGCTGGCCTTCATCAGCGAGTACGGCGAATACCCTCGTACCAGCCGTCTGCTCCACAGCCGGACGGCCTCTTCGGGCTCGGTCCCGTCGAGTCATCAACATGGAGTTCATTGAAATGCCCTACGCCTTGCCTGCGCTGCCCTACAGCTATGACGCCCTGGAACCGCATATCGATGCCAAGACCATGGAGATCCACTACACCAAGCACCACCAGACCTACGTCACCAACCTCAACGCGGCCGTTGAAGGCTCGCAGTGGGCCGACTGGTCCGTCGAGGAACTGGTCGCCGCCGTCGGCCAGTTGCCGGAAAAGATGCGCCCGGCGGTGATCAACCATGGGGGTGGCCACGCCAACCATTCGCTGTTCTGGGCGGTGATGAGTCCCCTGGGGGGTGGTGAGCCTGAGGCCGCGCTGGGCCAGGCCATCGACGAGCAGTTGGGTGGTTTCGAGGCGTTCAAGGAAGCCTTCACCAAGGCTGCGTTGACGCGTTTCGGTAGCGGCTGGGCCTGGTTGAGCGTAACCCCGGAGAAAAAGCTGGTAGTCGAGAGCAGCCTCAACCAGGACAGTCCGCTGATGAACGGCAATACGCCGATCCTCGGCCTGGATGTCTGGGAGCACGCTTACTACCTGCTGTACCAGAACCGCCGTCCGGAATACATCAACGCTTTCTACAACGTGATCAATTGGCCTGAAGTCGAGCGGCGTTATCTCGCAGCCCTGGCCTGACACACACTACCAACAAGATCCAAAGCCGATGATGGAGAGTGAAACCGTGGCAATGAGCAGAGGGCGACTATTTCGCCATGGGGTTGGCTGGCTGTTGTTGCTGGCGGGAGTGGTTTTGCTCGTTGTTCGGCTGCTGGGCTGGTTGGGAGGGATCTGAACACGGAGCCAGCGGTTGTAGCCTTCACCCCCAAGCCGGCTCCCCTGGAGCAGGCTTGTCGGGCGGTCGAAGCGACGTCAATAGGTTGGGCGGCGCTTACTCGCCTTCATCGAAATAGTTGTTGATCAACGCCACCAGCGCGGCCATGGCCTCGTCTTCCTGCTCACCTTCGGTCTTCATGTGAATCTTGGTGCCCTTGCCGGCAGCCAACATCATCATGGCCATGATGCTCTTGCCATCGACCATGCTCTCGGGCGTGCGGCCCACCCGGATCTGGCAGGGGTACTGGCCGGCAACACCGACGAACTTGGCGGAAGCGCGGGCATGCAGGCCCAGCTTGTTGATGATTTCGATTTCCAGAGCGGGCATCGCGATGGTGATCCTTTCAGCTAAGGTCGCGGTGGCGGACCTGGACGTTCTTCAGGGATTGCTGCAGGAGCTGACCCAGGCGCTCGGTCAGGTAGACGGAGCGGTGATGCCCGCCGGTGCAGCCAATGGCAATAGTGACGTAAGCACGGTTGCTGGCGGCGAAGCGTGGCAACCATTTGAGCAGGTAGCTGGAAATGTCCTGGAACATTTCCTCGACGTCCGGTTGCGCTGCGAGGTATTCGGCCACCGGTTGGTCGAGCCCGGACTGCTCGCGCAGTTCCGGTTTCCAATATGGATTGGGCAGGCAGCGCACGTCGAACACCAGGTCGGCGTCCACCGGCATGCCACGCTTGAAGCCGAACGATTCTATCAGAAACGCGGTGCCGGGTTCCGGCTGGTTCAGCAGTCGCAGCTTGATGGTATCGCGCAGCTGGTAGAGATTGAGGTTGGTCGTGTTGACCTTGAGGTCCGCCAGGTCAGCGATCGGTCCCAGCAGGTTGCTCTCGTCCCGGATGGCTTCGGCCAACGAGCGGTTGGCGCTGCTCAGTGGATGGCGTCGGCGGGTCTCGGAGAAGCGCTTGAGCAGGGTTTCCTCGTCGGCATCCAGATACAGCACGTCACAGTGGATATGCCGGCTGCGGACTTCGTCCAGCAACTCGGGAAAGCGTGACAGGTGGCTGGGCAGGTTGCGTGCATCGATGGAGACGGCGACCAGTGGTTGCGCGAGTTCGGTGTGGATCAGCGCCCGCTCGGCCAACTCCGGCAACAGCCCGGCGGGCAGGTTGTCGATGCAGTAATAGCCGTTGTCCTCGAGGACGTCGAGGGCGGTGCTTTTACCTGAGCCGGAGCGGCCGCTGACGATGATCAAGCGCATGGTTACTGACCGTTCTGTACGTCCAGGACAACCTGATACAGGGCTTCATTGCTGGGTGCGCTACGCAGTCGGTCGCGCACCTCCTTGCGGTCCAGCATGCTGGCGATCTGCCGGAGCAGTTCCAGGTGCGCATCGGTGGCAGCCTGTGGGACCAGCAGCACGAACAGCAGGTCGACCGGGGCACCGTCGATGGCGTCGAAATCGATGGGCGCGTCCAGGTGCATCAGGGCACTGATGGGCGCCTCGCAGCCCTTGAGCCGGCAGTGGGGAATGGCGATGCCATTGCCAAAACCGGTGGAGCCGAGCTTTTCACGGGCAATCAGGCTCTCGTAGACATCCTGCATTTCCAGATCGGGCACTTCGCGGCTGATCAGGTTGGCAATTTGTTCAAGTGCACGCTTTTTACTGCCGCCCGGCACGTTCACCAGGGAACGGCCGGGGGTCAGGATATTTTCAAGTCGAATCATGGGAGGGTGTTAGCGACCCGTACCTTGGAGCAGGTGCAGGTTCTTTTCCTTATGCTTTTTCAGTTGGCGGTCCAGCTTGTCGGTCAGCAGGTCGATCGCTGCATACATGTCGTCATGTTCTGCGTTGGCAACCACCTCGCCGCCGTGGATATGCAAAGTGGCCTCGATTTTCTGCTTCAGCTTCTCGACGGCCATTGTCACCTGTACGTTGGTGATCTTGTCGAAGTGGCGTTCCAATCGGTCGAGCTTCTCGCCGATATAGGCACGCAGTGGTTCGGTCACTTCCAGTTGGTGTCCACTGATGTTGACTTGCATACAGCTTCTCCTTCGTTGCCAGTGCATAAAGCGGCAAGCCTGGTGGCTTGCCACTGGAACGCTGTGGCACGCCCGGCGGTTACATCAACCGCTTCCGTTCGCTGGAAGGCGCGATCCCGAGGGATTCGCGGTACTTGGCGACGGTACGACGGGCGACCTGAATGCCTTGTGCCTCCAGTAAACCAGCGATCTTGCTGTCGCTCAACGGCTTTTTCTGATTTTCCGCCGCAACCAGTTTCTTGATGATCGCGCGGATCGCCGTGGACGAGCATTCGCCGCCTTCGGAGGTGCTGACGTGGCTCGAGAAAAAGTATTTCAACTCATAGATACCACGAGGGGTATGCATGAATTTCTGGGTGGTGACCCGGGAAATGGTCGATTCGTGCATGCCCACCGCTTCGGCGATATCGTGCAGCACCAGCGGCTTCATGGCCTCGTCGCCGTATTCCAGGAAGCCGCGCTGGTGCTCGACGATCTGGGTCGCGACCTTCATCAGCGTCTCGTTGCGGCTTTGCAGGCTCTTGATGAACCAGCGGGCTTCCTGCAGCTGGTTGCGCATGAAGGTGTTGTCGGCGCTGGTGTCGGCGCGGCGGACAAAGCCGGCGTACTGCGGATTGACCCGCAGGCGCGGTACCGACTCCTGGTTCAGTTCCACCAGCCAGCGTTCGTTGTCCTTGCGCACGATCACGTCGGGAACCACGTACTCGGCTTCGGTGGATTCGATCTGCGAACCCGGGCGCGGGTTGAGGCTCTGCACCAGTTCGATGACCTGGCGCAGTTCGTCTTCCTTGAGCTTCATGCGCCGCATCAGTTGGCTGTAGTCGCGGCTGCCCAGCAGGTCGATGTAGTCGGTGACCAGGCGCTTGGCTTCGTTCAGCCATGGGGTCTTGGCCGGCAACTGGCGCAGTTGCAGCAGCAGGCACTCGCCGAGGTTGCGTGCGCCGATGCCGGCCGGCTCGAACTGCTGGATGCGGTGCAGGACGGCTTCGATTTCGTCCAGCTCGATGTCCAGCTCCGGGTCGAACGCCTCGAGGATCTCCTCGAGGGTCTCGTCCAGGTAGCCCTGGTTGTTGATGCAGTCGATCAGGGTCACGGCGATCAGGCGATCGGTGTCGGACATCGGTGCCAGGTTCAACTGCCATAGCAGGTGGCTTTGCAGGCTTTCGCCGGCCGAGGTGCGGGTGGTGAAGTCCCACTCGTCATCATCGTTGCCGGGCAGGCTGCTGGCGCTGGTCTGGTAGACGTCTTCCCAGGCGGTGTCGACCGGAAGTTCGTTGGGAATACGCTCGCTCCATTCACCTTCGTCGATGTTGTCGACGGTGGGGGCCGCTTCCTGCTGGTAGGAGGTTTCCGGAATTTCGGGAGTGGTGTTCTGCTCGGCCTTGTCAGCCATTGGATCGCTGTTGTCGAAGTCGTCGCCTTCTTCCTGGCGCTCGAGCATCGGGTTGGATTCCAGGGCTTCCTGGATTTCCTGCTGAAGATCCAGGGTCGACAATTGGAGCAGGCGGATGGCCTGTTGCAGCTGCGGAGTCATCGTCAGCTGCTGGCCCATTTTAAGGACGAGCGATGGTTTCATGGCAGGGGCTTAACACCTTATTCGCCGGCGCGCATGCGCCATCCACTACAGGGCGCCGGAGCGCCAAACATAAGCAAATTATATGCCTGAAGCCGGAGTGTTTGCCTAGAGCGCTGTAACAATAAAAAGCCGGAAAAAGCAGTGGTCTTTATCGAAAATCCATGCGCTCAGGCGGGTATCGGGCTCCCCGATGCCTACAGGCGGAACTCGTGGCCCAGGTAGACTTCCTTGACCAGTTCGTTGGCCAGGATGGTGTCCGAATCGCCTTCGGCGATCAGCTGTCCATCGTTGACGATATAGGCGGTTTCGCAGATATCCAGGGTCTCGCGGACGTTGTGGTCGGTGATCAGTACACCGATGCCCTTGGCCTTGAGGTGGTGGATGATCTGCTTGATGTCACCCACGGAAATCGGGTCGACACCGGCAAACGGTTCGTCCAGCAGGATGAACTTCGGTGCGGTCGCCAGGGCCCGGGCGATTTCCACGCGGCGGCGCTCGCCACCGGACAGGCTCATGCCGAGGTTGTCGCGGATGTGGCTGATGTGGAATTCCTGCAGCAGGCTTTCCAGTTCCTTGCGACGGCCGGCCTTGTCGAGGTCCTTGCGGGTCTCGAGAATTGCCAGGATGTTGTCGGCCACCGACAGCTTGCGGAAGATCGAGGCTTCCTGGGGCAGGTAGCCGATCCCGGCGCGGGCACGACCGTGCATCGGCTGGTGGCTGACGTCCTGGTTGTCGATCAGGACGCGGCCCTGATCGGCCTGGACCAGGCCGACGATCATGTAGAAACAGGTGGTCTTGCCGGCGCCGTTGGGGCCGAGCAGGCCGACGATCTGTCCGCTTTCGATCGACAGGCTGACGTCACGCACCACCTGGCGACTTTTGTAGGCCTTGGCCAGATGCTGGGCTTTCAGAGTTGCCATTACTGCGCCTTGTGCTCGTCAGTTTTCTTTTTCGGCTGGATAACCATGTCGATGCGTTGGCGCGGTGTGGTGATCGGGCTGCCGTTGGCACGGCCGGCGGTCGCCACCTGCTTCACCGTGTCGTAGACGATTTTCTCGCCTTCGGTGGTGTTGCCTTCGTTGATTACCTTGGCCTGGTCGATCAGCACGATGCGGTTCTGCTGGGCATGGTACTGGATGGTCTTGCCATAGCCGCGGACGGGTTGTGGGTCGGTGGCCTTCTGCTTCTGTTCGAAGTAGGCCAGGTTGCCCACGGAGGTCACCACGTCGATGGCGCCGTCCTTGGTCCGGGTGAGCGTCACGGTGTTGCCCTTGACGATCATCGAGCCTTGAGTGATGACCACGTCGCCCTTGTAGGTGGCGATGCCTTGCTTGTCATCCAGTTGAGCGTCGTCAGCTTGAATGCGGATGGGCTGCTCGCTGTCGTTCGGCAGAGCCCAGGCGCTCACGCTTCCCAGTGCTGCGCCCAGGCTGAGCAAAATAGGGAGGGTTTTAACGAGACTCATACTGTCCTCTTACGTTCGATAGCAGGTGCATCCTGCTTTCTTCCAGATAGGCTTTCATGCCTGTGCCCGTGGTCACGCCGTTGGGGCCGTCGATTCTAACGGCTTGCTCGGTCTGCGCATATTGCTTCTGTGGGAATACTGTCATCCGGGTGGTGGTAATGATGACATGGCGCTGTTTTTCGTCGGTGCGGGCGACCCGTACCGAATCGATCAGCTCGACCTGGGTACCGTCCGGGTTGACCTCGGCGCGCTCGCTCTGGACATGCCAGGGGAAGGCGGTGCCGCGGTAGACCTGCAGATCCGGCTTGGTCACCAGGGTGACATCGGAGACCTTCAGGTGCTCGACCTTGTCGCCGGTCATGTCGTACTGCACCTTGCCGTCGGGCATGTACTGGACGCTATGGGCGTTGATCGCATAGTAGTCGATGGCCTTGTCGTCCACCGGTGCAGCCGTCTGCTCCAGGAAACGTTCCGGGCTGATGTTCCAGTAGCCAACGGCCGCGAACAGGGCGGCAATGACTCCGAACAGCAGAATGTTGCGAATCTTCTTGCTCAGCATAAAAGGCTCTACAGGTAGGCGGCGTGGGCCGCTTCAAGGCTGCCCTGGGCGCGCAGGATCAGCTCGCAGAATTCGCGCGCGGCACCTTCGCCACCCCGCGCCTGGGTCACGCCGTGGGCGTGTTCACGCACGAAGCTGGCGGCATTGGCCACGGCCATGCCCAGGCCGACGCGGCGAATCACTGGCAGATCCGGCAGGTCGTCACCCAGATAGGCTACCTGTTCATAGCTTAGGCCGAGTTGGGCGAGCAGGGCGTCGAGTACCACCAACTTGTCTTCGCGGCCCTGGAATACATGGGGAATGCCCAGGTTCCTGGCGCGTCGCTCGACCAGCACGGTCTTGCGGCCGCTGATAATAGCGGTTTGCACGCCCGCCGCCATCAGCATCTTGATGCCCTGGCCGTCCAATGTGCTGAACGACTTGAATTCGCTGCCATCCTCGAGGAAGTACAGGCGACCATCGGTGAGGACGCCGTCGACGTCGAATACCGCCAGCTTGATGTTCTTGCCGCGTTGCAGCAGATCGGTGCTCATTTACATTACTCCGGCGCGCAGCAGGTCGTGCATGTTCAGGGCGCCGACCGGACGGTCCTCGCCATCGACCACCACCAGGGCGCTGATTTTATGGTCTTCCATGATCTTCAGGGCTTCGGCAGCGAGCATTTCGGCCCGTGCGGTCTTGCCATGGGGGGTCATGACGTCCTCGATCAGGGCGCTGTGGATATCGATGGTGCGATCGAGGGTGCGACGCAGGTCGCCATCGGTGAAGATCCCGGCAAGACGACCGTCGGCTTCGACGATCACGGTCATGCCCAGGCCTTTGCGAGTCATTTCCATTAGTGCGTTTTTTAACAGCGTGCCGCGCAGCACCTGTGGCAGCTCGTCGCCGGCGTGCATGACGTTTTCGACCTTCAGCAGCAGGCGTCGTCCCAGGGCGCCGCCCGGATGGGAAAAGGCGAAGTCTTCGGCGGTGAATCCACGGGCTTCGAGCAGGGCGACGGCCAGGGCATCGCCCATTACCAGGGCGGCGGTGGTCGACGAGGTCGGTGCCAGGTTCAGCGGGCAGGCCTCGTGTTCGATGCGCGCGTTGAGGTTGACCTCCGCGGCCTTGGCCAGCGGCGAGTCGGGGTTGCCGGTCAGGCTGATCAACTGGATGCCCAGGCGTTTGATCAGCGGCAGCAGGGTGACTATTTCCGAGGTCGAGCCGGAGTTGGACAAGGCCAGGATGACGTCGTCCCGGGTGATCATGCCCATGTCGCCGTGGCTGGCTTCCGCCGGGTGGACGAAGAAGGCCGGGGTGCCGGTGCTCGCCAGAGTGGCGGCAATCTTGTTGCCGATGTGTCCGGACTTGCCCATGCCGACCACGACCACGCGGCCCTTGCTGGCCAGAATCATCTCGCAAGCGCGTACGAAATCTGCGTCGATATGGGCCAATAAGCCTTCCACGGCTTCTCGTTCGAGGCGGATGGTGCGTTGTGCCGATTGAATCAGGTCGGTGGATTGGCTCATGTCAGAAATCGTATAGCCCGATGAAAAGGCGCGATTATAGCGGTAATGAGCAATTCCCTCACGCTTGAATCGTTGCTCTTTACGCCATGGGCGTAGGTATCGGCTGTCAGTTTTCGCCCAACTGTCTGTCAAGACCGACTGTACCTACCCTGAACAAGCTTGGCTCCGGTCTTGGGCGGCTCGTATCAGCAGTGATATAGTTCGCGACCAGTTCGGCCCGCTCAGGATGTGCGCGTCTCTTTTATAGGGGCCTGGAGTCCGAGACAGAGGCTGCATCGCAAGGAGTTTAGATGAGCGTCGATAACGCCTACGCGGTCGAGCTGAAGGGGGTTACCTTCAAGCGCGGCGCGCGCAGCATCTTCAATAATGTCGATATTCGCATTCCACGGGGCAAGGTCACCGGCATCATGGGACCCTCCGGGTGTGGCAAGACCACCCTGTTGCGGTTGATGGGGGCGCAGTTGCGCCCGAGCAGTGGTGAAGTCTGGGTCAACGGCCAGAATCTGCCGGCACTCTCGCGTGGCGACCTGTTCGACGCGCGCAAGCACATGGGCGTGCTGTTCCAGAGCGGGGCGCTGTTCACCGACCTGGATGTGTTCGAGAACGTCGCGTTTCCGCTGCGGGTACACACTGAGCTGCCGGACGAGATGATTCGCGACATCGTCCTGCTCAAGCTGCAGGCCGTTGGCCTGCGTGGCGCGGTCGACCTGATGCCTGACGAGCTGTCCGGTGGCATGAAGCGTCGTGTTGCCCTGGCCCGGGCCATTGCCCTGGATCCGCAGATCCTCATGTACGACGAACCGTTCGTCGGCCAGGACCCGATCGCCATGGGCGTGCTGGTGCGCCTGATCCGCCTGCTCAATGACGCGCTGGGCATCACCAGTATCGTCGTTTCCCACGACCTGGCGGAAACCGCCAGCATCGCCGACTACCTGTATGTGGTGGGCGACGGGCAGGTGCTGGGGCAGGGCACGCCGGAAGAACTGATGAATGCCGACAACCCGCGTATTCGCCAGTTCATGACCGGCAATCCGGATGGGCCCGTGCCGTTCCACTACCCGGCGCCGGATTACCGCGCAGATCTGTTGGGGAAGCGCTGATGCGCAAGCAATCATTGATCGAAAGAATTCGCCTGTTCGGGCGCTCGGGCCTGGACGTGCTCGCGGTGCTCGGGCGTTCGACGCTGTTTCTGTTTCACGTGTTGTTCGGTCGCGGTGGCATCGGCGGTGGCTTTGGCCTGCTGGTCAAGCAGTTGCACGCCGTGGGCGTGATGTCGCTGGTGATCATCGTCGTGTCCGGGATCTTCATCGGCATGGTACTGGCGCTGCAGGGGTTCAATATCCTCTCCAGCTACGGTTCCGAGCAGGCAGTGGGGCAGATGGTCGCCCTGACGTTGCTGCGTGAGCTGGGGCCGGTGGTGACCGCCCTGTTGTTCGCCGGCCGTGCCGGTTCCGCGCTGACTGCGGAAATCGGCAACATGAAATCCACCGAACAGCTCTCCAGCCTGGAGATGATCGGTGTCGACCCGCTCAAGTACATTGTCGCGCCAAGGCTCTGGGCCGGCTTCATTTCCCTGCCGCTGCTGGCGATGATCTTCAGTGTGGTCGGAATCTGGGGTGGTTCGTGGGTGGCGGTGGACTGGCTGGGCGTCTATGACGGCTCGTACTGGGCCAACATGCAGAACAGCGTGACCTTCAACGGCGACGTGTTGAAGGGGATTATCAAGAGCATCGTGTTCGCCTTCGTGGTGACCTGGATTGCCGTGTTCCAAGGCTACGACTGTGAGCCCACTTCAGAAGGGATCAGTCGTGCCACTACCAAGACCGTGGTCTATGCCTCCCTGGCAGTGCTCGGCCTGGACTTTATTCTGACCGCCTTGATGTTTGGAGATTTCTGATGCAAAACCGCACCCTGGAAATCGGTGTCGGCCTTTTCCTGCTGGCCGGCATCCTGGCTTTGCTGTTGCTGGCGCTGCGGGTCAGTGGACTGTCCCCGACGGCAAATACCGAAACATATAAACTTTACGCGTACTTCGACAATATCGCCGGTTTGACTGTCAGAGCCAAGGTGACCATGGCCGGTGTGACCATCGGCAAGGTCACGGCGATCGATCTGGATCGCGACAACTTCACTGGGCGGGTGACCATGCAAGTCGATAAAAGCGTGAACAACCTGCCGACTGATTCGACCGCGTCCATTCTCACCGCGGGCTTGCTTGGTGAGAAGTACATCGGCATCAGCGTGGGTGGCGAAGACACCCTGCTCAAGGATGGCGGGACCATCCATGACACCCAGTCGGCGCTGGTGCTGGAAGATCTGATCGGTAAATTCCTGCTCAATACCGTTAATAAAGACGCCAAATGAGGAGTTTTTCCATGATCTCTATCTTGCGCCGTAGCCTGCTGGTATTGCTTGCGGCGTTGCCGCTGATGGGTAATGCAGTGGCTGCCCCGACTGCCCATGACCTGGTGCAGGACACCACCAACAAGATGCTCGCCGACCTTTCGGCCAACCGCGAGAAGTACAAGCAGAACCCGACTGACTTCTACAACTCGCTGAACGCCATCGTCGGTCCGGTGGTGGATGCCGAAGGCATTTCCAAGAGCATCATGACCGTCAAGTACTCGCGCAAGGCAACGCCCGAGCAGATGGCCCGCTTCCAGGAAAACTTCAAGCGTGGCCTGTTCCAGTTCTACGGCAATGCGCTGCTCGAGTACAACAACCAGGGCATCACCGTCGATGCACCCAAGGACGAGTCGGGTGACCGCACCAGCGTCGGCATGACCGTCAAGGGCAACAACGGCGCGATTTATCCGGTTTCCTACACCCTTGAGAAGATCAACGGTGAGTGGAAACTGCGCAACGTGATCATCAACGGCATCAACATCGGCAAGCTGTTCCGCGACCAGTTCGCCGATGCCATGCAGCGCAACGGTAACAACCTCGACAAGACCATCGACGGCTGGGCGGGCGAAGTGGAGAAGGCCAAGGCCGAATCCGAGAAGAACCCGCAGAAGGATAGCGGCGGTGAGTGAGGCCAGCGTTCGCCTGGGCGAAGCGGGTGAGCTGCAGTTGGCCGGCGTACTCGACTACAGCACCGGCGCGGCCCTGCGCAAGCAGGGCCAGGCGCTGATCCGCTCGAGTGGCGCGACGGCCCTGGTGGTCGACTGCTCGGCGGTGCAGAAGTCCAGCAGCGTCGGCCTGGCCCTGCTGCTGGCTTTCATGCGCGACGCGGCGCAGCTCGGCAAGTCCTGCAGCATCCGTGGCATGTCCCGGGAAATGCGCGAAATCGCCGAGGTTTCCGAGCTGACCGAGCTGTTTGACGCTCCTTGATAGCGGCAAATCATGAAGCCCCCCGTCAGAGTCCTGCGAATGCGGGGTTCGCAGGCGCGGGGCTTTTTTGTATCATGACCGACCCGCGCGCGTTGGGCGCCGATTGAGGTTGAGCATGCAGGCCACCGAAGTAAAAAGCTTCCTTGAAGAAAAGCTGCCAGGAACTCAGGTTGAAGTTGAGGGCCAGGGCTGCAACTTCCAGTTGAATGTGATCAGCGACGAACTGGCGGCCTTGAGCCCGGTGAAGCGTCAGCAGAGCATCTATGCCCATTTGAACCCGTGGATCGCCGATGGCAGCATCCATGCGGTCACCATGAAATTTTTCAGCAGCGCGGCCTGGGCCGAGCGCACCTGAGCCTGAATTGGCGTCGAGATTCCTATGGATAAACTGATTATTACCGGCGGCGTTCGCCTTGATGGCGAAATCCGCATCTCCGGGGCGAAGAACTCCGCCCTGCCGATTCTGGCGGCTACCCTGCTGTGCGACGGCCCGGTTACCGTGGCCAACCTGCCGCACCTGCACGACATCACCACCATGATCGAGCTGTTCGGACGCATGGGCATCGAGCCTGTGATCGACGAGAAGCTCGCCGTGGAAATCGATCCGCGCACCATCAAGACCCTGGTCGCGCCGTACGAGCTGGTCAAGACCATGCGTGCGTCGATCCTGGTGCTGGGGCCGATGGTTGCCCGTTTCGGCGAGGCCGAAGTGGCCCTGCCAGGCGGCTGCGCCATTGGTTCGCGCCCGGTCGACCTGCACATCCGTGGCCTGGAAGCCATGGGCGCGGTGATCGACGTCGAGGGTGGCTACATCAAGGCCAAGGCACCGGAAGGTGGCCTGCGTGGTGCGAACTTCTTCTTCGATACCGTCTCCGTGACCGGTACCGAGAACATCATGATGGCTGCAGCCCTGGCTCGTGGCCGCAGCGTGCTGCAGAACGCCGCGCGCGAGCCGGAAGTGGTCGACCTGGCGAACTTCCTCATCGCCATGGGCGCGAAGATCTCCGGTGCCGGTACCGACACCATCACCATCGACGGTGTCGAGCGCCTGCACTCGACGAACTACAAGGTCATGCCTGACCGTATCGAGACCGGTACCTACCTGGTGGCCGCTGCTGTCACTGGCGGGCGGGTCAAGGTCAAGGACACCGATCCGACCATCCTCGAGGCCGTCCTGGAAAAGCTCAAGGAATCCGGCGCGGTGATCACCACCGGCGAGGACTGGATCGAGCTGGACATGCAGGGCAAGCGGCCGAAGGCGGTCAACGTGCGCACCGCGCCGTACCCGGCGTTCCCGACCGACATGCAGGCCCAGTTCATCTCCCTCAACGCGATTGCCGAAGGCACTGGCGCGGTGATCGAGACCATCTTCGAAAACCGCTTCATGCATGTGTATGAACTGCACCGCATGGGGGCCAAGATCCAGGTCGAGGGCAATACCGCGATCGTCACCGGTACCGAGGTCCTCAAGGGCGCACCGGTCATGGCCACCGACCTGCGGGCATCGGCCAGCCTGGTGATTTCGGCGCTGGCCGCCGAGGGCGATACGCTGATCGACCGGATCTACCATATCGACCGCGGCTACGAGTGCATCGAAGAGAAGCTGCAGATGCTCGGTGCCAAGATCCGTCGCGTTCCAGGCTAGTGATTGCTGGTGACGGGCTGGTCCCGTCCCTGTAGGAGCCGGCTTGCTGGCGATAGCGCAGTGTCAGGCAACAGCGATGTTGACTGACAGATAGCAATCGCCAGCCAGCCGGCTCCTACAATGAATGCGCCCCGGTCTGTTAGAGTGTTGCAACATCCTTAATTGAAGGACCCAGGTTTTCCCATGTTGACCATTGCACTGTCCAAGGGCCGTATCCTCGACGATACCCTGCCGTTGCTCGCCGAAGCGGGTATCGTGCCCACCGAGAATCCGGACAAGAGCCGCAAGCTGATCATCCCGACGACCCAGGACGATGTCCGCCTGCTGATCGTTCGTGCCACCGACGTGCCGACCTATGTCGAGCATGGCGCGGCCGACCTCGGTGTCGCCGGCAAGGATGTGCTGATGGAGTACGGTGGCCAGGGCCTGTACGAGCCGCTGGACCTGCAGATCGCCCGCTGCAAGCTGATGACTGCCGGTGCCGTCGGTGCACAGGAGCCCAAGGGCCGGCTGCGGGTGGCGACCAAGTTCGTCAATGTCGCCAAGCGCTACTACGCCGAACAGGGCCGCCAGGTCGACATCATCAAGCTGTATGGCTCGATGGAGCTGGCACCGCTGATCGGCCTGGCCGACAAGATCATCGACGTCGTCGACACCGGCAACACCCTGCGTGCCAACGGCCTGGAGCCCCAGGAATTGATCGCGACCATCAGCTCCCGCCTGGTGGTGAACAAGGCATCGATGAAGATGCAGCACGCCCGTATCCAGTCCCTGATCGACACCCTGCGCAAGGCAGTGGAGTCGCGACACCGTAGCTGACTCACCCGCGCGGCGTTGAGCCGCGCCCATCTATCCGTGTCATAGCCAGAATTCTCAGGTGCCCACGCGGATGGCTTGGTAGTCTGGGGCGCGCGATCGCTATTGAGCGTCAGCGCCCATCCGGGTGCCTGAGACTTGCTGTCCCCAAGCATTCGCCAATTATCGAGGCCCACGCTATGACTACGTCCACCGCCATTCGCCGACTCAATGCTGCCGATCCTGATTTCGCCCATCATCTGGATCATCTGCTGAGCTGGGAAAGCGTGTCCGATGACTCGGTCAACCAGCGGGTGCTGGATATCATCAAGGCGGTGCGTGAGCGCGGCGACGCTGCCGTGGTCGAGTTCACCCAGCGTTTCGACGGTCTGGAAGCGGCCTCGATGGCCGACCTAATCCTGCCGCGCGAGCGCCTGGAACTGGCCCTGACCCGTATCTCCCCGGCCCAGCGCGAGGCCCTGGAAAAGGCTGCTGAGCGCGTGCGCAGCTACCACGAGCGGCAGAAGCAGGACTCCTGGAGCTACACCGAGGCCGACGGCACGGTGCTGGGCCAGAAGGTCACCCCGCTGGATCGTGCCGGCCTTTACGTGCCGGGCGGCAAGGCTTCCTATCCGTCATCGGTGTTGATGAACGCGATTCCGGCCAAGGTTGCCGGCGTCGGTGAAGTGGTGATGGTCGTACCGACCCCGCGTGGCGAGGTCAACGAACTGGTGCTGGCCGCCGCCTGTGTCGCCGGTGTCGACCGGGTGTTCACCATCGGTGGGGCCCAGGCGGTCGCGGCCCTGGCCTACGGTACCGAGAGCGTGCCGCAGGTCGACAAGGTGGTCGGCCCGGGCAACATCTATGTGGCCACCGCCAAGCGCCACGTGTTCGGCCAGGTCGGGATCGACATGATCGCCGGTCCTTCGGAGATCCTGGTGGTCTGCGATGGCCAGACCGATCCGGACTGGATCGCCATGGACCTGTTCTCCCAGGCCGAGCACGACGAGGACGCCCAGGCGATCCTCGTCAGCCCGGACGCGGCGTTCCTCGACCAGGTGGCGGCGAGCATCGCCAAGCTGCTGCCGACCATGGAACGTGCCCAGATCATCGAGACCTCGATCAATGGCCGTGGTGCCCTGATCCAGGTCCGCGACATGCAGCAGGCGATCGAGGTCGCCAACCGCATCGCGCCGGAACACCTGGAACTGTCGGTCGCCGACCCGCAGGCCTGGCTGCCACAGATCCGCCATGCCGGCGCGATCTTCATGGGGCGTCACACATCCGAAGCGCTGGGCGACTACTGTGCCGGCCCCAACCACGTGCTGCCGACGTCGGGCACCGCGCGCTTCTCGTCGCCGCTGGGGGTGTATGACTTCCAGAAGCGTTCGTCGATCATCTTCTGCTCCGAGCAGGGCGCATCCGAACTGGGCAAGACCGCCTCGGTGCTTGCGCGCGGCGAGTCGCTGACCGCCCACGCCCGCAGTGCCGAATACCGGATCGCCGCCGAAGACCAGGAATAAGGGGAAACAAGCATGAGCAAGTTCTGGAGCAAATTCGTCAAGGACCTGGTGCCCTACGTGCCGGGTGAGCAACCCAAGCTGACCCGGCTGGTCAAGCTCAACACCAACGAAAACCCCTATGGGCCGTCGCCCAAGGCCCTGGCGGCGATGCAGGCCGAGGTCAACGACAACCTGCGCCTGTACCCCGATCCCAACGGCGATCGCCTCAAGCAGGCCGTGGCCGAGTACTACGGGGTGCAGAGCAACCAGGTGTTCCTCGGCAACGGTTCCGACGAAGTCCTGGCGCACATCTTCCACGGCCTGTTCCAGCAGGACCGGCCGCTGCTGTTCCCGGATATCAGCTACAGCTTCTATCCGGTTTACTGCGGGCTCTACGGGATCGGTTTCGAGGCGCTGCCGCTGGACGAGCAGTTCCAGATCCGTGTGGCCGACTACGCCCGACCCAACGGCGGGATCATCTTCCCCAACCCGAACGCCCCCACCGGCTGCCTGCTGGCGCTGGAGGCAGTGGAGCAGATCCTCAAGGGCAGCCCTGACTCGGTGGTGGTGGTCGATGAGGCCTACATCGACTTCGGCGGCGAGACGGCGATCAGCCTGGTCGACCGCTACCCGAACCTGCTGGTGACCCAGACCCTGTCCAAGTCGCGCTCCCTGGCGGGGCTGCGGGTTGGCCTGGCAGTCGGGCATCCGGACCTGATCGAGGCGCTGGAGCGGATCAAGAACAGCTTCAACTCCTATCCGCTCGATCGCATGGCGATTGCCGGTGCGGCGGCGGCGTTCGAGGACCGGGCGTATTTCGAGCAGACCTGTCGCCAGGTGATCGACAGTCGCGAGCAGTTGGTCGGGCAGTTGCAGGCCAAGGGCTTCGACGTGCTGCCTTCGGCGGCCAACTTCATCTTCGCCCGGCACCCACGGCACGACGCCGCGGCGTTGGCGGCCAAGGTGCGGGAGCAGGGGGTGATCGTGCGTCACTTCAAGCAGGAGCGCATCGCGCAGTTCCTGCGGATCACCATCGGCACGCCGGAACAGAACCAGGCGTTGATCGAGGCGCTGGGCGAGCTCTGACTTCTTGACCGATCGTTCCCACGCTCGGCGTGGGAACGCAGCCCGTGACGCTCTGCGTCAAAAGAGCGGACGCGGAGCGTCCGGGGAGGCATTCCCACGCGGAGCGTGGGAACGATCGGTCATAAAGGATCGGGAGCCCGGTTATTCCTCTTCCTGCGGCGCCGTCTGCTGTGGCGGGCGCAAGCCGATCTCGGCTGTCAGCTTGAGTTCCTTGCCGTTGCGCAGTACCTGGATCACTACCTTGTCGGTCGGTTTGATCCGTGCCACCTGGTTCATCGACTTGCGGCCGTCGGTGGCGGGTTCGCCGTCGATGCTCAGGATCACGTCGCCCAACTGCAGGCCGGCCCGTTGCGCCGGTCCGTCGCGGAAAATCCCCGCCACCACGATCCCCGGACGGCCACTCAGGCCGAACGATTCCGCCAGTTCCTGGGTCAGCGGCTGCACCTCGATGCCCAGCCAGCCACGGATCACCTGGCCGTGCTCGATGATCGCCTTCATGACCTCGACCGCCAGGTTGATCGGGATGGCGAAGCCGATCCCCTGGGAACCGCCGGACTTGGAGAAGATGGCGGTGTTGATCCCGGTCAGGTTGCCGTTGGCGTCGACCAGCGCGCCACCGGAGTTGCCGGGGTTGATCGCGGCGTCGGTCTGGATGAAGTCTTCGTAGTTGTTCAGGCCCAACTGGTTGCGCCCGGTGGCGCTGATGATACCCATGGTGGTGGTCTGGCCGACGCCGAACGGGTTGCCGATGGCCAGGGCGATGTCACCGATGCGGATCTTGTCCGAACGGGCGACGGTGATCGAGGGCAGGTCCGGCAGGTCGATCTTGAGCACTGCCAGGTCGGTTTCCGGGTCGCTGCCGATCACCCGCGCCAGGGTCTCGCGACCATCCTTGAGCGCCACCACGATCTGGTCGGCACCGGCGGTCACGTGGTTGTTGGTCAACAGGTAGCCCTTGTCGCTCATGATCACCGCCGAGCCCAGGCTCGACTCCATGCGCTTCTGCTTGGGCAGGTTGTCGCCGAAGAAACGCCGGAACTGAGGGTCCTCGAACAGCGGGTGGCTGTTCTTGTTGACCATCTTGGTGGTGTACAGGTTGGCCACCGCCGGTGCGGCCTTGTCCACCGCGTCGGCATAGGACACCGGCCCCTGCTGGATGGTCGCGGTCTGCGGAGCCTGTTGCAGGTTCACATCCTGGTCAGGCAGGCCGACCCACTGCGGATAGCGCTGGATAATCAACAGGGCGACCAGCACGCCGGCCACCAGCGGCCAGCCGAAAAAACGCAGAGCCTTGAGCATTGAACACGTCCTGGGAGGTTGCAGGCCATCTCGGACGGCCCATAATGTCGCGCATTATACGAGGCTGCGAGCGCCTCTGGACGGGATATTGAGGAGTTTTTATGGCCGTAGCACTGAGTACCCTGGTCGAGGAGGCGGAGCGTTATCTCGGCAGTTCGCGGATCGCCGACTATTGCCCCAATGGCCTGCAGGTCGAGGGTCGGCCACAGGTGACCCGGATCGTCAGTGGCGTCACCGCCAGCCAGGCGCTGCTCGATGCGGCGGTCGAGGCCGGGGCCGACCTGGTGCTGGTCCACCATGGCTATTTCTGGAAGGGTGAAGACCCTTGTGTCGTGGGAATGAAGCAGCGTCGGTTGAAGACCCTGCTCAAGCACGATATCAGCCTGTTGGCCTACCACCTGCCGCTGGACCTGCACCCGGAAGTCGGCAACAACGTGCAGCTCGCCCGCCAGCTGGATATCACCGTCGAGGGCCCGTTGGACCCGGAGAACCCCAAGGTGGTCGGCCTGGTCGGTTCGCTCAACGAACCGATGACCCCACGCGACTTCGCCCGCAAGGTCCAGGAGGTGCTGGGGCGCGAGCCGCTGCTGATCGAAGGCAGCGACATGATCCGACGAGTGGGCTGGTGCACCGGCGGTGGCCAGGGCTACATCGATCAGGCGGTACAGGCCGGGGTCGACCTGTACCTGAGTGGCGAGGCATCCGAGCAGACCTTCCACAGCGCACGGGAAAACGACATCAGCTTCATCGCCGCCGGTCACCATGCCACCGAGCGCTACGGCGTGCAGGCCCTGGGCGATTACCTGGCCAAGCGGTTTGCCCTGGAGCACCTGTTCATCGACTGCCCCAACCCGATCTAGTCGATTCGAGGGCGTACCAGCAGATCTCTGCCGGACCTGCGGGCCTCTTCGCGGATGACCCGGGGCGCCGGACCGCCGGCTCCCACAAGTGCTCGCGCCGTGCATGAATCCCGCGAACGACGCTGGCACTGTGGGGGCCGGATTCATCCGCGAAGAATTTGACACGATTCCCCTGATTCTCCGCTTCCGAAAGGACCGCCGCCCCAAACACGGCGATATATTCTTATATCGTTTCGATCTATTCGGCCTAATCAATAGAATAGGTCGCTGTGCTAGCATGCCTCGCTCGAACACGGCCCGCAGGCCGTCCATAAGAACGCTTTTCGTGAGTAGCCATGGTCGACAAACTGACGCATCTGAAACAGCTGGAGGCGGAAAGCATCCACATCATCCGCGAGGTGGCCGCCGAGTTCGATAACCCGGTGATGCTGTACTCCATCGGTAAAGATTCCGCCGTGATGCTGCACCTGGCACGCAAGGCGTTTTTCCCCGGCAAGCTGCCGTTCCCGGTGATGCATGTCGACACCCAGTGGAAATTCCAGGAAATGTACAAGTTCCGTGATCGCATGGTCGCGGAAATGGGCCTGGACCTGATCACCCACGTCAACCCGGAAGGGGTGGCGCAAGGCATCAACCCGTTCACCCACGGCAGCTCCAAGCACACCGACATCATGAAGACCCAGGGCCTCAAGCAGGCGCTGGACAAGCATGGTTTCGACGCGGCCTTCGGCGGCGCCCGCCGTGACGAAGAGAAGTCCCGCGCCAAGGAGCGCGTGTATTCCTTCCGCGACAGCAAGCACCGCTGGGATCCGAAGAACCAGCGTCCCGAGCTGTGGAACGTCTATAACGGCAAGGTCAACAAGGGCGAGTCGATCCGCGTCTTCCCGCTGTCGAACTGGACCGAGCTGGACATCTGGCAATACATCTATCTCGAAGGCATCCCGATCGTGCCGCTGTACTTCGCCGCCGAGCGTGAGGTCATCGAGAAGAACGGCACCCTGATCATGATCGACGATGACCGTATCCTCGAGCACCTGTCCGACGAGGAGAAGGCCCGTATCGTCAAGAAGAAGGTGCGTTTCCGTACCCTTGGCTGCTACCCGTTGACGGGCGCGGTGGAGTCCGAGGCTGAAACCCTCACGGACATCATTCAGGAAATGCTCCTGACGCGTACTTCCGAGCGCCAGGGCCGGGTCATCGATCACGATGGCGCCGGTTCCATGGAAGACAAGAAACGTCAGGGCTACTTCTAAACAGGGTTTTTCAGCATGTCGCACCAATCCGATCTGATCAGCGAGGACATCCTCGCCTACCTGGGCCAGCACGAGCGCAAGGAACTGTTGCGTTTCCTGACCTGCGGCAACGTCGATGACGGCAAGAGCACCCTGATCGGGCGCCTGCTGCATGACTCCAAGATGATCTACGAAGACCATCTGGAAGCCATCACCCGCGATTCGAAGAAAGTCGGTACCACCGGCGAGGAAGTCGACCTGGCGCTGCTGGTCGACGGCCTGCAGGCCGAGCGCGAGCAGGGCATCACCATCGATGTTGCCTATCGCTATTTCTCCACCGCCAAGCGCAAGTTCATCATCGCCGACACCCCCGGCCATGAGCAGTACACCCGCAACATGGCCACCGGTGCCTCCACCTGTGACCTGGCGATCATCCTGGTGGACGCCCGCTACGGCGTGCAGACCCAGACCCGTCGCCACAGCTTCATCGCCTCCCTGCTGGGCATCAAGCACATCGTCGTCGCCATCAACAAGATGGACCTCAAGGACTTCGACCAGGGCGTGTTCGAGTCGATCAAGGCCGACTACCTGAAGTTCGCCGAAGGCCTGAAGATGAAACCGTCGAGCATGCACTTCGTGCCGATGTCGGCGCTCAAGGGCGACAACGTGGTGAACAGGAGCGAGCGGTCGCCCTGGTACACCGGCCAGTCGCTGATGGAGATCCTCGAGACCGTGGAAGTGGCGGGCGACCGCAACTTCACCGACCTGCGTTTCCCGGTGCAGTACGTCAACCGGCCGAACCTGAACTTCCGCGGCTTCGCTGGCACCCTGGCCAGCGGCATCGTGAAGAAGGGCGACGAAGTGGTGGTCCTGCCGTCGGGCAAGAGCAGCCGCGTGAAGTCCATCGTCACCTACGAAGGTGAGCTGGAGCACGCCGGCCCGGGCCAGGCCGTGACCCTGACCATGGAAGACGAAATCGACATTTCCCGTGGCGACCTGCTGGTGCATGCCGACAACGTGCCGCCGGTCACCGACAGCTTCGAGGCCATGCTGGTGTGGATGGCCGAGGAGCCGATGCTGCCGGGCAAGAAATACGACATCAAGCGCGCCACCAGCTACGTGCCGGGCTCGATTGCCAGCATCGTCCACCGCGTCGATGTGAACACCCTGGAAGAAGGCTCGGCCAGTGCCCTGCAACTGAACGAGATCGGCAAGGTCAAGATTGCCCTGGATGCACCGATTGCCCTGGACGGTTACGACAGCAACCGCACCACCGGCGCGTTCATCGTCATCGACCGCCTGACCAACGGCACCGTGGGCGCCGGCATGATCGTCGCCCAGCCATTGGCCCACGGCAGCGCCACCCACCACGGCAAGCTTGCCCATGTTGCGACCGAGGAGCGTGCCCAGCGTTTCGGCCAGCAGCCGGCGACCGTGCTGTTCACCGGCCTGTCGGGCGCGGGCAAGAGCACTCTGGCCTATGCCGTGGAGCGCAAGCTGTTCGACATGGGCCGTGCGGTATTCGTGCTGGACGGCCAGAACCTGCGTCACGACCTGAACAAGGGCCTGCCGCAGGATCGCTCCGGCCGTACCGAAAATTGGCGCCGTGCCGCCCACGTGGCGCGCCAGTTCAACGAGGCTGGCCTGCTGACCCTGGCCGCCTTCGTGGCACCGGATGCCGAAGGCCGTGAGCAGGCCAAGGCCCTGATCGGTAGCGAGCGCCTGGTCACCGTCTACGTCCAGGCTTCGCCGCTGGTCTGCCGCGAGCGCGACCCGCAGGGTCTGTACGCGGCGGGTGGCGACAACATCCCGGGTGAGTCCTTCCCGTACGATGTGCCGCTCAATGCCGACCTGGTGATCGACACCCAGGCCCTGTCGCTGGAAGACAGCGTCAAGCAGGTGCTGGATCTGCTGCGTCAGCGCGGCGCGATCTAAGCCCCGCCGGCCACAAAAAAGCCCGCGACCGATCACTCGGTCGCGGGCTTTTTTGTGGCCCTTCAATCTCCACCATTGAGTCCCATGAGGCCTCCTGTGGCGAGCGGGCTTGTCGGGACGCCGCACCGCCGCGCTGGGGCGCGCAGCGCGCCTGAACCCTGCTGGCTAGGCCTGACTGACACGCCGAGCTCTCTGGATCTGGGAGCGCTTTACACCCCGCGCGGGCAAGCCCGCTCGCCACAGGTTTTGCAGGCGCCGCTCAGGCCTTGGCGGGGTACTCGCTGTGCAGTCGTGCCAGCAAGGCATCCTTGTCCGCCCACAGTTGGTTGATCCAGGCCTGGAACGCTTGCCGGTACTCGGCGTCTTGCTCGTAGTTCCTGCCGATGAACTGCGACGGGATCCGTATTTCCTCGAAATGCACCACCACCTCCCGAACCTTGCCGCACAACAGGTCCCAGAATCCCGGTCTTCCATCCGGGTAATGAATGGTCACGTTGACGATGGACTCCAGCTGCTCACCCATCGCGTCCAGCACGAAGGCAATACCACCGGCCTTGGGTTTGAGCAGGTAGCGGAATGGCGATTGCTGTTGCGCATGCTTGCCCGTTGTGAAACGCGTTCCCTCGGCAAAGTTGAAGATACCCACAGGGTTCTTGCGAAACTTCGCGCAGGTCTTGCGGGTGGTTTCCAGGTCCTTGCCTTTCTTTTCCGGGTGCTTTTCCAGGTACGCCTTCGAATAGCGCTTCATGAAGGGGAAGCCCAGGGCCCACCAGGCCAGGCCGATGACCGGGACCCAGATCAGTTCCTGCTTGAGAAAGAACTTCAATGGGCGGATCCGTCGGTTGAGCACGTACTGCAGCACCAGGATGTCGACCCAGCTCTGGTGGTTGCTGGTGACCAGGTAGGAGTGCTGGTAGTCCAGCCCCTCCAGGCCGCTCAGGTGCCAGCGGGTCTTGCGCACCAGTTGCATCCAGGCCTTGTTGTTGCTGATCCAGGCTTCGTGGGTATGGTTCATCAGCCAGTGGCTCAGGCGCTGCGTCAGGGCCAGGGGCAGGGCCTTGAGCAGGGCCACGCAGAACAGGAACGAGCACAGCAGCAGGGTGTTGAGGGCCAGCAGCAGCGAGGCGATCACGCCGCGCACGGGCGCCGGAAGAAAATCGAGCATGGTGTCCTTGTCTCGGGATTGGGGTCAGGGAGAGGGCGGGCAGCCACTACCCTCATGCGCGTGGCATGAGAGTAGCGGAGATGGGTTTCAGATATCCACAGGCCGGTTGGCGGCCTGGATCGCCGTGAGGGCGATGGTGTAGACGATGTCGTCGACCTGGGCACCGCGCGGCAGGTCGTTGACCGGCTTGCGCAACCCTTGCAGCATCGGCCCCAGGCTCACGCAGTCGGCGCTGCGCTGCACCGCCTTGTGGGTGGTGTTGCCGGTATTCAGGTCGGGGAACACGAACACCGTCGCGCGGCCGGCGACCTGGCTGTTGGGGGCCAGTTGGCGGGCCACGTTTTCGTTGGCGGCGGCGTCGTATTGCAGTGGCCCGTCGATCAGCAGGTCGCGCTGGGCCTCATGGGCCAGCAACGTGGCTTCGCGGACTTTCTCCACTTCCTCGCCGCTGGCCGACTCGCCGCTGGAGTAGCTGATCATCGCCACTCGCGGGGCGATACCGAACGCCTGGGCCGAGTCGGCACTCTGCAGGGCAATTTCCGCCAGCTCCGTGGCCGACGGATGCGGGTTCATCACGCAGTCGCCGTAGACCAGCACCTGCTCGGGGAACAGCATGAAGAACACCGACGACACCAGGGTGCAGCCTGGCGCGGTCTTGATCAGTTGCAGGGCCGGGCGAATGGTATTGGCCGTGGAGTGGATCACCCCGGAGACCAGGCCGTCGACCTCGTCCAGCGCCAGCATCATGGTGCCGATCACCACCGGGTCTTCCAGTTGCTGTTCGGCCATCGGCGTGTTGAGGCTCTTGCTCTTGCGCAAGGCGACCATCGGCTCCGCGTAGCGTCCGCGGATCGTGTCCGGGTCGAGAATTTCCAATCCGGGTGGCAATTGGAAACCGTGGGCCTTGGCCACCGCCTCGACATCCGCCGGCTTGGCCAGCAGCACGCAGCGGGCGATGCCGCGGGCCTGGCAGATTGCTGCGGCCTGGACGGTCAGCGGCTCGCTGCCTTCGGGCAGGACGATACGCTTGTTGGCCTGCTGGGCACGCTGGATCAATTGATAGCGGAACACCGCCGGGGTCAGGCGCATCTCCCTCGGTGTGCCGCAGCGCTGGTGCAGCCACTGGGCATCGAGATGGCTGGCAACGAAGTCGGTGATGATCTCCGCCCGCTCGCGGTCATCGACCGGGATCTCCTTGTTCAGGCTGTTGAGCTGGTTGGCGGTATCGTAGGAGCCGGTGCTCACCGACAGTACCGGCAGGCCGGCCTGGAGTGCGCCGCGGCAGAGCTCCATCAGGCGTGGGTCGGGCTTGGTGTCGCTGGTCAGCAGCAGGCCGGCCAGCGGCACGCCGTTGAGCGCCGCCAGGCTGACGGCGAGGATGATGTCGTCGCGGTCGCCCGGAGTCACTACCAGCACGCCCGGCTTGAGCAGTTGCAGGGTGTTGAGCACGGTGCGGGCGCAGAGAATGATCTTGGACATGCGCCGGGTTTCATAGTCGCCGGCGTTGAGCACCTGGGCGCCGAGCAGTTCGGCGACGTCGCGGGTCCGTGGTGCGTTCAGTTCCGGCTGGTAGGGAATGCAGCCGAGCAGGCGGAAGTCGCCGCTGCGCAACAGCGGCGAGTGTTCCTTGAGGCGGGCGGCAAAGGCCTCCATGCTCTCGTCGGTGCGCACCTTGTTGAGGATCACGCCGAGGACCTTCGGGTCCTTGGGGCCGCCAAACAGCTGTGCCTGCAGTTCGACCCGGCCGGACAGTTCGGTCAGCACCTCGTTTTCCGGCGCCGAGACCAGGATCACTTCGGCATCCAGGCTTTTCGCCAGGTGCAGGTTGACCCGCGCGGCGTAGCTGGCGCTGCGGGTCGGGACCATGCCCTCGACCACCAGCACGTCCTTGCCGACGGCGGCCTGCTGGTACAGGCTGATGATCTCTTCCAGCAGTTCATCGAGCTGGCCGTCGCCGAGCATCCGTTCGACATGGGCCAGGCCCAGCGGTTGTGGCGGCTTGAGACCGTGGGTACGGGCCACCAGCTCGGTCGAGCGTTCCGGCCCGGTATCACCGGGGTGTGGCTGGGCGATGGGCTTGAAGAAGCCGACCTTCAGGCCGGCGCGTTCCAGCGTGCGGACCAGCCCGAGGCTGATCGAGGTCAGACCCACGCCAAAATCGGTGGGCGCGATAAAGAAAGTTTGCATGCGTAGTCTCTTGTGGAGCGCAACTGCGGGGACCGATGGTTGATCCCCTGCGATATTCAGACGCCAAGGTTAGCGCTAACCGAGCCCTGTGCGCACCAACCACATGCAAAGGGTTGGCCGATCCGGGCCGAACGCTGCACCGGGTCCAGCACCCAGGTGCGCGACTGCCATGGCGGCTGGTGGCGCAGGTGCTGGGTATGGCCGCAGGACAGCTCGGCAACCCAGTGACCGTTCTCATCCTGGTGGAAACCGAGGATGAAGGAGGGGGCCGGTTCAACCCGTCCGTCCGGGTTCCGTTCGCTTTCGGACGAATCCTTGTTTAGACTTGTCCGTTCTTCATTCTTCTGCAAAAGGTCCCGCCCCATGCTGATCGCTGCCAATAAGGCTGTGTCCATCGACTATACCCTGACCAACGACGCTGGTGAGGTCATCGACAGCTCTGCCGGCGGCGCGCCGCTGGTGTACCTGCAAGGTGCAGGCAACATCATTCCAGGCCTGGAAAAGGCCCTGGAAGGCAAGGCCGTGGGTGACGAGCTGAACGTCACCGTCGAGCCTGAAGATGCCTACGGCGAATACGCTGCCGAGCTGGTCAGCACCCTGAGCCGCAGCATGTTCGAAGGCGTCGACGAGCTGGAAGTGGGCATGCAGTTCCACGCTTCCGCTCCGGATGGCCAGATGCAGATCGTCACCATCCGTGACCTGGACGGCGACGACGTCACCGTCGACGGCAACCACCCGCTGGCTGGCCAGCGCCTGAACTTCAAGGTCAAGATCGTCAACATCCGTGACGCCAGCCAGGAAGAAATCGCCCATGGTCACATCCATGGCGAAGGCGGCCATCACCACTGAGTTCTGCTGCTAAGCTCTGGTTGTAGGAAGGCGCCCACGGGCGCCTTTTTAGTCCGCCGCGGTTTCATCGCTGGAAACCGGTCGTGCTGTCGGGCAACAATGTCGAGACGTAACACGGGATTATCGGGAGTTCGCCATGAGTGCTTTTCACGACCTTACGCTGGTGGCGCTGGATGGCCAGGACCTGCCTCTCGCACCCTTCAAGGGGCATGTCGTGCTGGTGGTCAATGTCGCCTCCAAGTGTGGCCTGACGCCGCAGTACGCAGCGCTGGAAAACCTCTACCAGCAGTACAAGGGGCAGGGGTTCACCGTGCTGGGCGTGCCGTGCAACCAGTTCGCCGGCCAGGAGCCGGGGTCCGAAGACGAGATCCGCGAGTTCTGCAGCCTCAATTACGGGGTGACCTTTCCGTTGAGCCGCAAGCTGGAAGTCAACGGCCACGATCGTCATCAGCTCTATCGGCTGCTGGCGGGCGAGGGCGCCGAATTTCCCGGCGACATCACCTGGAACTTCGAGAAGTTCCTGATGGGCAAGGACGGTCGCGTGCTCGCACGTTTCTCGCCGCGCACGGCGCCGGACGATCCGGCCGTGGTCCAGGCCATCGAGAAGGCACTGGCCTGAGCCCTTCCCTCAGGAGCCTGTCCGGGTCACGGCAGGCTCCCTCTATCGCTTTTCGAGCTTAATCACTCAGATCAATAGTGCTGTGCCTTGCTCGGCGGACGGAATATTATCCTGATCATAATTTTCCCTTTCAGCCGTGGAGTGCCACCCATGTCGGTCCAAGCCCTGTTCAAACCCTTCCAGCTCGGTGCCCTGGAGCTGCCGACCCGCGTGGTAATGGCGCCGATGACCCGCTCCTTCTCCCCGGGCGGCGTACCCAACTCGAAAGTCATCGAGTACTACCGCAAGCGTGCCGCCGCCGGTGTTGGCCTGATCGTCACCGAGGGAACCACCGTCGGCCACCCGGCGGCCAATGGTTACCCGAATGTGCCGCACTTCTATGGCGAGGCGGCGCTGGCCGGCTGGAAGCAGGTGGTCGAGGCGGTGCACGCCGAAGGCGGCAGGATCGTGCCGCAGCTCTGGCACGTAGGTAATGTGCGGCGCCTGGGCACCGAGCCGGATGCCAGCGTTCCCGGCTACGGCCCGAGCGAGAAGCTCAAGGACGGCCAGGTGGTGGTCCATGGCATGACCCAGCAGGATATCCAGGAGGTGATCGCCGCGTTCGCCCAGGCAGCCAAGGACGCCCAGGCCATCGGCATGGATGGCGTCGAGATCCATGGTGCCCACGGCTACCTGATCGACCAGTTCTTCTGGGAAGGCAGCAACCAGCGCACTGACGAATACGGTGGCAGCCTGGCCAATCGTTCGCGTTTCGCCATCGAGCTGATCCAGGCCGTGCGGGCTGCCGTCGGTCCGGACTTCCCGATCATCTTCCGCTTCTCCCAGTGGAAGCAGCAGGACTACACCGCGCGCCTGGTACACACCCCGGAGGCGCTGGGCGAGTTCCTCAAGCCCTTGGCCGATGCGGGCGTGGATATCTTCCACTGCTCCACCCGACGATTCTGGGAGCCGGAGTTCGAAGGTTCCACGCTCAACCTGGCCGGCTGGACCCGCCAACTGACCGGCAAGCCGACCATCACCGTGGGCAGCGTCGGCCTGGACGGCGAATTCCTGCAGTTCATGGTCAATACCGACAAGGTGGCCCAGCCGGCCAGCCTGGAGAAGCTGCTGGAGCGCCTGAACAATGATGAGTTCGACCTGGTGGCAGTGGGACGTGCGTTGCTGGTCGATCCGGACTGGGCGGTGAAAGTTCGTGACGGACGCGAACAGGATATCCTGCCGTTCAGCCGCGAGGCCCTGACCAGCCTGGTCTGACTACCTCGCAAGCGGGGGCGCATGAGGCGTCCCCGCTTCCGTTTCGCAGGCCCCGCGCAATTTCATCTCGAACTGTTCGACGATCGCTCCCCAACTCTGCCGGCTGGCATGCTGGCGCGCATTCAGGCGCACGTTGCGCAAGGTTTCACCGCCTTCGAGCAGCCAGCAGGCTGCGTCACGGAAGGCCTCCTCATCGCCTGGCATCGCCAGTACGCCGTTGTAGCCATGGCGAATGTGCTGGGCTGCCGCGGCCTGGTCATAGGCCACCACCGCCAGGCCTGAAGCCAGGGCTTCGAGCACCACGTTGCCGAAGGTCTCGGTCAGGCTGGGGAAGACGAACAGGTCGCCGCAGGCGTAGTGCTCGGCCAGGGCTTCGCCACGCTGGGTACCGCAGAAGATCGCTGTGGGCAGTTCCTTTTCCAAGGCAGGTCGGAGCGGGCCGTCACCCACCACGATCAACTTCATCGTCCGCTGTGGATAAGTTGCCTGCAGGGCATGGAAGGTGCGCGCCAGCAGGCCGAGGTTCTTCTCGGTCGCCAGTCGCCCGACATACAGCACGGCGATGTCGTTCGGTGCCAGCCCCCAGCTCTCCCGCAGGGCGGCTTGGCGCTTGGCTGGGTGGAACAGTTGGCTGTCGACGCCCCGTGACAGCAGTTCGAGGCGTTCGAAGTGGCGCCGTTCCAGTTCCAGGCGCTGGCTGACGCTGGGCACCAGGGTCAGCTTGGAGCGGTTGTGGAACCAGCGCAGGTAATGGGTGAGCAATCGCGTCAGCATCCCCAGGCCGTACTGGTTGGAGTACTGCTGGAAATTCGTGTGGAAACCGCTGACCACGGAGATCCCCAGGCGTCGGGCCGCGCGCAGGGCGGAAAGTCCCAGGGGACCTTCGGTGGCGATGTACAGCACATCGGGGCGCTGGCGTTTCCAGCGGCGTAACAGTTTGTGCATGGACGATTGCCCCCACTGCAGCCCCGGATAGCCCGGCAGCGGCCAGCCGCGGCATAGTAGCAGCTCGGTGTCGCTGGGACGGGTCTGGTCGCAGTTCTGTCGTGGACGTACCAGCTCGACCTGGTGACCGCGCGCACGCAAACCCTCGCACAGACGGCCAAGGGTATTGGCCACGCCGTTGATTTCAGGTGGGAAGGTTTCGGTGATCAGGGTGATATGCAGAGCTGTCGTCATGCTCGCAGTATCGACCCGGGGCCGTTGCGACGTTGTGGCAGTTGGGTGATGGATTTGTGACGGAGGCTCCAGAGTACTCGTGTGGTCCTCGATATCCGGGCCAGTGGACCGTTACTATCAGGTGTCCACCACGTTCAAGGAGGTCCCGTGACCGACAATCTCTATGCACCGCCCCAGGCGGACCTGAATGCACCGCACAGCGAGGCCGACGGCCGTTTCTACGTGGTGTCCAAAGCCAAGTTCTTCGTGCTGTTCATCTGCAGCCTGGGGCTGTACCAGATCTACTGGTCCTACAAGAACTGGAGCCAGTACAAGGCCTCGACGCAGTCGGACATCTGGCCGGTCGCCCGGGGGATCTTCGCGATCTTCTTCGTCCACGCGCTGTATCGCAACGTTGAACAGAGCATCCAGGCCAGTGGCCGTGGCTATCGCTGGGACGCCTCGCTCTGGGCGACCCTGTTCGTGATCGTCGCGGTGCTCAGCAACGTGCTGGAGACCCTGGTCAGGAAAAACATCGGCGGCTCGCTGCTGGTGGCACTCAGCACCTTCTGGGTGTTCGCCCAGGTCTTCATCACATGGCAGGGCCAGCAGGCCATCAACTTTGCCAGCGGTGATCCCGAGGGGGCCGGCAATGCCCACTTCAGCCCGGCCAATTACCTGGTGATCGTGCTTGGCGGCATCGTCTGGGTGTTCGCCCTGATCGGTATTTTCGCCCTCCTGGGTTGAAGGGCGCGCCGGGCCGTTGCAGGCCCGGTGGCTTGTGGTGTCCCGGGATCAGCGTGAAGACGGCGTAAGCGCCTGGTCCCCGCGTTCCTGTACCCAGAACAGCGTTGCCCCGGCAATCGCCGCCGGCATCATCAGCAGGTTGACCACCGGAATCAGCAAGACCAGGTAGACGCTGCCACCAAAACTCATGCTCTGCCAGCGCTTGCTGCGCAGCCAGGCAAGCATGTCCTGCCAGCTCATCTTGTGGTTGTCCGCCGGATAGTCGATGTACTGGATCGCCATCATCCAGACCCCGAACGGCAGCCACAAGGGTGCAGCGATGATATTCACCACCGGGATGAACGACAGGATGAACAGGCCGATGGCCCGTGGCAGAAAGTAGCCCAGCTTGCGCATTTCCCGGGCCAGGGTGCGGGGCACCATCGCCAGCAGTTCACCCCAGCTGAATTGCGGGAAGTTGTCGCTGCCGCGCACCACCACCTCGACCTTTTCCGCAAGAAAACCGTTGAACGGCGAGGCGATGATGTTGGCCAGCATGGTGAAGGTGAAGAACACCATCAGGATCACCAGCACCACGAACAGCGGCCAGAGGATGTAGTTGAGAAAGCTCAGCCAGCCGGGCAGGGTCGGCATCAGGTGATCGACCCAGAGGCTGAACTCATGGCCGGCGAAGTAGATCAGCCCGACGAACAGCACCAGGTTGACCAGCAGTGGCAACAGGACAAACAGGCGCAAGCCCGGGCTCAGGACCAGTTTGAGGCCCTCGCGCAGGTAGTGTGGGCCGGACATCACGGGTGCGGGCATAGCAGGCTCCGAAGAGTAGGAAAACGCGCCGACCTTACCGGCTTTGTACAGGCGGTGAAAGCGTCGACATTTACGGTAACAAAGGCGGCGTAGAAAACCTCCTCATGGATAGAGACCCGCTATGAGCTGGATTGTTATTGCGTATTTCCTTAATCTTTGCCCCCTCGTTACGCTGCACAACATTATTTTTCAGGACTGTGTGCTTCAAGCCTTCCCCAAGTGCTTTCGCAGTCCTTTTTTATTCCAGCCGGTTCGCCGGCGTTCCGTCCCGGCGTCATACGGGCGGTCGACAGGAGTGAGTCATGTCTGAAGTACGTCATTCGCGAGTGATTATTCTCGGTTCCGGCCCTGCCGGTTACAGTGCTGCGGTCTATGCCGCCCGGGCCAACCTCAAGCCGCTGCTGATCACCGGCATGCAGGCGGGTGGCCAGCTGACCACCACCACTGAAGTCGACAACTGGCCCGGTGACGTGCATGGCCTGACCGGCCCGGCGCTGATGGAGCGTATGCGTGAACACGCCGAGCGTTTCGAAACCGAAATCGTCTTCGACCACATCAATGCGGTGGACTTTGCCAAGAAGCCCTACACCCTGGTGGGCGACAGCGGCACTTTCACCTGCGACGCGCTGATCATCGCCACTGGCGCCAGTGCCCGTTACCTGGGCCTGCCTTCGGAAGAAGCGTTCATGGGCAAGGGCGTCTCGGCCTGCGCGACCTGTGACGGTTTCTTCTATCGCAACAAGCCGGTTGCCGTGGTCGGTGGTGGCAACACTGCCGTGGAAGAGGCGCTGTACCTGGCCAACATCGCCAGCACCGTGACCCTGATCCACCGTCGTGACACCTTCCGTGCCGAGAAGATCCTGATCGACAAGCTGCACGCCCGTGTCGCCGAAGGCAAGATCATCCTCAAGTTGAACGCCACCCTGGACGAAGTCCTCGGCGACAACATGGGCGTGACCGGTGCCCGCCTGAAGAACAACGACGGCAGCTTCGACGAGATCAAGGTCGACGGCGTGTTCATCGCGATCGGCCACACCCCGAACACTTCGCTGTTCGAAGGCCAGCTGGCACTGAAAGATGGCTACCTGGTCGTCCAGGGCGGTCGTGAAGGCAACGCCACCGCGACCAGCGTCGAAGGTATCTTCGCTGCCGGCGACGTGGCCGACCACGTCTACCGCCAGGCGATCACCTCGGCCGGCGCCGGCTGCATGGCGGCACTGGATACCGAGCGGTACCTGGATGGCCTGCAGAACGCTTCGTTCTGAGTGAGCCTGAAATGAAAAAACCGGCCATCTGGCCGGTTTTTTTGTATCTGTGCCAGGCAATGCTGTTCTGTGGCACTTGTTCGCGGATAAAACCGGGGCGCCGGACCGCCGGCTCCCACAATGGTCCCGCCAGGCACATATTTTGTGTACGGCAGATGGCCCTTGTGGGAGCCGGCGCCCCGGTTTATCCGCGAAGGCGTCAGCGGCGTGTCAATGGCTGCGTGGCGAACTTCACGCCGGCCAGGCCGTGCTTGATCAGCGCGCGGATGTTGCCGTGGTCGCTGCCTTCGGGGGTCGCCAGCACCGAGCGGTAATGCTCGCCGAACGCCAGCAGCGCCTGCTGGTCGCTCAGGCCTTCGAGCAGGGCCAGGCCGAGGGTCTTGCACGAGCCCTCGTTCTGCCCGGCGGCGTTTTCCACGCCGCCGTTGTTGAAAGCCTGGGGCTGGTAGTCGTAGCCGGCGGCGATGAAGGCCAGGGTGTCGGCAAAGACGTGTTCGCCGCTTTCAAGGCTGGCGCGCAGGGTGTTCAGGTCAGTCATGGGGTTTTCCTTTGGCGAATGCCGCCTGTTGTTCGGCACTGGCTTCTTTCTGGTATTGGGCTTTCCACTCGGCGTAAGGCATGCCATAGACCACTTCGCGGGCTTCGTCGAGGCTCAGCTCGATCTGGCGCTCGTCGGCTTCGGCCTTGTACCACTTGGACAGGCAGTTGCGGCAGAACCCGGCGAGGTTCATCAGGTCGATGTTCTGCACGTCCTTGCGGCTGTCCAGGTGGGCGACCAGCCGGCGAAAGGCGGCGGCTTCGAGTTCGAGGCGTTCTTGCTCGGTCATGAGGGGCTCTGTGCTTGAGGGGAGGTAGGGCGCGATGATAAGAGCCTGGCGCGCTGAACGCCAGGCGACCCGAGGCTTCAGCGGCTGGCGGCGAGGGTGATCGACACCGACTCGGCAAAGCGCAGGGCATGCGGCTTGTCGACCTCGACCTCGGCGTACTGCACCGCCGCATTGCTCATCACCAGGTCCAGCAGTTCCTGGGTCATGCGTTCGAGCAGGGCAAAGCGGTTGCCTTCCACGTGCTGGATGATCGCCTTGGTGATGGTGCGATAGTTCAGCGCGTGGTCGATATCGTTGTCGCGCACCGCTTCCTGGGCGGCGTACAGGATGGTCAGGTTGATCAGCACATCCTGCTTGTTGAGGATCTCCTCCTCGTTGATGCCGATAAAGGTGCGCAGACGCAGGTCCTTGACCCGGATCCGGGCCATTCCCGGTTGAAGTTGTGGCATTTACTTGCTCCGTCCGATCAGTTGCAGGAACTCCATGCGGGTGGTGCTCGAGTCGCGCAAGGCGCCGAGCATCACCGAGGTGTTCATGGTCGAATTCTGTTTTTCCACGCCGCGCATCATCATGCACATGTGCTGCGCTTCGATCACCACCGCGACACCGGCGGCGTTGGTCACCTGCTGGATCGCCTCGGCGATTTCCCGGGTGAGGTTTTCCTGGATCTGCAGGCGCCGGGCGAACATGTCGACGATCCGGGCGATCTTCGACAGTCCCAGTACCTGGCCGGTCGGCATGTAGGCGACGTGGGCCTTGCCGATGAAGGGCAGCAGGTGATGTTCGCACAACGAGTACAGCTCGATGTCCTTGACGATCACCATCTCGTCGTTGTCCGAGGCGAACAGCGCGCCGTTGACCACGTCGTCCAGGGTCTCGGCATAGCCGTGACACAGGTACTGCATGGCCTTGGCTGCCCGTTTCGGGGTATCCAGCAGACCCTCGCGATCCGGGTCTTCACCCAGGCCCAGGAGGATCTCGCGGTAATGCTCGGGCAGTGATGCGCTCATTGCAGGGGGTCCTCGCAGGGCGGTCTACTTGATGTGCCGGCCGCCGTTGACGGTCAAGGTTGTGCCGGTGACATAGGGATTGTCCAGCAGATAGCGCAGGCTCTGGTAGATCACCTCGGCGCCGGGCTCGATGCCCATGGCCGACTTGGCCAGGGTCTTGGCGCGGTACGCCGCGTCGTCGTCGGGGTTGAACATCAACAGCGCCGGGGCGATGCCGTTGACCTTGATCCGTGGCGCGTACTTGGCGGCAAAGGACAGGGTCAGGCTGTCCAGCCCAGCCTTGCTGGCGCAGTAGGCAATGTGCTTGCTGCTGCCCTTGCGCGTCACGTCGTCGCTGATGTGCACGATGTCGGCCTGTGGCGAGCGGTGCAGCAGCTCGGCGCACTGCAGGTTGATCAGGTAGGGCGCCAGCATGTGGATGCTGAACATCCGGGTGAAGGCTTCGCTTTCGTCACCCGGGGTTTCGGCGAGCCACGCCGAGGCGTTGTGGACGATCGCCCGCAGGCTGTCGGTGTGCTGCTTCAGGCTGTCGATGAAAGCCAGGATGCCGGCTTCGCTGGAGAAATCGGCGAACAGGGTGATTGCGCCCTGTTCGCGCAGGCGCTGCAGGCCCGGGCGGTCACTGCGGTAGCTGACGATCACCGGGCAGCCGTCGGCCAACAGCCGCTCTGCGCAATGCAGGCCGACGCGCTGGCTGGCGCCAGTGATCAGGATCGGGGCGGTGGACGATGGCATCGAGGGCTCGCGGCAGGCTGTGAACAGGTGTCTGGGATCAAACTATACCAGCCTCACGCCTTCCACAACCCTGCCGCAGGCCCTTGCCAGCCTCAGCGGCCGCGGGTTGGCGCGGTGCCCGGCAGTGTCCTTGACGGGGTGCCGTGCAGCCAGTTGGCGAGCAGGCGTGTCGACAAGGGGATGAAGAAGTAGACCATCAGCGGTGTCAGCATCATGGTGCTGACGAGGATTCGCGGCACCAGTTCCAGTTCGGCCAGCAGGGGACCGAGCACGAAGTTGAACAGCAGCGAGACCGGGAAGAACGCCAGCCAGATCGCCACGCTCTGTTTCCAGCGGGGTGGACGCTGGTCGGCCTTGCCGAACCAGCCTTCAAGGCCGCTGACGCGATGTTCGGAGGGGCGCGCGAACAGGTCGCCGCCGCGTTCCAGCCAGGCCTTGCGCGAGACGGAGTGTTCCCAGGCGTGCAGGGTGTCGGCATCGCTGAAGCGGAAAATCATCTGGAATTCGTTGTCGCCGGGAGGTGGTGCGAGTACACCGGAGCCCAGGTAGCCGGGGAAGTCGGTAGCCAGTTGCTCGCCTTCCTGGAGCCAGGCGAGCATGTCCTGATAACGGCCGTCGGCAACGCGACGGGCCACCATCATGGTGACGGGTGAGGTAGACATCATGTATCTCCATAAAACGGGCACGCTGTCCGGGTAGGTCAGGTGCGAAACGCAGCGCCGGGGTGGTGGGCTGCATCTGGACACAACGCAAGAATCATTCCCTGTTTCGGGCAAACGCCTGATCGAGCATTGAACGTATTGTTTCATGTTTGAAGAAAGTGGACAGGTATAAGCTAGAATATCTGGAAAATTTTACACATTGATGTGAAAACCATGTCAGTCATCACCGAACGTGCAGCAATCGAGCTGCCATTGCCGGCCCTGAAGCAGGAAGAGCTGTTCCCCATCCGTGAGGTCTCGCGCCTGACCGGCGTGAACCCGGTGACCCTGCGTGCCTGGGAGCGGCGCTATGGGCTGATCCAGCCGACGCGCACCGAAAGTGGGCATCGACTCTATGCCATGAGCGATATTGAGACGGTGCGCAGCATTCTTGGCTGGATCGAGCGCGGCGTGGCCGTCAGCAAGGTCGGCAAGCTCCTGGCCAAGAACGCGGCGGTGCCGGTGCCTGACAGCGACCGGCTGCTGCCGTTGCCGCTTGAGGATTGGCACAACTGTCAGGTGCATCTAGGCGCCGCCGTCAGTGCTTTCGACGAGCTGGCGTTGGAGCGCCTGTACGGGCAAGTCTTTTCCAGTTACCCGCTGACGGTGGTGTTCCAGAACATCCTGATCCCGCTCTGGCAGGAACTGCGCAGCCAACGGGACAGCTTCGGCCAGACCAGCGAATGGCTGTTCCTCGACAGCTTCCTGCGCGGTCGGGTGCTGCAGCGCCTGCAGTCGGCCAGGGGCGTCGCCGCCGAACGGATCATTCTCGCCGCCTTGCCTGGCGATTGCCGTGAGCTGGAGCTGCTGGTCGCCGGCCTGCTGCTGGGCAATGGCGAGTGGCCGGTCAGTGTCCTGGCCATCGGCCAACCGCTCGACGAACTGCCGCTGATCTGTGACAAGGCCCGGCCGCGGGCACTGGTGCTGTACTCCAACCGTTCACCGGCTTCGGACATGCCTCGGCGGCTCAACCGCCTGGCGCTGGCGGTGGAGTGTCCGGTGATGCTGGCCGGTGAGGCCTCGGACCTGCTGCAGGATGCCCTGGAAGGCTCCAGCATTGGTTGCCTGGGGCACGAGGGCCAATCGATGCGTCAACGCCTGCAGCAACTGCTGGCCGGCAAGCTCGATACCTGACGGCTGTTCCTCAGGCGTGGAATTCCGGGTGCGCCAGGCGGTGCTGTTGCAGGATGTACTGGCGCAGCCGCTGGGTTTCCTCGGGGTTGCTCTGGTTGAGCCGATAGGCGTACAGGCCCTGTTCGGTTTCACGCTCGAAACGTCCCTGCAGGGCGATACGCTCATAGCCTGACGGGCTGAACCACTGGTTGAACTGCCGCGGCGGCTTGAGGCCGCTGCGCAGTTCCAGCAACACGCCCTTGAACGAAATCTCGCGCACCGCCAGCGCGCCGGGCTGGCCGCGGACGTTCTCGAGGAACACCGGGGTCCCGAGGCTCAGGCGCCAGGGGCGAATCCTGGGGCCATCCTCGAAGATGCTCGGCACCCCCAGGCGCAAGTGCTGGGCGTGGAACTCGTCCTCGACCAGGTGCAGCGGGAAGCTCAACTTCTGGTTTTCGAAGTTCGCCTGGATGGTCACCTGCTCATGCGCGGCCAGCCGCGTGAGCAGGTCACGGATCTGCGATACACCATTGACCAGCAGGCTCGACGAGCTGTCACGCTTGTTGAGTTGCGGGTTGTGCTGCATGTTCTGGATGAAATCCAACTCGTCCTGAGTCAGAAGGGCATTGCGCGGCATGATCGTGCTCTAAGGGTACAAACGTGCAAATTGAGGCGGTTGACGCCCGATGAGACAACAAAATCCATTACTTGTTGACACCACTGGTCGCCCGCAGAGCGTCGAGTTCGGCCCTGGCCTCGGCCAATTGCGCCTCGAGCTGGACAACCCGCTGCTGGGCCTTGACCTGGGCGGTGACGTCCTTCTGGACACCGATGAAATAGGTCAATTGGTCGCTTTCATTGAACACCGGCGAAATCGACAGTTCGTTCCAGAAATGCGTACCGTCCTTGCGGTAGTTGCGAATTATATGGCGACAGGGCTTGCGTGTCCGCACCGCCTCGCGAATCAGTTCCAGGGCGGGCTGGTCGCGGTCGCCGGACTGCAGGAAGCGGCAGTCCTGGTAGAGAATTTCCTCGTTGCTGTAGCCGGTGAGACGTTCGAAGGCGGGGTTGGCGTAAATCAGGATATTGTCGTCGCCTTCCTGCTCGGCAACCACGATCCCCTCGTTGGAGGCATCGATGACCAGTTGCAGCAGTTTCGAGTTGATCATTATTGAAAGAGTCCGCAGTCCATTGGCACGCCGTTCCAGTGTAAGAGAATGTCCCGTGCGGTCAATGCCGGGCAGGGCCTGTGGATGGAATTTCAGTGGGAATATTTCTCATCTGGTAAGATCCCCGGCTTTTACACTGCTCCAGGGTGAGATTGATGAAAGTCGCCATTCTTTCCGGCTCGGTCTACGGCACCGCCGAAGAAGTTGCCCGTCATGCCAAGCGGATTCTCGACAAGGCCGGTTTCGAGACCTTGCATGACCCGCGTGCCAGCCTGGCCGATATCCAGGCGTTCGCCCCCGAGGCGTTCCTGGCGGTGACTTCCACCACCGGCATGGGTGAACTGCCGGATAACATCCAGCCACTCTACTATGCCATTCGCGACCAGCTGCCGGCGGCCTGGCGCGGTTTGCCGGGGGCGGTGATCGGTCTGGGCGATTCGAGCTACGGTGACACCTTCTGCGGAGGCGGCGAGCAGTTGCGCGAACTGTTCGCCGAGCTGGGCCTGCGCGAGCTTCAGCCGATGCTGCGCCTGGACTCCAGTGAAACCGTCACCCCGGAGACCGATGCGGAGCCCTGGCTGGCCGAGTTCATCAGCGCACTGAAAGGTTGACCGGTCGCTCGCGCAGCAATGCCAGCCAGGCCTGGGCGGCCTGTGACAGGTAGGCGCCACGGCGCCAGATGAAGGCGATGTCCCAGCGCAGGTCGGTGGGCGAGCTGAGGTTCAGGCGCACGACGCCGGGGCGGACCAGTGAGCGCGCGACCACGCTGGGCATCAAGGCCACACCTTGCCCGGCGGCCACCAGTGCGGCGAGGAAGTCCGCCTGGCCGCTGCGCCCACCCTCCTTGGGCGTGAATCCCAGCCGTTCGCAGGCCTGGATCAACCGATGGTTGAGCACGAAGCTGCGCTGATAGAGCAGAAACGGCGTGTCAGCCAACTGTTCCAGGCGAATCGAGCCTTCCTCGGCCAGCGGATGATCGATCGCCAGCAGCACATCCAGCGGCTCGTCGCAGAACGGTTGGCAGTCGAACGCCGGATTGCTTGGTGTGAGGCCGGCCCCCAGCTCCAGTTCACCGCTCAATACCGCCGGTTCGATACTCAGGCTGCCGCCTTCGAGCAGTTGGATGGCGATATTCGGATAGCGCCGCCGGTACTCGGCGAACAGCCCGGCGAACAGCGTATCGCCGCCCAGCTGCGGCAGCCCCAGGCGCAACTCTCCCCGGGCCAGTTGGCTCAGGTCGTCGAGCTCGTGCAACAGCCCGTTGCGCAGGCGCAGCATTTCCTCGGCCCGCTGCAGCACCACTCGGCCCGCAGCGGTCGGGAGCACTTGCGGCCCCTGGCGATCGAGCAGCATGACTCCCAGGCTGTGCTCCAGCTGGGCGACCTGCTTGCTCACCGCCGACTGGCTGATGTGAAGGGTCTTGGCGGCCTGGGTGAAACCGCCCTGGTGTACCACCTCGACGAAGCTGCGCAGTTGCTTGAATTCCATGGTCTGATTCCAAAATGGAATGGAGTACAGTCTAACAATTCGCTTTTGGGATGGCAGGCCCGGCTCTAGAATTTTTCCCATTGAGGGCCTGAATCCGATGAACAGATCACTGCTGAAAAAAAACATCCGCCTGCTGGCCGAACTGTCGGTGCTGTGCGGCCTTTACCTGCTCGGCGGCCAGTTGGCCGCCTGGACCGGCTGGCCGATTCCCGGTGGGGTGATCGGGCTGGCGTTGCTGTTGCTGCTGTTCGCCTCGGGCCAGGTCAAGCCGGCGGCGTTGCAACGGGGCGCTGGCTGGCTGATGGCGGAGATGCTGTTGTTCTTCATCCCGGCCCTGATGAGCCTGCTCGACTACGGTGCCATGCTGCGTCAGGACGGTTGGCGGATCCTGCTGGTGATCATGTGCAGCACCTTGCTGGTGATGCTGGCGACGGCGTTCACCGTCGAATTCGTCTGTCGCTGGAGCAGTCGTCGTGAAGCTTGAGTGGATGTCGCTGTTCTGGCTGGCGCTGACCCTGGGCGCCTATGTCTTCAGTCGCTGGAGCTATCGGCGCACGGGCCGCTACCTGCTGTCGCCGCTGATCCTGGTGCCGATCATCCTGCTGGCGGTGGCCGTGCCGCTGCATACCGCTTACGCCGAGTATTCGCGTGATACTCATTGGCTGATCCTGGTGCTGGGGCCTGCCACCGTCGCCTTTGCCGTGCCGATCTGGCAGCAGCGGGCATTGCTCGTTCGCCACTGGCCAGCGTTGCTGTTGGGCATGCTGGCGGGCAGTGTGGCCTCTATCGGCAGTTCCTACGGGCTGGCCCGGGCGCTGTCACTGGACAGTGCCCTGACTCTGTCGCTGGTGCCGCGCTCGATCACCACGCCCTTTGCCATGCCGCTGGCTCGCGACCTGGGTGGCGTGCCCGAACTGACGGCGGTGTTCGTGCTGGTCACCGGGGTGTTCGGCGCGATGGTTGGCGGCGTCCTGCTCAAGTGGCTGCCGTTGCGCAGTAGCCTGGCCCGTGGTGCGCTGTTCGGTGTCGGCGCACACGGCGCCGGGGTCAGCCGCGCCCGTGAGGCCGGAGGGGAGGAGGGCACGGTCGCCGGTCTGGTGATGGTCCTGACCGGGTTGTTGAACCTGTTTTGCGCGCCCTTGCTGGCCATGCTGATCTGAAACGGTCGCCGGGACGCGCGAACTATCCCTTTGCCTTATCGCGCACCATTCACCCCCAGCCGTATTTATTGTGACCGGATGCCGCGTATCCGACACTCAGGCTCTATATCCCATTGCCCCTGGCTGGAGAGCTGTCATGAGTGAGTCTGTGCGCTTCGAAGATAAAGTGGTGATCGTCACCGGTGCCGGTGGTGGCCTGGGGCGGGCCCACGCGTTGCTGTTCGCTCGCCAGGGTGCGCGTGTGGTGGTCAACGATCTGGGGGGCTCGACCCACGGCGAGGGCGCCAGCGCCTCGGCAGCGGACCGGGTAGTGGCGGAAATCCGCGAGGCTGGCGGCACCGCGGTGGCCAACCACGACTCGGTGACCGATGGCGACAAGATCGTGCAGAACGCCCTGGATGCCTTCGGCCGGGTCGATGTGGTGGTGAACAACGCCGGCATCCTGCGCGACAAGACGTTCCTCAAGATGGAGGACGCCGACTGGGACCTGGTGTACCGGGTGCATGTCGAGGGTGCCTACAAGGTCACCCATGCCGCCTGGCCGCACATGCGCGAGCAGAACTATGGCCGGGTGATCTTCACCGCCTCGACCTCGGGTATCTACGGCAACTTCGGCCAGTCCAACTACGGCATGGCCAAGCTCGGGCTCTACGGCCTGACCCGGACCCTGGCGATCGAGGGACGCAAGAACAACATTCTGGTCAACGCCATCGCACCCACCGGCGGCACCCGCATGACCGAGGGCCTGATTCCACCGCAAGTGTTCGAGCTGCTCAAGCCGGAGCTGATCAGCCCGCTGGTGGTGTTCCTGGGCAGTGAGCAGTGCGACGAAACCGCCGGCCTGTTCGAGGTCGGTGGCGGCTGGATCGGCAAGACCCGCTGGGAACGCAGCCTGGGCGTTGGCTTCGATCCGCACAACGGCTTCAGCGTGGATGAGGTGGCAGCCAGTTGGCAGAAGATCTGCGACTTCGACAATGCCGTGCACCCGAAGGACACGCCCGAATCGTTGCAGCAAATGATGGCGAACCTGCAGAAGTACAGCTGACCGGCGCCGCCTGTGGTTAGGCATCGAGCATAAAAAAGGCCGCTGTAGACACAGCGGCCAAGGGAAGACGTTCGATCAAGGAGCTATAAATCAACGTCAGTGAAGCGGGTGATGATCGACTCGCAAGCCGACAATCGAAACCGGGACGGCCGCAATGGCCGTGACCGCCTTCAGTGCAGAGTCGCTGACTCGATGCCCGAAACGCTCCCGAAGCTTTGACCCTCCGAGCGATTCCCCCTGAAAGCCAGGCCAGAATAAGGAATTGCCGCGCCCTGAAACAGTGCGCTTCGTGACAATCACTGTTGCATCGGGCGTAACAGTCGCGGATGACTGCGTCGAAGTCGCACGGTGTTCGGCGGCGCTCCATCCATCCTCCCTATGAAGTGTCATCCAGCCCTTCGATGGTCCCCTGCAAGCGCGCGCCGGTGCGGCCATTCATCCTTTGGAGGTACAACGAAAATACCTCCTTGGTGCGCTTATCGCTCCCGCTGGCGCTGGGTAGGGTGAAGCCTTCTGTCACTCACCGGGGAAGACGCATGACAAAAACAACAATGCGCGCCATCTTCACGCCACAGGCGCTGGCGGTTGCCGTGGCTCTGGGGGCGAGCGCCCAGGCCAACGCGGTTTCGTTCAATATCGGGGAAATCGAGGGCAAGTTCGACTCGTCCCTGTCGGTCGGTGCGAGCTGGGGCATGCGTGATGCCGACAAGTCGCTGGTCGGGACCCCCAATGGCGGCACCGGCCAGGCCTCCACCGGTGATGACGGACGGCTGAACTTCAAGAAGGGCGAGACCTTCTCGAAGATCTTCAAGGGCATCCACGACCTGGAGCTCAAGTACGGCGACACCGGGATGTTCGTCCGCGGCAAGTACTGGTACGACTTCGAACTGGCGGACGGTGATCGCGAGTTCAAGGACCTCAGCGACCATCATCGCGACGAAGGCGCCCGCTCCTCGGGCATCGAGCTGCTCGATGCCTTCGTCTACCACAACTATTCGATCGCCGACCTGCCGGGCACCGTGCGCCTGGGCAAGCAGGTGGTCAGCTGGGGCGAGAGCACCTTCATCGGCAACTCGATCAACAGTATCAACCCGATCGACGTTTCGGCGTTCCGCCGGCCCGGCGCCGAGATCAAGGAAGGCCTGATTCCGGTCAACATGTTCTTCGCTTCCCAGAGCCTGACCGATTCGCTGACCGTCGAAGGTTTCTACCAGTTGAATTGGCAGAACACCGTCGTCGACAACTGCGGCACCTTCTTCGCCAACGACGTGGTGGCCCATGGTTGCAATAACAACTATACGGTCGCCAACCCGGCCATTGCGCCGCTGCAACCATTGGCCGCTGCCTTTGGCCAGGGCTTCGAGGTCACGTCCGAAGGGGTGGTGGTGCAACGCAGCAAGGATCGCGAGGCCCGCGACGGCGGCCAGTTCGGCGTGGCACTGCGCTGGCTGGGTAACGATACCGAGTATGGGCTCTACTTCATCAACTACCACAGCCGGACCCCGACGGTCGGCACCACCACGGCGGGCCAGGGCACCATCAACTCTCTCGCCAGTATCCTGCCGCTGGCACCGGCAGCCTTCCGTACCGGTCTGGCCCAGAGCATCATGCTGGGGCGTGGCCAGTACTACCTGGAATACCCGGAAGATATTCGTCTGTACGGCGCCAGCTTCTCCACCACCTTGCCCACCGGGACCGCCTGGAGTGGCGAGATCAGCTACCGCCCCAATGCCCCGGTGCAGCTCAATACCAACGACCTGACCCTGGCGCTGCTCAATCCGATTGCCGGCGGTGCCGCCTCGCCGATCCTCACCACGGCGGGCTCCGACAACACCGGCTACCGTCGCAAGGAAATCTCCCAGGCGCAGACCACCCTCACCCAGTTCTTCGACCAGGTCCTGGGCGCCGATCGCCTGACCCTGGTGGGCGAGGCCGGTATCACCTACGTCGGCGGGCTGGAGTCCAAGGACAAGCTGCGCTACGGGCGTGACTCGGTCTACGGTGCCTACGGCTTCCAGGGCGACACCGGCGGCTTCGTCACCGCCACCTCCTGGGGCTACCGCGCCCGGGCGATCCTCGACTACAGCAACGTGATCGCCGGGATCAACCTCAAGCCGAACCTGTCCTGGTCCCATGACGTCAAGGGCTACGGCCCCAACGGCCTGTTCAACGAAGGCGCGAAGGCGGTCAGCATCGGCGTGGATGCCGACTACCGCAACACCTACACCGCGAGCCTGAGCTACACCGACTTTTTCGGCGGCCGCTACAACACCCTGATTGACCGCGACTTCCTGGCGCTCAGCGTCGGCGCGAACTTCTGATCAAGGCTGAATAAGGATTAATTTATGCGCAAGATGATTCTGCAATGCGGCGCCCTGGCCCTCAGCCTGCTGGCGGCCAACGTGATGGCGGCGGTTTCCCCGGAGGAGGCGGCCAAGCTCGGCACCACCCTGACCGCGATCGGTGCGGAAAAGGCCGGCAATGCCGACGGTTCGATTCCGCCCTACACCGGCGGCATTCCGAAAAATGCCGGGGCGGTGGACAGCAAGGGCTTTCTCGCCGACCCGTTCGCCAATGAAAAACCGCTGTTCGTGATCACCGCCGCCAATGCCGACCAGTACAAGGCCAAGCTCTCCGACGGCCAACTGGCGATGTTCAAGCGTTATCCACAGACCTACAAGATCCCGGTCTATCCAAGCCATCGCACCGTCGCCCTGCCGCAGGCAGTGCTCGATTCGGCCAAGCGCAGCGCCCTCAACGTCACCGCGATCAACGATGGCAACGGCCTGGCGAACTTCACCGGCAACCGCTACTACGCCTTCCCGATTCCGAAGAACGGTGTGGAAGTGCTGTGGAACCACATCACCCGTTACCACGGCGGGAACCTGCGTCGCACCATCACCCAGGCGACGCCGCAGACCGACGGTTCCTTCACCCCGATCACCTTCGAGGAAGAGGCCGCGGTGCCTTCGGAAATTCCGGACCTGGCGCCGGACAAGGGCGCCAACGTGCTGACCTTCTTCAAGCAGGAAGTCACCGCACCGGCGCGCCTGGCGGGTAACGTGCTGCTGGTGCACGAAACCCTCGACCAGGTGAAGGAACCGCGCCTGGCCTGGGTCTACAACGCCGGCCAGCGTCGTGTGCGCCGTGCCCCGCAAGTGGCCTACGACGGTCCGGGCACTGCCGCCGACGGCCTGCGTACCTCGGACAACTTCGACATGTTTTCCGGTGCACCGGACCGTTACGACTGGAAACTGATCGGCAAGAAGGAGATGTACATTCCCTACAACAGTTACAAACTGGACTCGCCCAGCCTCAAGTACACCGACGTGATCAAGGCCGGTCACATCAACCAGGACCTGACCCGCTACGAGTTGCACCGGGTCTGGGAAATCGAGGGCACGGTCAAGCCGAGCGAACGGCACATCTACGCCAAGCGCCACATGTACATCGACGAGGACAGCTGGCAGGTTGCGCTGGTGGATCACTACGACGGCCGTGGCCAACTGTGGCGGGTGGCCGAGGGGCATGCGCAGTTCTACTACGACCACCAGGTGCCGGCGTACACCGTCGAAACCCTGTATGACCTGATCGCCGGCCGCTACATCGCCCTGGGCATGAAGAACGAGGAGAAGCACAGCTTCCAGTTCGGCTTCGTCGGCAAGGCGGCGGACTACACGCCGGCAGCGCTGCGGGCCAGCGGGGTGCGCTGATAGCCCATTGATCGTTGCCACGCTCTGCGTGGGAACGCCGCCCGTAACGCTGCGCGTCACAAGAGCTGACGCCGAGCGTCCAAAGAGGCGTTCCCACGCAGAGCGTGGGAACGATCGGTACATCGTCACCGACTGACAAGCCGCTATCACCAGCAAGCCGGCTCCCACGCTCACCGCCTCAGCGCCAGAGGCAGGAGAGGTGAATCTTTGATCGTTCCCACGCTCTGCGTGGGAACGCCGCCCGTGACGCTGAGCGTCACAAGAGCTGACGCCGAGCGTCCAAGGAGGCATTCCCACGCAGAGCGTGGGAACGATCGGTACATCGTCACCGACTGACAAGCCACTATCGCCAGCAAGCCGGCTCCCACACTCACCGCCTCGGCACCAGAGGCAGGAGAAGTGAAGCTTTTTTTGATCGTTCCCACGCTCTGCGTGGGAACGCCGCCCGTGACGCTGTGCGTCACAAGAGCTGACGCCGAGCGTTCAAAGAGGCATTCCCACGCAGAGCGTGGGAACGATCGGTATCTTCACCGACTGACAAGCCGCTATCACCAGCAAGCTGGCTCCCACGCTCACCGCCTCAGCGCCAGAGGCAGGAGAGGTGAAGCTTTTTTATGAGGCCCGATCAGCCTCCTGAATACTTGTTCATGCCAAGGCTCGAACAGGACTAGGGTGAACGGATAAAACCAAGAAAGGCTGCCGCAATGACCGCCATGACCCCGCGTCTGGATCGTCCCGGGTTCCTGCCTCGCCTGTCCTCCCGCCATGTGTCGCGCCCCCGCCTGAGTGTTCCCCTGATCGAGTCCCAGGCCCGGGTCCGCCTGCTTTGCGCGCCAGCCGGCAGCGGCAAGAGCGCCTTGCTCGCCGAATGCCTGCTGCAGGCACCTGCCGATTGTGGCGTGTGCTGGCTGCCACTGGCCGGGGCGAGCCTGTCGACCGAGGCCTTCTGCACCGCCCTGGCCGAGGCGCTGGGCCTCGAGGGCTCGTGGGACGAGCCGAGCCTGTTGGCCCGGCTGGCCCGCTGGACCGCATCGACCTGGGTCTTTCTCGACGACTACTGCCGGCTGCCCGACCCGGCACTGGATCAACTGCTCGACCGCCTGCTGGCCGTCAGCAGTCCGATGCTGAGCTGGTGGCTGAGTGGTCGGCGACGGCCGCACTGCAACTGGCCGCGACTGTTGCTCGAAGGTGAGCTTCAGGACGTGGGAGCGGCGCAGCTGGCCTTCGAGCGCAGTGAGATTGAGCGCCTGGTGAGCCATCCGACGATCGAGGTTTCGCCCCAGTGCATCGAGCGGATCAGCCAGTACACCGGTGGTTGGTGCGCCGGCGTGCGGGTCGCGTTGCTGGAAGCACCGGCCTGGATCGCCAACGACCCGGAGGCGGGTTCGCGGCGCTCGGCGACCCTGCTCGATTATCTGCAACACGAGCTGTTCGATGTCCTGGCGCCCGAGTTGGGCGAAGCCTGGCGGGTGCTGGCGCACCTGCCGCGGTTCAACGCCGACCTGTGCGAGCACCTGTTCGGTGCAGGCGAGGGGGCCCAGTGGATGCGTACCCTGCAGGAGCTGGGTTGCTTCGTCGAGCCCTGGGAGGACTCCACCGAGTGGCTGCGGATTTTCGCCCCGCTGACCCTGTTGCTGCGTGACGAACCATGGCCGGCCGCGCGCTCCTGGCATCGTCGTGCCTGCCAGTGGTTCAGCGCCCGGGGCGACTGGCAGGCGGCGGTGGAGCAGGCCCTGGCGGCCGAGGAGCTGGAAGTCGCGGCGAGCCTGCTGCACAACTTCAGTTTCGACTACCTGTTCGAGGGGCAGAACGTTCCGCTGTTGTTGCGCCTGCACGAGCAGCGTCCGGATGAACTGCTGTTCGGTACGCCGCACCTGCTCGGGCTCATCACTACCGCGCTGCTGTTTGCCGGGCGTTTCGACGACGCCGCCCGCAGCATCGAGCAGATGGCCCGGTTCACCCCACAACCGTCGGCCGTGGCCCAGCGACAGCTGGTGGCACGCTGGCAGGCCCAGCAGGGCTGGCTGCTGCATTTGCAGGGGCGCGCGGGGCCCGCTCGCGCGCATTTTCTCGAAGCGCTGCAGGACCTGCCGCCAGCAGCCTGGCCGGCGCGGCTATTCTGCCTGTCGGGCCTGACCCAGCAGGCGTTGCTCAACGGTGAGCTGGAACAGGCCCATGCCTTGAGCCGGGAGGCGCTGTGCCTGGCGCGGGCGCAAGGCTCATTGTTGTTCGAGGCGTTGCTGGAGCTGGATCATGCGCAGTTGCTCGAGCAGCGCGGCGCCTTGCAGCGTAGCGAAGCGCTGCTGGAAGGCATCCAGGCATTGCTGCAGGCCAAACACTACGTCACCGGTCCTCTGCGCGGGCGTGTTGCCCTGCGCCAGGGACGCCTGGCCTTGCGCCAGGGGCATGACCAGCAGGCTGGCGAATACTTCCAGACCGGGCTGGACGAATGCCTGCGCTGTCACGACAAGCGCGGACTCTACGGTTTCCTCGGGCTGGCGTTGCTGGATGCCAACCACGGCAACTATCCCCAGGCATTCGTGCGCTTGCGCGATGCCGAGCGGCTGATGCAGCAGCGGCATATTCCGGACACGGTGTACCGCGCAGTACTACTGATGGTCAGCAGCCATTTCTGGTTGCAGCAGGGGCGCCCGGAACTGGCGGACGAGGCATTGACCCGGGTGTTGCGCCACTATCGCGGCCCGAATGCGGTGCAGGCACCGCCGGCCACCCTGGAGCTGATTCCTCGGCTCGAGTATCTGCTGGTGTTGGCCCAGGTTTATCAGCGCAAGCCCTGTGCCGCAGTGGAGTCCCTGACGCAGCAACTGGAGCAGGCACAACGGCGGGGCATGCAGGGCATCGAGACGGAAATTCGCCTGGCATTGGCCGAGGTGGCTTTTCTGCTGGGACAGGCAGGCCTGGCCAAGGAACATCTGGGGGAGGGACTGGCGCTGGTCGGCCGCTGCAACCTGCAGCAGGCACTGCGGGAATTGCGTCTGCGCCAGCCGGGCCTGTTGTCGGCGCTGGGGGTCGAGGAAGAATTGGTCGCCAGTGGTGACAACCCACTGAGCCAACGCGAACTGGAAGTGCTCAGGCTGATCGCCCAGGGCAGTTCCAACCTGCAGATCGCCGACCAGCTGTTCATCTCGTTGCATACGGTGAAAACCCATGCCCGCCGGATCCACAGCAAGCTCGGGGTCGAGCGGCGGACCCAGGCGGTCGCCAAGGCCAAGGCCCTGGGCTTGATGGGTTAACAGGAACAATACTGTCCGCTTTTGCGGGAGCCGGCCGGGCGGCGCTCCGCTTGCTGGCGATAGTGGTGCATCAGGCGCTGCCGACTCCACTGAATGGTCGCTTTCGGCTGTGGATTCAAGCGGAGCGCCGCCCGGCCGGCTCCCACAGTGGAGAGTGCCGCGTCCTCAGCCTTTCTGGTAACCCATCCGCCAACTGATCGCTTCACTCGCCGCCAGCAGGCGCTTGGCTGCCGGAGCGTTTTCATCGGCGTGGAACAACGAGGTCGGGCCCACCACCGTCAGCACCGCCACCACTTGCCCCAGGGCGTTGAACACTGGCGCCGACAGCGCGTCGACCCCCGGCATCAGCAGCCCGTGGACGAAATGCAGCCCGCGCTGGCGGATCTTTTCGCAGGTCGCGGCGTAGGTCGCGGCGTCGGCCAGTGGATGCGGGTGACCGGCCTTGAGTTCGGCTTCACGCAGGTCGACGGTCTCGCGATCCGGCAGAAAGGCATTGAACACCAAGCCGGTTGAGGAACTGAGCAACGGCAGTACCGAGCCCAATTGCGTCACCACCGTCACCGCGCGCACCGCCGGTTCGATATGCACCACGGTCGCGCCGTGATTGCCCCAGACCGCCAGGAAGCAGCTTTCATTCAGGTCATCGCGCAGTTCCGCCAGGGGCATCGCCGCCACCTGCAGCACATCCATGCCATTGAGCGCCGCGAGGCCGACCCGCAATGCCTCGCGTCCGAGGCCGTAGTGGTTGGTGGCGACGTTCTGTTCGGCGAAACCGCTGGCAATCAGTGCCTGCAGGTAGCGGTGCACCTTGCTCGCCGGCATCTGCACATGTTCGGCCAGGCGCGACAGCGACGTGCTGGGCGAGAGCTCGGCCAGGGCCTTGAGGATGTCGGTGCCGACCTCGGCCGAGCGGACTTTCTGTTTGGCGTTGCTGTCGCTGCTGCGCGGCTTTTCCATGGAGGCGATGTGATCCCGAGACGAATGGGCGTCTTTATAGCTTGACGAGCACGGGCAATCAAATTACGTTTTGCATAATCGAATTACGCAATTCATAACTTCGACTCTATAAAAACAACCGACCTTGTTGCCTGTCCGTGATCGGAGAGGCCGGCACAGGTCCACTCCACCAGGAGGCTCCATGAACCTCGACGCCACGACGCTGGCCTATCAGTCCGGCTTCGGTAACGAATTCAGCAGCGAGGCGCTGCCCGGCGCGCTGCCGGTCGGCCAGAACTCGCCGCAAAGAGCACCCTACGGGCTCTACACCGAGTTGCTGTCCGGCACCGCGTTCACCATGTCCCGCTCCGAAGCCCGGCGCACCTGGCTGTACCGCATCCAGCCCTCGGCCAACCACCCGGCGTTCGCCAAGCTCGAGCGGCAACTGGCCGGTGGCCCCCTGGGCGAGGTGACTCCCAACCGCCTGCGCTGGAACCCCCTGCCGATTCCGCAGCAACCCACGGACTTCATCGATGGCCTGGTCGGCATGGTTGCCAACTCGGCGTCGGAGAAACCGGCCGGCATCAGCGTCTACAGCTATCGCGCCAACCGTTCGATGGAGCGGGTGTTCTTCAACGCCGACGGCGAACTGCTGCTGGTGCCTGAACAGGGACGCCTGCGCATCGCCACCGAACTGGGTGTGCTGGAACTCGAACCGCTGGAAATCGCCGTGCTGCCGCGCGGCCTGAAATTTCGTGTCGAACTGCTCGACGCGACGGCCCGGGGCTATGTCGCCGAGAACCATGGTGCGCCGCTGCGCCTGCCGGACCTGGGGCCCATTGGCAGCAACGGCCTGGCCAACCCGCGCGACTTCCTCGCGCCGGTGGCCCATTACGAGGACCGTCGGCAGCCGACCACCCTGGTGCAGAAATTCCTCGGTGAGCTGTGGGGCTGCGAGCTGGATCATTCGCCGCTCAACGTGGTCGCCTGGCACGGCAACAACGTGCCGTACAAATACGACCTGCGCCGGTTCAACACCATCGGCACGGTCAGCTTCGACCACCCGGACCCGTCGATCTTCACCGTGCTGACCTCGCCGACCAGCGTACCGGGCATGGCCAACCTCGACTTCGTGATCTTCCCGCCGCGCTGGATGGTGGCCGAGAACACCTTCCGTCCGCCATGGTTCCACCGCAACCTGATGAACGAGTTCATGGGGTTGATCCAGGGCGCCTACGACGCCAAGGCCGAGGGTTTCCTGCCGGGCGGCGCCTCCCTGCACAGCTGCATGAGTGCCCACGGGCCGGATGGCGAGACCTGCAGCAAGGCGATCGCCGCCGAACTGGCGCCGAGCAAGATCGACAACACCATGGCTTTCATGTTCGAGACCAGCCAGGTGCTGCGTCCGAGCCGCTTCGCCCTCGACTGCCCGCAGTTGCAGAACAATTACGACGCCTGCTGGGCGAGCCTGCCCAACACCTTCACCCCGGATCGGAGATAATCCATGACTCAACCCAACCTTGCGCGCAGCTGGGTCGCATCCGCCAACGGGCACCCCGACTTCCCGTTGCAGAACCTGCCACTGGGCATCTTCAGCCAGCAGGGCTCGGCCCCGCGCAGCGGCGTGGCGATCGGCGAGCACATCTTCGACCTGCAGGCCGCGCTGGACGCCGGCCTGTTCGACGGCGCGGCCAAGCGCGCGGTCGAAGCCACCCGTGGCGGCCAACTGAATGCCTTCTTCGAACTGGGCCGCGGCGCGCGCCAGGCCCTGCGTCAACGCCTGCTGGAACTGTTCGGGGAGAACAGCAGCCTGCGTGGCCGCATCGAAGCCGAAGGCGCCAGGTTGCTGCCGCTGGCCGCCGACTGCGTCATGCACCTGCCGGCGAAGATCGGCGACTACACCGATTTCTACGTCGGCATCGAGCACGCACAAAACGTCGGCAAGCTGTTCCGCCCCGACAACCCGCTGTTGCCCAACTACAAGCATGTGCCGATTGGCTACCACGGCCGGGCCTCGACCGTGCGTCCATCCGGCACCGACGTGATGCGGCCCAAGGGCCAGACCCTGCCGGCCGGGCAGACCGAACCGGTGTTCGGCCCTTGCGCCCGCCTGGACTACGAACTGGAGCTGGGCATCTGGATCGGCCAGGGCAACGCCATGGGCGACTCGATCGCCATCGGCGATGCGGCCGAGCACATTGCCGGCTACTGCCTGCTCAACGACTGGTCGGCACGTGACGTGCAGGCCTGGGAATACCAGCCACTCGGGCCGTTCCTGTCGAAAAGCTTTATCACCAGCGTTTCGCCCTGGGTGGTGACCGCCGAGGCCCTGGAGCCGTTTCGCAAGGCCCAGCCGGCGCGTCCCGCAGGCGATCCGCAACCGTTGCCGTATCTGCTCGACCAGCACGACCAGGAGGCGGGTGCCTTCGATATCGAACTGGAAGTGCTGCTGCAGACTGAAGCCATGCGCGAGCAGCAACTGCCGCCGCAACGCCTGACCCTGAGCAACACCCGCCACATGTACTGGACCGTGGCGCAGATGGTTGCGCACCACAGCGTCAACGGCTGCCAGTTGCAGGCCGGCGACCTGTTCGGTTCGGGCACCTTGTCCGGCCCCGAGGCCGGTCAGTTCGGCAGCCTGCTGGAGATCACCGAGGGCGGCAAGAAACCGGTGGAATTGCCGTCGGGTGAAATACGTCGGTTCCTGGAGGATGGCGACGAAATCATCCTGCGCGCGCGCTGCCGCCGCGAAGGGTTTGCCTCCATCGGTTTTGGCGAGTGCCGTGGCCGGGTCCTGCCGGCACGTTGAGAGGAGCGAGCCATGGAGCTTTACACCTATTACCGTTCGACCTCGTCCTACCGGGTGCGAATCGCCCTGGCGCTCAAGGGGCTGGACTACCACGCACAACCGGTCAACCTGATCGCACCGGGGGGTGGTGAACACCGCCAGCCGGCGTACCTGGCGCTCAACCCGCAGGGCCGGGTGCCGGCGCTGCGTACCGACGCCGGTCACCTGCTGACCCAGTCACCAGCGATCATCGAGTTTCTCGAGGAGCGTTATCCCCAGGTCCCGCTGCTGTCTCGCGACCTGGCGACCCGGGCCCAGGAGCGGGCGGTGGCGGCACTGATCGGCTGCGATATCCATCCGCTGCACAACGTCAGCGTGCTCAACCTGCTGCGTCAGTGGGGGCACGACGAGTCGCAGGTGCAGGCGTGGATCGGGCATTGGATCACCCAGGGACTGGCGGCTGTCGAGCAGTTGATCGGTGAGAACGGCTACTGCTTCGGCCACGAGCCGGGGCTGGCGGATGTCTACCTGATCCCGCAGTTGTACGCGGCCGAACGCTTCAAGGTGGCGCTGGATGCCTATCCGCGCATCCGGCGGGTCGCGGCGCTGGCGCAGCAGCACCCGGCGTTCGTCCAGGCGCATCCGGCCAACCAGCCGGACACTCCGGCCTGAGGTGGGCTACCTGCGGACCCCGGTGTTCCTGATCGGGGCCCGCTTCATGCCTTCCAGTTTTTCTGAATGGATGTCGCATCGATCATTTCATACATCCATTCGTTACCCACCTTGCTCTTTCTGAACAGATTCAGGTCGACCAGGCCGTTCAGTACCGCTGCCGCGGTGTTGTAGGCGCAACCGAAGTTGTCTTTCACACCCGTGACGGTGAATTGCTGTGCCGTGCCGGATTTTGCGACATTGAACACCACCCGCTGTTTTTCCGAGAGTTTCGAGTAGAGACCGGATTCGTACAGGAATGTATTGAATCGGGTCATCGATTCGACCGTGGCCTCGTAGGTCTTCCTGAATTCTCCGATGGCACGAGTGATGACGCGGCACTGATAGTCGACGAAGTAGGTCAGGTCCATGTCGTCCGTTTCGGTATACAGGTAACTCTTTCCATATTGGATGGGGGCAGCCTTGAGCAAGGTGCTGATGGCGATATAGCGGAAAGCGCCAAATCCTCTTTTGAACAGATACCAGTAGAACAGCGACCTGGCGACACGGTCGTTACCATCATGGAACGGGTGCTCGAAGCCTACCGCGAAGTGAAGAATGATCGCTTTCACCAGCGGGTGGATGTAGTTGAGGTCGTTCATGTCCGAATGATGGGTGTTGATCCATTCGCAGATCAGACGAAGGCGTGCTGCGAGGTTGTACGCTGGAGGCGGTTGGTGCGCCACGTTGCCCCTGCCATCCTCGATGACGATGTTGTCGTCATTTCTCAGGGCACCGGGGTGGTAGTGCTCATCGTCGATGCCTTCTACTCCCGTTTGGTGCAGCTCTGTAATCAGCTCCAGTGAGAGTTCACGATTCCTGCACTCCCAGGCCAGTTTCATCAGCTTGTAGTTGCTGATGATCATTTTTTCATCAGGCGTTCTTGGGCCCCGTTGCCGCTTCAACAGCTCCTTGGCCGCCTTCGTCGTGGTAGCCGCACCTTCCAGTTGGCTGCTGCTGATCGCTTCGTCCTCGATCAGGTCATTGAGCAGGTACTGAAGGTGTTTTTCCTCACCAATTCTCGAGCACATCCACTCCAGGGCGGCAGTGGTGGTGTTCTGGTCACAGGCGGAGATGGCGATATGCATCGCTGGTGTATAGAACAGGGGGCAAGGGCGTGCGGGGTCATCCAGGGATAACACGTTCCTTTGCTGTTTCTGGCGTTCGGCTTTGACCACGGCCCAGGCGAGTTGTGAGTCCACACCCTTGGGCCAACGAAAACGTAGTTCGTCGAAATGCTGATAGCGTCCCTTGATATCGACTGCCTGGGCTAGCTCGAGATAGTCCTCAACCATCTCCAGGTGTTTCTTTATGATGGTGGTGAAGGGGCTGTCGACGGCCGCTGGCGGAGCCTTGATCATGCTCATTTCAAAAACTCTCAGATTTGAAATGAGCATAGCGATGAGGATGAGGCATTTCAATAAAGCAAAAAAATGAAATGCCGATGACTGGGCTGGAAGTCATGTGCCTGGGCTGCATGATGGCGGTAGCTGCGATTCAGGCAGCCTCCAACCAATTAATGCACGACGGTATCGGGCGGCAGTCGTCCCAGCCGCTCCGTCAGGCGCAGGCGCTGGATCGGGTCGTCGCTGAGCAGCAAGGCGCGTTCCAGGTCATGGCGCTCGGCCCGCGGGCAGTCCAGTTTCTGGTACAGGCTGGCGCGGGCCAGGTAGTCGCTGGCGTTGCCCTCGCCGAGTTCCAGGACCCGTTCGGCATCGCGCAGGCCGGCGAGGAAGTCGTCGTTGGCCAGGTGCAGTTGCCGCAGGTTGCGCGACAGGCGCTGGAGCATGTCCCGGGGTGTCGCGACCTGCATGTGCTCGGCGCTCAGGGACATCGCCGGGCCGTACTGGCGGCTCAGCAGTTCACGGCAATCATTGGGGTAGAGACGGCGACCGCCACAGGGGTCGAGCAGATGGTCGGCTCCCGGTACCCGCAGCAGGAAGTGCCCGGGGAAGTTGATCCCCACCAGCGGAATCTCCAGACCTCGGGCCAACTCCAGGGCGATCATCGCCAGCACCAGCGGTTGCCCGCGGCGCCGTTGCAGGACCTTGTCGAGCAGCGCCGCATGCGGTCGTAGCGGGGTGAATTCGTCCTGCTGGAAGCCCAGTTCGTTCATCCGCCGCAGCAGCGGTTGCGCCAGCTCGCTGACCGGCAGCAACGGCAGCCCGGCGCTGACCCGCTGTTGCAGGTCCTTGAAATCGCGCAGCAGGCTTTCGGGCTGCACCTTGGGGTCATGTTCGGCGGCTATCCACAACGCCGCTTCGAACACTGCGGGCGGGTCACGCTCCAGGCAGGCAAAAAAGGCTTGGCGGGGGTTCATCGAAATCTCCGGCAGAGATTCCGTTTTAGCGCTGCGGCGGCTTTTCGTCCAGTGGCTTGGAAGCCCATGGGGGGGTTATGTCATAAAGCCTGCGATGCCGGTCGGCTTATTCTCCAGTACTTCGGCATTCTTTGCGGCGAAGCCTATACTCGCTGTGTACAAGAAGTGATCAGGGGGCTATTCGATGTTTGCTCTCATGCAAAGCACTCGCCTTGAATCGCTGCACCTCAGCGTCGACCCGGTAACCGGGTTGAAGGCGGTGATCGCCATCCACAACCGTCGCCTGGGTCCGGCGCTGGGTGGCTGTCGTTACCTGGCTTATCCTGATGACGAATCCGCCATGACCGATGCCATTCGCCTGGCCCAGGGCATGAGCTACAAGGCGGCCCTGGCCGGCCTGCCGGTGGGCGGTGGCAAGGCGGTGATCGTCCGGCCTGCCCATGTCGAGAGCCGTGCGGCGCTGTTCGAGGCGTTCGGTCGTTGTATCGAGCAACTCGATGGCCGCTACATCACCGCGATCGACAGCGGTACCTCCACCGCGGATATGGACTGCATCGCCCAGTACACCCGGCATGTCACCAGTACCACCAGTGCCGGTGATCCCTCGCCGTATGCGGCCCTGGGAGTGTTCGCCGGTATCCGCGCCACGGCCATGGCCCGTCTGGGCAGCGACAATCTCGAAGGCCTGCGCGTGGCGGTCCAGGGGCTGGGCAATGTCGGTTATGCCCTGGCCGAGCAGTTGCACGCGGTGGGGGCGGAATTGCTGGTCAGTGACAATGACCAGGGCAAGGTGCAACTGGCAATGGAGCAGCTGGGCGCGCACCCGATCGCCACCGAGGCATTGATCAGCACACCCTGCGATATCTTCGCGCCCTGTGGCCTGGGCAATGTCCTGACCAGCCAGAGCGTGATGCAATTACGCTGTGCCGCCGTCGCCGGTTCGGCCAACACGCAACTGACCAACCTCGGGGTGGCCGACCAGTTGGAAAAACGCGGGATTCTCTATGCGCCGGATTATGTGATCAATTCCGGAGGTCTGATCTACGTCGCACTCCGGCACCAGGGGGGGGAACTGGCGGACATCACCGCGCACCTGTCACGAATCGGTGCGCGGCTGACCGAAGTCTTTGCCCACGCCCAGGCGGAAAAACGTTCACCGGCCCGGGTAGCAGACGAACTGGCTGAACGCCTGCTGTATCGCTGAAGCACTTCGTTACTCGGCGTCCGCCGGGGCCGAGAGCAGTTCGGACAGGGCGTCCGGCTGGCTCTTGAAGGCCTTGGCGAAGACATCGCGGTTCTTCGCCATGTAGATGCCGACTTCCTCCACCTGTTGCTCGTTCAGCGAAGGCACGGCTTTTTGCAGGACTTCAGCCAGCAATTCGGCCAGTTCGAGCATCTTGTCATGACGGTCAGCTTCGGCTTTATCCATGAACAAACGCTCCAGATCTCGGCTGCTGCGGTATACCACTTCGACGGCCATTTACCACCTCACATGCCTTCTCGATAGGTTGTCTTGTGTGAATACTGTATTTATATACAGCTAAAGAATAAGCGAATCCTGAAGGTTTGGATAGTGGCTTTTTAATGTAGACCGGTTTCGAGTTTTGTCAGGGGGCTGGACTGACCTTGTGGGAGCCGGCTTGCCGGCGAGCGCGGTGAGCCAGTCGGTGACGAGGGTGACTGACACCACGCAATCGCCAGCAAGCCGGCTCCCACAGGGATGGGGGCGTGTCTCGGCGGCGGCTGCGACCATCTCATGGCCGCCTCTGGCCTTTTTTCTGCATGGCGTTGCATGCAGTGAAACAGTCACCTTCAACCCGCATCATGCGATCGAGCCGATCTAAGGACGTGCACCGTGAAAATCAATTGGGCCGAGAAACTGCGGCAAAACGTGCATCAGGTGGCCGAGTCCCTGGGCAACCTGTTCGTCGAGTCCTTCCATTACCTGGCGCTGTTCGCCATCGGTGGGGTCACGGCCTGGGCGGCGGTGATGGAGTTCCTGCTGATGATCGAGGAGGGGCACATCAAGATCGATGACATCCTCTTGCTGTTCATCTACCTCGAATTGGGCGCGATGGTCGGGATCTATTTCAAGACCAACCACATGCCGGTGCGCTTCCTGATCTACGTGGCGATCACCGCGCTGACCCGCCTGCTGATCTCCAACGTGTCGCACCACAACCCGCCGGACATGGGCGTGGTCTACGTGTCCGGGGCGATCCTGCTGCTGGCGTTCGCGATCCTGGTGGTGCGCTATGCCTCGTCGCAGTTCCCGTCGGTGAAGATCGAGCACCCGCACCGCAAGGTCGGCGAGGGCTCGGCGGAACATCCCGAGGTGGAAAAAGGCGAGCTCTGAGCCCGCCTCTCAGGCACGTTCCAGCACGTGGGTCAGTTGATCCACATCCCGGCCCGCAGGTGCCAGCCGTCCCCGCGCTGTTCCCAGTGCGGGTGCACGTAGCGGTAGCCGGGGCGCACCGGCTCCCAGTGGCCGTGCATCGCCACATAGCGGCGACCATCCCAATGCCAGTAGCCGCGGGCCCAGATGTAGCCCGGACGGTAGGCTGGCTCGACTTCGATGACTTCCTGCGGTGGCGGCTGGGGCGCCACCACCTCGACGTAGCGCACGGGCGCCGGGCGTTCGACGATCACCGGGCGTTCACGGACCACCCGTTCCTGTACACAGCCCGATGCCGCGACGACAGCGATGGCCAATACGGCATAACGAAAAAACATCAGACCTCCTCGGACTCTTCCTGGCATGGCATGTCTGCAATGAACGACGGAATTTTCATTTTCGGCCGTTGAATAGGTTGTAACAGTATGTGTCTGTCCGTTGGCTGAACCTGAAGGCGCTTTGTGTGCTGTCAGTGGCCGTTTGTCGGGCGCTCGCGCAAGAAGCGTGACGCAGTGCTCCAGACCGCGCGATGCGTGCAGGTCTGTCAGCACCCGTACAGGTCGCCGGGTAGACACTGGCCCCGTTGTGGACAACATTTTCCCTGCAAGGAAGTCCTGCGCATGTCGCTTGCCCGTGCTGTTTTTCGACCGCTGTGTTGTTGGCTGCTTGTCTCCCTTTTCTGCCCGGTGGCAGCCATGGCGGCCAGTGCGCCCCTGAGCCCGGCGGACTCCGCCTGGCTGCGGCGCGACGGTTTCGACCTGGATGCGGCGAACGTCGCCCGGTTCCGCTCCATGGGCCGCGCCGGACTGTTGCAGGCGCAACTGGGTGACCACCTGCATGACTCGCTGCCGCCGGCCATCGCTGCGCAGTTGCAGGCCTATCCGCTGCTGTCGACCCCATTGCAGGCGACCCTGCTGGCGTTCCGGCAGGCCCAGGAGCAGGTCAAGGCGATGCCCGGCGGGGATCCTCAGGTCGAGGCGAAGAAGACCCTCCAGCGCCAGGCCAACGAGGCCGCCGAACAGGCCCGGCAGATCGTCCTGCTGCGGGCGGTCTACGGCAGCAACCAGCTCAAGGAGCAACTGGTGTGGTTCTGGCTCAACCATTTCAGCGTTTTCGCCGGCAAGGGGGCGGTCCGGCTGATGGTCGCGGACTACGAGGAGCGGGTGATCCGCCCGCATGCCCTGGGCAAGTTCAAGGACCTGGTGCTGGCGACCCTGAAGAGCCCGGCGATGCTGGAGTACCTGGACAATGCGCAGAATGCCCGGGGCAAGGTCAACGAGAACTACGCCCGTGAACTGATGGAGTTGCATACCCTGGGTGTCGGCTCCGGCTACACCCAGCAGGACGTCCAGCAACTGGCCCTGATCCTCACCGGTGCAGGGGTGGTGCCGCTGGACGGTCGGGTACAGAAGTTCGGCCCGCGGGTCGCGCCGCTGGTGGTCCGCGACGGCCTGTTCCAGTTCAATCCCAATCGGCATGATTTCAGCGACAAGGTGCTGCTGGGCCAGCCGATCGCCGGCAGCGGGTTCGACGAGATCAGCCGCGCGCTGGAACTGATCACCCGGCAGAAAGCCTGCGCCCGGTTCATCTCGCGCAAGTTGGCCGAATATTTCGTCGCCGACCAGCCACCACAGGCGCTGGTCGACCGGATGAGCGCGACTTTCCAGCGCACCGATGGCGATATCGCCCAGGTCATGGGCACGCTGTTCGAGTCGCCGGAGTTGCTGCACAGCGACGGCAGCAAGTTCAAGGACCCGATGCAGTTCGTGGTCTCGGCCGTGCGCCTGGCCTACGATGGCAAGCCGATCGCCAACCCGCGCCCGTTGCTCAACTGGCTGAACCAGCTGGGCGAGCCGCTGTTCGGGCGCCAGACGCCGGATGGCTGGCCATTGGCGGCGGCCGGCTGGGCCAGCTCCGGGCAGATGTCCAAGCGCTTCGAGATTGCCCGGGCGATTGGCGCGGGCAACAACCGCCTGTTCACGCCCGAGGGCAGCCAGACTGTCGGCGCCGGCTTCCCGCTGATCACCACGCCGCTGTACTACGACGCCATTGAGCCACACCTGTCGGCGGCTACCCTCGGAGCGCTGAACCAGGCCCGGTCGCCGCAGGAGTGGAATACCTTCCTGCTGTCTTCACCCGACTTCAACAATCGCTAGGGTGCCATGATGAATCGTCGAGATTTTCTGCTGGGCTGCGCAGCCACTGCGGTGACCCTGCCGGGCCTGTCGTTTTCCACACGGCTGTTCGCCGCACCCGTGTCGGCGCCGCGTTTCCTGATGGTGTTCCTGCGTGGCGGCTACGACTGCAACAACCTCTTGGTGCCCTATGGCAGCGACTTCTACTACGAATCACGGCCAAGCCTGGCGATTGCCCGGCCTGATACGCACAACGCCGACAGCGCCATTGCCCTGGATGCCCACTGGGGGTTGAACCCGGCCCTGCGCGATTCGCTGTATCCGTTGTGGCAGCGCAAGCAAATCGCTTTCATCCCCTTTGCCGGCACCGACGACCTGTCCCGCAGCCATTTCGAGACCCAGGACAATATCGAGGCCGGTCAGCCCGGCGCGCAACGTGGTCACTACGGCTCGGGCTTCCTCGCCCGCCTGGCCGGTGCGGTTTCCGGCAGCTCGCCGATTGCTTTCACCGATGCGCTGCCGTTGAGCTTCCAGGGAGGGCGGGATATCCCCAACCTGTCGCTGCGCGGGGTATCGAAACCGGTGTTCGATGAGCGGCAGTCGAACATTCTAGCCTCGATGTACAAGGGCACTTCGCTCGCGGCGCCGGTCAGCGACGGCCTGGCGTTGCGCCAGCAGGTCTCCCGGGAGCTGCAGGACGAGATGCAGAAGGCCGGGCGCGGTGCGCCGACGGCGGGCAACTTCGCCGGTGAAACCCGGCGCATTGCCACCTTGCTGTGTGATCAGTACCGCCTGGGCTTTGTCGATGTCGGTGGCTGGGACACCCATGTCAACCAGGGCGGCGCCCATGGCCAGCTGTCGAACAACCTGGCCAACCTCGGGCAGGGCCTGGCGGCGTTTGCCGAGGCGATGGGCGACCAGTGGAAAAACACCACGGTGGTGGTGGCCTCGGAGTTCGGTCGGACCTTTCGCGAGAACGGCAACCGCGGCACCGACCACGGGCATGGCACGGTGTACTGGGTACTCGGGGGCAGCGTGCACGGTGGGCGGATCGCCGGTGAGCAGGTGGCGGTGAACGCGGCCAGCCTGCTGCAGAATCGCGACTACCCGGTGCTCAACAACTACCGCGACCTGTTGGGCGGGCTGCTGGGGCGGACCTGGGGATTGTCCGCTGCGCAATTGCAGGTCGTTTTCCCCGGTGCACGCCCCAATGGGCTGCAACTGGTCTAGATCGCTACGTAGCGCAGTTCAGGCCGGGAAGCTTGGGGCGGGCGGGCCAGCAGCTTCAGGTTGTCGTCGTCGGTCATGGCGGTGAGGATGTCCAGCGCGCTGTGGCCCTGCTCGATGGCGATGCCGAATTGCACGCTCTGGATCAGGCGTTTGAGGCGTTGCGGGTCATTGCGTTGCGCCGGGCTGATCATCCGCTTGGCGACCACGCCGCCGGCGTTGGACAGGGTCAGCAGGATGCTGCCGTCCAGGCCCTGCAGGCTCAGGTTGACCCGGTACTCGGGCTGGAAGGCGTCGTTGATCAACTGGAAGGGATTGTCCATGGTTTTCACCGCTCTGATCGGAACATGCAGGCATTGACTGCGTGGAAACCGGATTGGTTCGTTATTCCGGACCACCGGCCGTCCGGCGGCACTGGCCTCGTGCTGGCGTCGCCGTACGGGCAATGAGCGAAGCAAGCCTTGTGCCGTATCGCTGGCGAGGCGTTCTCCCTGTGCGGGAAATCGATGCGATGGGGGTTTTCAGTTGACGTGTATCAAGAAATTTCTGATGTGAAGGGCCGACCCAATTTCCGACCATACCAGTGCTTTCAGGGCTTGTCCGGCTTTTTTTGTCGGAAAAAATTTATCTTTTCAAAGGGCTTGAATTGTTTTTCCAACTGCCCAACTCTGTAGGCAAGAGGCTACGTTTTGCACTGCCTCCAGCGGTGCGGCGAACCTCTTGCGAGCTAGCTGAAATAAGGGAAGAACTATGCAAATCCAAGTCAATAGTGATAACCATATTCAAAGCAGCAAACGACTGGAGGAGTGGGTCCGTACTACCGTTGAGAGCACGCTCGAACGCTACGAAGACGACCTGACCCGGGTCGAGGTCCACCTTGGGGATGAGAACGGCGACAAGCCCGGCCCCCATGATATTCGTTGCCAGATCGAAGCCCGGCCAAAAGGCCGCCAACCGATTTCCGTCACCCATAAGGCCGATACGCTGGAGCAGGCGATCGATGGGGCCTCCAGCAAGCTGGAGCATGCACTGGAACACCTGTTCGGCAAACTGGCGGCCAAGCGCGCCACCCTTGTCAGGGGCGAGCGTCGCGACCTGGGGGATGCCCTTCTGGAAGAGGAGTTCGAAGAGAAAGAGCGCGTACGCCTGGCCGCCAATGGCTGACCGTCAGCGCTGAAGAAAGAGGGCCTGCATGCGCAGGCCCTTTTTTATTGCGGCGTGAACCAGGTTCAGAAGGCCACGGAGGTCTGCAGGTAGACCGTGCGTGGCTCACCCACGTACTTGCCCTTGTTGTTGTCGTCGAATGACCGGGTGAAGTACTGGTGGTTGAAGATGTTCTTCACCCCGACGGCAACGTTCAGGTCCGACAGCTGTGGGCCGAAATCGTAGGCCGCGCGGCTGCTGAACAGCATGTAGCCGGGAATCCGCCCGGTGCTGCCGTCGGCACTTTCCGCGCGGGTGTTGGCGTTGTCGGCGAACTGGCTGCTCTGGTAGCTGCTGTCCAGGTTCAGCTTCCACGGGCCCTCGGTATAGCTGACGCCCAGGGTACCCTTGTGCTTGGAGGAGAACGGTACGCGATTGCCCTTGTTCGGGCCGTCCTCGCGGATGGTCGCGTCGACGTAGGCGTAGGTCGCGTAGACATCGAATCCGGACAACGCCGGGCTCAGCCCGTCGAGGGCATAGTTGACGCTGGTCTCGATCCCCTGGTGACGGGTCTGGCCACGGGCGATCACCGTGTCGTTGGTCTGGTTGCTGTCGTACTGGTTGTCGAAATTGATCAGGAACGCGCCGACCTCCGCACGCAGGCTGCCGTTGTCATAGCGGGTGCCGAGTTCCCAGGTCCGCGCCTTTTCCGGTTTCACTTCGCCACCGGCGACCCGGTTGGGCATCTGGCTGTATTGCACGCTGCCGAACGAGCCCTCGGTATTGGCGTAGAGGTTCCAGCTTTCATTCAGGTGATACAGCACGTTCAGCGCGGGCAGGGCGGTGTTGTAGTTGCCCTGGTACTTCGCCTGGGTCAGGTTGTTGTTCTGCCGGGTATCGATCATCTCGTAGCGGATACCCGGGGTGAGTGTCCACTTGCCGATATCGATGCGGTCATCGATGAAGAACGCATGGGCCTCGGTCGCACCACGGGTGTCGCGGTCATTGCGGCTGTCGGTGCTGGGGAACACCTGGTTGCTGGTGATCGGTGTGCGATAGCGCAGCTCGTGGCCGGCCTCGTTGAGGTAGCGATAGCCGACGCCCAGCTCGTGCACCGTGTCGCCGAGGTCGAAGCCCTGGCTGAAACGGGTCTCCACGCCGCGTACCCAGTACTCGCGCGGGGACAGCGAGAGGAAGCTGCCCTGGTCCAGGTAACCGCTGCGCAGGGTCTTGGTGAAGAAACTGTTCACGGTGAATTCGCGGCGGTCCTGCTGGTAGCGGTAGCCGAAGTCGAACATCGTCCTTCGACCCCAGAAGCTGTCCTTGAGGCGGGTCGACTGGTAGGGATCGGCAGCGTAGGCCGCACTGCTCAGGCCGCCGGGCATGTCGGCCTGGCCTTCGTAGTACTGGGCCATGGCGGTGAAGCTGTTGGCCTCGTCGAGCTGGTACTTGCCCTTGAGGATCAGGTCGTCGATCTCGGTGTCGCTGTGTTCGCGCCAGTCACTGCCACGGGTGCCGGAATACAGCAGGGCGCCGCCGAGGCCGTTGTCGGCGGTGCCGCCGGCCAGCAGGTTGCCAGTGCGCTTGAAGCCGTCCTGGGTCGAGGACGGGCTGACTTCGGTCTGGAAACCGCCCTTGACCGTCGGCGTCTCCGGGATCGCGCGGGTCACGAAGTTGACGATGCCGCCGACGTTCTGCGGGCCGTAGCGCACCGCGCCGCCGCCGCGAACGACGTCGACGGCATCCAGGTTGCCCATGCTCACTGGCGCGAAGGACAGTTGTGGCTGGCCGTAGGGGGCGAACGGCACCGGGATGCCGTCCATCAGCACCGTCGAGCGTGAAGCCAGCCGTGGGTTGAGGCCGCGGATGCCGAAGTTGAGCGCCATGTCATGGCTGCCGGTGCCGTTGTTCTCCGGCGCGTTCACGCCGGGAATGCGATTGAGCACATCGCGGGCCTGGGTGGCGCCCTGGCGTTCGAACTCTTCGCGACGGATCACGTCACGGGCACCGGGATGCTCGAAGACGTTGCTCTGTTCGGCGGATCCGAGCCAATCGCCCACCACGGTCGAGGTGCCCAGCTCCAGTGTTGTCTGGGCGGCGGCAGCCGTTGCCGGTTGCAGGCTGAAGGCGTTGTTGCCTTCATCGCGGGCCTGCAGGCCGGTGCCTTCGAGCAAGGCCGCGAGCCCGGCGGCGGGGCTGTAGTCACCCTTCAGCCCGTGGCTTTGCAGGTCGCCGGTGACTTGGGAGCCGAAGGAAACCAGTACGCCAGCCTGGCGGCCGAACTGGTTGAGGGCGTTTTCCAGCGAGGTCGGTGCGATCTGGTAGTGCCGGGTCGGTGCTTCCTCGGCGCGGGCCAGGCTGCCCAGGCTCAGGCTGGCACCCAGCAGCAGATAGCGCAGGGCGCGGGCGAGAGGTGTAAGACGGGACGCTTGAGAGGGCATGCGGTGATCCTGAGAAGGTGAGTCAAGGTGGCTTTCCTTCTCTGTCACGCGACACTGGGAAAACGGCTCACTCTTTTTCGATTTTTTTCATGGCCGCCTCAGGCCCGTGCCTCGATGCTCAGCCAATAGCGGGTGAAGCGCCTTACCCGTATGGGCAGGCTGATTTCCAGCAGGTCGAGAATGCGTTCGCTGTCGTCCAGTGGGTAACTGCCGGAGATCAGCAGGTTGGCGACCCGTGGATCACAGTGCAGTTGCCCGCGACGATAGCGGCCCAGTTCGTCGAGAAAATCCTCCAGGCGCATGTGCGCAGCCACCAGCATGCCCTCGGTCCAGGCGCTGTTGCCGGCCTCGACCGGCTGCGGTGTTTCCCAGCCCTGGCGGTTGAAGCGTACCTGCTGGTTCTTCGGCAGCAGCAACGGTGCGCCGCCCCAGTCGCCGGGGCGCAGTTCGACCTGGCCGTCGAGTACCGCCAGTTGCGTATGGTCGCGCCACTGCCGGACGTCGATCCGCGCCTGCTGCATGCGGGCCTTACCCTGGGCCGTGGTGAGCAGCAACGGACGGCTGTCCGCCGTTGCAGTCAGCAGGACCTGCCCCTCGAGCAGGCGGACCCGCCGTTGCCCGGCATCGAAACGAACATCGACGGCGCTGTCGGTGTTGAGCTGCAGTTGACTGCCATCGGCCAGTTGCACCTGGCGGCGTTGGCCGACCGAGGTGCGGTAGTCGGCCAGCAATGGCGTGAGCGGGTTGTGTTCGCGAAAACCCCAGCCCAGTGCCGAACCGGTACCGAGCAACAGCAGCAGTTTGAATGCCTGTCGCCGGCCGTGGCTGCGCGGTGCGTTCAGTGCGGCATGGGCCAGTGGCGAGGAGAGCCCGCGCAGCCGTTGATTAACCCTCTGGATATGCTCCCACGCCCGCTGGTGTTCACCATGGTCGGCCAACCATTGCTGCAGTGCCTGCTGCCGGCGCGGATCGAGTGGGCCGTCCTGGACTTCCATCAGCCAGTGCACCGCCTGCTCGGCGACCTGGTTGGAAAAGTTCGCCGCCCCCGGCATCGACGACCTCACAGGGCGAAGTAACAGCGCATCGCTGCCTTGGTCAGGTGACGCTTGACGGTGGCGATCGAGATGCCCAGCTCAAGGGCGATGGCACCCTGGCTCAGGCCGTCGATCTGGGAGAGCAGGAACGCGCGTTTCACCAGGCGTGGCAGCCCGTCGAGCAATTGGTCCAGCTCCACCAGGGTCTGCAGGATGATCGCTTTCTCTTCCTCGGACGGCGCGAGCATTTGCGGGAACTGCGCGAGGGTTTCCAGGTAGGCACGTTCCAGGTCCTGGCGCCGGTAATGGTTGAACAGCACGCGCTTGGCGATGGTGGTCAGGAACGCGCGGGGTTCGACCAACTGCGGTGTTTCTCGCGCCGCCAGGAGCTTGATGAAGGTGTCCTGGGCCAGGTCCGCGGCGTTTTCCGGGCAACCGAGCCGACGCCGCAACCAGCCGGTGAGCCAGCCATGGTGGGCGTGGTAAAGGACTTCGACGGTATGCGCGTGGGGCACCGTTAGCACTCCGGCAACTGACATGAATGCGTAAGAGAACAAGAATTGTTCGCATTGTATGGCCCGATCATGGCATTCGGCAATCCACCCCGAGCCGTGGTGGAGGGGATATTCGTCGGCGTCTTTTGCGTATGAGAATATTTATCATTAATATTGCGCAATTATCTGCAGCGGCGTGCGAAGGGGCTCCCGGCCGTTGCCCTTCGCATCTTCCCGTTTCCAAGGTCGATCCATGAAAAGCAGCGCTGGCGGGCTGTCCGCCTCCTATTGTCTGGCCGTCACTTCGCGGGTGCTGTCTTGAACCTGATGCTGACGCCGCCTGAATCGCCGCAAGGCAGCGACCTGGACAGCAGTGCCGGGCGCGCGCATTTCCTGAGGGTGTTCCTGTCCCAGCGCTCGCAGATGGAAGCGCTGGTCAGCCGCCGGGTCGGTTGCCGGGCGACGGCTGCCGACCTGGTGCAGGACCTGTTCCTGCGTTTCTGGCGCCGGCCGCTGGTTCAGGTGGAGGAGTTGAGCACCTACCTGTTGCGCTGTGCTGGCAACATTGCCATCGACCACTTGCGTAGCGAGGGTGCCCGTGTGCGAGTCAACGAAGGCTGGCTGCCCGAACAGGACACCGAAAGCCTGGCGCCCGAGGCGGCGCTCGAGGCCGGCAACGACCTGCGCCACGTCGAGGCGGCACTGCGGGCGCTGCCGGAGCGCACACGGCAGATCTTCCTGCTGAACCGGATCCACGGCCGCAAGTACGCCGACATCGCCAGGGTCATGGGTTTGTCCCAAAGTGCCGTGGAAAAACATATGATGCGCGCCCTCGAAGCCTGCAAGGCCAGCCTTCGTGATCCCCAGACACCGCGCACGCCAGGGAATGCACCGAAATGAACAGCACCCGCGTCCAGGTGACACCCGATCAGGAACAGGCCGCACTGGCCTGGTTGAGCCGTTTGCACGACCAGCCCAGCCGCACCGACCAGGCCCTGTTCAGCCGTTGGTTGCAGGCCGATCCGGCGCATGCCGAGGCCTATGCCCAGGCCCAGGTGCTCTGGGAACTGAGCGAAGTGCCGGCCAGCCGGCTGGCGCAGGAGGAAGCCTTCGCCCTGCAGGGGCTGCTCAGGGAGATGGATCGGCCGCGCCGCAGCCCATTGCGCCGCTGGTCTGCTCCACTGGCGATGGCCGCCTGCCTGCTGTTGATGATTGCCATGGGGGCTGGCTGGCAGCCGCAGCGCTGGCTCGACGACCTGGGCGCGGACTATGTGTCGGCGCCAGGACAGGTGCGTACAGTGACGCTGGCCGATCGTTCCGAGGTGACCCTGGACACCGACAGCGCCATTGCCGTGGATTTCAGCGGCGGCGAGCGGCATGTGCGCCTGCGCCGCGGTTCGGCGTTCTTCAGCGTCAGTCACACCGGCGAGCCGTTCGTGGTCGATGCCAGGGGCGGCGAGGCACGGGTGCTCGGTACCCAGTTCGAGGTTCGCCTGCAGGATGAGGGGGCGCGGGTCACGGTGCTGTCCGGACGCGTCGGCGTCACGCCGGGCAAGGGCGCCCCACAACAGATACTCACCGCCAACCAGCAGCAGGCCTATGCCGACGGCACGGCGCAGCCGCTGCACGCGGTCGACAGCGAGCTGCAACTGGCCTGGCGCCAGGGCTGGCTGAACTACTCGAAGTCCTCGCTGGCCGAGGTGGTCGATGATCTGCGGCGCTATTATCCGGGACGTATCCTGCTGTTCAACGATGCCCTGGCGGCGCGCCGGGTCAGCGGCAGCTTCCCGAACAAGGACCCGCAGGCGGTGCTGGATTCGCTGCAGGGCGTGCTGGGTTTCGAGCAGCACAATCTGCTCGGCCGGGTCATCGTGTTGCGCTGATTGAGACGGGCCTGAAAATATTTTCAGAAAACAGGTGAGGTAAACCCGAACGCCATCCGTGTACTGGGTGAAAGTGCGATTCATTCGCATTAATGACTTATCTACACACGGGTCTCCAGCATGAAGTCCAGGGCAAAATCGGTGGCAGGCAATTCGGTCAAACAGTGGCTCGGCGCTTCGGCGCTGGCGGTTTCAGGGCTGGCCCTGTTGCCGTTGAGCGTGGCCCAGGCGGCCGAGGCGAGCACGCAGCACAGTGCCGTCTTCAACTTTTCCATCGTCGCCAAGCCACTGCCCCAGGCCCTCAACGATTTCAGCCGGGTCACCGGCCTCAGTGTGGTCTACACCGACGAAGCGCCCTATGGCCTGCAGGCCCCGGCCGTCAGTGGCCAGATGAGTGCCGAGCAGGCCATGCAGCGCCTGCTGGGCAACTCCGGGTTCACTTTCCGCCGCACCGACGAGCACACCCTGGCCCTGGAGCCGCTGCCGACCGAGGGGGCGCTGAACCTCGGCGCCACCACCATCAACGGCAGCCGTCCGGTCGACGGCGGCGGCACCAGCTACCAGCCGCCGCAAGTCACCTCGATTGCCCGCTCGAGTGCCTCGCTGCAGGAAATTCCGCAGACCATCAACGTGGTCCCGGCCCAGGTCATTCGTGACCAGACCCCGCGCAACCTGGACGACGCGCTGAAGAACATCAGCGGTATCACCCAGGCCAACACCCTCGGCAGCACCCAGGACGCGGTGATGATCCGGGGCTTCGGTGACAACCGTAACGGCTCGATCATGCGCGACAGCATGCCGCTGGTGCAGGGCCGTTCCTTGAATGCGACCACCGAGCGCGTCGAAGTGCTCAAGGGCCCGGCGTCGCTGCTGTACGGCATCCAGGACCCGGGCGGGGTGGTCAACCTGGTCAGCAAGAAGCCCCAGTTGGAGCAGTACAACGCGGTGACTGTCCGTGGCTCCACCTATGGCTCCGGTAAGAATGGCAGCGGTGGCAGCCTCGACAGCACCGGGGCGATCGGCGACACCAACCTGGCCTACCGGATGATCGTCGATCATGAGGACGAGGATTACTGGCGCGACTACGGCACCCACCGTGAAACCCTGATCGCACCGTCGCTGGCCTGGTTCGGCGACAACACCAAGCTGTTGTTCGCCTACGAACATCGCGAGTTCCTGACCCCGTTCGACCGCGGTACCGCCATCGACCCGAAGACCAACCATCCGCTGAACATTCCGGCCGGCCGCCGCCTGGACGAGCCGTTCAACAACATGGAAGGCCGCTCCGATCTCTATCACTTCGAGGCCGATCATGACCTGAACGACAACTGGAAGGCCCATTTCGGCTACAGCTGGAACCGCGAGACCTACGATGCCAGCCAGGTGCGTACCGTCTCGGTGAACGCCAACGGCACCCTGACCCGCAGCATGGACGGCACCCAGGGCGCGCTGACCACCGACCGCTTCACCACCGCCAGCCTCGAGGGCAAGGTGCAGCTCGCCGGCATGCAGCATGACCTGGTGTTCGGCCTCGACGACGAGTACCGCAAGATCTATCGTGCCGACCTGATCCGCCAGAGTCCGCGCAGCACCTTCAGCTACCTCGACCCGGTGTACGGCCGTGAAGTGCCGGGCTCCACCGTCAGCGCCAAGGACAGCGACCAGACCGACCTGCTGCGCAGCGATGCGGCGTTCTTGCAGGACTCGATCCACCTCGATGACCAGTGGATCCTGGTCGCCGGTGGCCGCTTCGAAACCTTCGACGAATACGCCGGCAAGGGCCGGCCGTTCCAGGTCAACACCAACACCAACGGACAGAAGTTCTCGCCGCGCTACGGCCTGGTCTACCGCTACACCGACGAACTGTCGTTCTACGGCAGCTACACCGAGTCGTTCAAGCCCAACTCGACCATCGCCCCACTGGTCACCACCGGCACCCAGCGGCTGATTCTCGACGGTTCGATCGAACCGGAAGAGTCCAAGTCCTGGGAGCTGGGGGCCAAGCTCGACATGCCGGGCCGTGTGACCGCCACCGCGGCGCTGTTCGATATCCACAAGCGCAACGTGCTGGTTACCGTCGCCGAGGGCCTGACCAACGTCTACAGCGTCGCCGGTGAAGTGCGTTCCCGTGGCCTGGAAATGGATGTCAGCGGCCAGTTGAGCGATCGCTGGAGCGTGATCGGCAGCTACGCCTACACCGATGCCAAGGTGACCAAGGACGCCAACTACCAGGGCAACGACCTGCAGAACGTGGCGAAGAACAGCGGCTCGCTGTCGGCGGTGTACGACTTCGGAACTCTCCTCGGTGGCGACCAGCTGCGCGTTGGCGCCGGTGCCCGCTATGTCGGCGAACGTGCCGGCGATGCGGCCAACACCTTCGACCTGCCGGGCTACACCGTGGCCGATGCCTTCGCGACCTACGACACCAAGGTCGAGGGGCAGAAGGTCAAGTTCCAGCTCAACGTGAAGAACCTGTTCGACAAGACCTACTACACCTCGGCGGTCAGCCGGGTGTTCGTCTCGATGGGGGATTCGCGGCAGGTCTCGCTATCCAGCACCCTGGAGTTCTGAGGATGCGCACGGTTCGCATGATCCTGGCCCTCGGCATGACCCTGGGCATGGCGGTTGCGGTCCGGGCCGCGCCGACGGATGAGTTGCTGTATCACCGCGAGCAGCAGGTGCGCCTGCCGGGCAGCGGTGACAGTTGGGGGTTCGTCGCGCTCGACCCGACGCGGCCCTATCTGTACCTGGCGCGGCGCGAGAACGGCCTGGGCGTGTTCGACGTCAAGCGCCAGCGCCTGGTCAAGACCCTGGCGAATTCCGCCGGTGCCAACGGCGTGGTGCAGGTGCCGGGCCTGGACCGGCTGTTCGTGCTCAACACCGATGGCAGTCTCTCGGTGGTCGAGCGCTCCAGCCTCAAGGTGCTCAAGCGGATCGCCGTCGCCCAGAGCAATCTCAACAGCGCGGTGTACGAACCTGCGACCGGCCAGGTGATCATTGTCAGTGGGCGGCGGGCCGACCGTTCCAGCCTGTTCGTCTTCGATCCAAGGCAGGAGCGCGTCACGGCGGCTCATGAGCTGGACGTGAAGAAGATCGACCCGCTGCTGGTCAAGGGCGATGGCAGCTTCTTCCTGCCGATGCGTGACGAGGGCAAGGTCGCGCGGCTGTCGGCGAAGACTTTCGAGGTCCTCGACAGCTGGCAGTTCGACGGTTGTGTCAGGCCCAGCGCCCTGGCCCAGGACAGTGAGCGGCGGCGCCTGTTCGTCGCCTGCCGGGGCGACCAGCCACGGTTGGTCGTCGCCGACCTGGACAGTGGTGTGCCCAAGGCCAGCCTGCCGATCACCCGCGACGTCAATGCCCTGGCCTATGACAGTGCCGGCCGGCGTCTGCTGGTGCCCAGCGGCGTCGATGCCAACCTGACGCTGGTGCGGCAGGACGACGCCGATCACTATGCCCTGCTGGGGAGTGTCAGCACCCTGCCGATGGCCTACAACATGGCGTTCGACCCGCAGAGCCGCAAGGTCTACCTGCCGGCCATGGACTTCACCGTGCCCGCCACTGGCAAGGACGAGCCCAAGGCCGACCCGATCTTTCACCCGGGGACCTTCTCGGTCACCACCCTGGCACCTTAACCGCAGCTGTCTGAGCGCCTCATGTCCCGGGAAAGCCGGCTATCCTGCATGGATTCCCGGGGCACTGTTACCGCATAATTCCCATCGTTGACTCGATAAGTATCTTTTTCCTGCGAGCCTCGTTGAGTGATGGGCCGCGCCTGGTTGCGCGGCTCTTTTGTATGTGTGTCAGTTGAAATTGGGGCAAGGGATGAATTGGCTACAAGGTTTCACCGGCAGGGGCGTCCTGGTCGTCTTCTGCGCGTTGCTCGGCGCCTGTTCCAGCAAGGCGCCGCCAGCACCCGAGCCGGTGCGTACGGTTATCCTGCAGGCGGCGCAGTTGCCGCTGCCGCTGCCACGTTCGGATTTTTGTGCCAGCCTCGACAATACCCTGCGCAGCCCGGTCATGCAGGGCGCGGTGACCTCGCTGGTGGTGCGCGAGGCGGGCAGCGGCAAGCTGGTTTGTGAATACAACGCGCAGAGCCGGCTGGTGCCGGCCTCAAGCATGAAACTGGTGACCACCGCAGCGGCGATGGACGTGCTGGGGGCCGATTTCCGTTTTTCCACCAGCGTGCTGACCACCGGTGTGCAGCAGGGCAACCTGCTGATCGGTGACCTGTACCTGCGTGGCAGCGGCGATCCGACCCTGCGCCAGGAAGACTACCAGGCCCTGGCCGCGGACCTGGCCCGCAAGGGTATCACCCGGGTGCGCGGCCGGCTGATTCTCGATGACACGGCCTTCGACCGCCAGCGCCTGGGTCTCGACTGGGACCCGGCGGACGAACAGCAGTACTTCGCCGCGCAGATTTCCGCGCTGAGCATTTCGCCGAATGCCGACTTCGATGCCGGTTCCATCCTGGTCAACGTGCGGGCTGCGGGCGTGCGCCAGCCGCCACGTATCAGCTTCACTCCGGACAACCGCTACATGACCCTGGCCAACCGCGCCACCACCGGGCGTGGCGGTTCGCTGGTGGTCAGCCGGGTCTCCGGCAGCAACCTGTTGCAGATCAACGGTGCCTTGCCCAAGGGCGCTGAGCGGGTGGTGCAATTGAGCGTCTGGGAGCCGACTGGCCTGGTGGGCGACGTGTTCCGTACCGCGCTGCTCCAGCGGGGGATCGTGGTCGAGGGCGGCAGTGTGCTGGGCATGGCCACGCCGCCACAGGCCCGGGTGTTGGTGGAGCATCAGTCGGCGGTGCTGGCGGACCTGATGGCGCCGTTGCTCAAGCTGTCGAACAACAACATGGCGGAGATCCTGCTCAAGGCCATGGGCCGCAAGACCGCCAACGCCGGCACGGCGGTGGCCGGGGCGGCGGCGGTGAGTGGTTTCCTGCAGCGCCAGGGCGTCTCGCCGGCCGGTTTGCAGCAGTTCGACGGTTCCGGCTTGTCCCGCCGCAACCAGGTCTCGGCACGAACGCTCAGCGACCTGCTGCTGGCGGTGCGCAACCGGCCGTGGTTCAACGCCTGGTACGCGGCGCTGCCGGTGGCCGGCAATCCCGAGCGGATGGTCGGTGGCACGTTACGCAAGCGCCTGCGCGGTACGGCTGCGGCGAACAATGTGCACGCCAAGACCGGCAGCATGCGTGGGGTGTCGTCGCTGGCCGGCTACGTCACCAGCGGGACCGGACAGCCGCTGGTGTTCGCCATGCTGACCAACAACTACCGGGTGGGTGGCTGGGCGATCAAGGACATCGAGAACCAGGTGGTGACGGCGCTGGCCAACAAGACCGACTGAGTCTTCGAGACTGACGGTGTTGATCGTTCCCACGCTCTGCGTGGGAATGCCTCTCAGGACGCTCTGCGTCTGCTCTTGTGGCGCAGAGCGTGGGAACGATCACAACTTTTAGGACAGGAACGCCTGCCGGTATTGGCCGGGCGTTGCCCCCAGTGCCTGGCGAAACCGGTTGGTGAAGTGGCTGGCGCTGGCGAAACCGCACGCCAGGGCGATCTCCCCGAGTGGTTGGGCGCTGCTGCGCAACAGGTTTCGCGCCCGCTCCAGGCGGCGGGCCAGGACATACTGGTGCGGCGGCAGGCCGAAGCTGTGGCGGAACATCCGCGCGAAGTGATACTCGGACAGCGCACACAGCCCGGCCAGTTCGCCCAGGCTCAACGGCTGGTCCAGCCGGTTGTCGATGTAGTCCACCAGCAGGCGGCGCTGGTGCGCGGCCAGTCCGCCTTTCAATTTCAAGCCGTGGCGCAGGCCGACCTGGTTGAGCAGGGCGTGGTCGAGCAGGTCGTGCGCCAGACTGCTGCCGAGCAGTCGCTGCGCCGGCTCTTCCCAGTCCAGTTCGATCAGCCGTCGAAAGCGCCAGGCCTGCTGCGGGTCTTCGAGAAAGGTGTGTTCCTGCAATTGCAGCTCACGCGGTTCACGATCCAGCAGGGTCACGCAGCCAAGGGCGAACTGTTCCGGACTGAAATACAGGTGCGCCAGCCGGATGCTGCCGTTGATCACCCAGCCGGACTGGTGTTCGGCGGGCAGGATGCACAGCTTGTCCGGCCCGCCCTTGGTGTCGGGGCGACCGCGACGGAAGGTGCCGGTGCCGCCGGCGAGATAGCAGGACAGGGTGTGATGAGTGGGCGCCTCGTAGTCCTGGGCGTCGTGACGGTTGCTCCAGACAGCCGCCGTCAGCCCGTCTCCCAGGTCGGCGCTGTGTTCCAGGCGCGAATTGGGCGAGCGGCTGAGGGCTTGAAAGACTTGCAGGGTATCCAGTGCGGCCATGGTCTGTTCTCCAACGTCTTGCATGCTACTCCCTCGCGGGCGAGCTGCCAGCCCCATGGTGTTGAACGCTGCGATAAAAGCGCAAGTTTATGCAAGCGCCTTCGTCCTCGAGGGTCGCAGACTGGTCGCAACTTTCAGGAGCCCGCATCATGAACCTCTTTCTCTACCTGCTCACCGTGTTGATCTGGGGCACCACCTGGATCGCCCTGAAACTGCAACTGGGGGTGGTGGCGATTCCGGTGTCGATCGTCTATCGCTTCGCCCTGGCCGCGCTGGTGCTGTTCGTCGTGCTGCTGCTCAGCCGGCGCCTGCAGCCGATGGACCGCCGTGGCCACCTGATCTGCCTGGCCCAGGGCCTGTGCCTGTTCTGCCTGAACTTCATGTGCTTCCTGACCGCCAGCCAGTGGGTGCCCAGTGGACTGGTGGCGGTGGTGTTCTCCACCGCGACCTTGTGGAATGCCCTGAACGCCCGCGTGTTCTTCAAGCAACGGATCGCCCGCAACGTGCTGATGGGCGGTGCCCTCGGCCTGCTGGGCCTGGGCCTGCTGTTCTGGCCCGAGCTGTCGGGACACACCGCCGGCCCGCATACTGCGCTGGGTCTTGGCCTGGCCTTGCTTGGCACCCTGTGCTTCTCGGCCGGCAACATGCTCTCCAGCCTGCAGCAGAAGGCCGGGCTCAAGCCGCTGACCACCAACGCCTGGGGCATGTTGTATGGCGCGGCGATGTTGGCTCTCTACTGCCTGCTCAGCGGTATTCCCTTCGCCATGGAGTGGAACACCCGCTACATCGGCTCGTTGCTGTACCTGGTGATCCCGGGCTCGGTGATCGGCTTTACCGCCTACCTGACCCTGGTCGGGCGCATGGGGCCGGAACGGGCTGCCTATTGCACGGTGCTGTTCCCGCTGGTGGCGCTGAACGTTTCGGCCTATGCCGAGGGCTATCACTGGAGCGCCCCGGCGCTGCTCGGACTGTTGACGGTGATGGCCGGCAATGTCCTGGTATTCCGTAAGCCCGCCGCGCCACGACCTCCGATGGCAGCGAGGACGGCCTGATCCCGGGCGCGGCGATACCCGGTTAACGCCCGGGTGTCGTCGCGGCCTCCTAGGCTGGCGTTTTCAACGCTTGCCAGGGAGGCAGCATGCACCCGCCAGAACAGCAGCCACAAACCACCACTGCACCCATAGTCGGTATCGCTGCAGACGTCGATCCACAGTTGGCCGACTTCGCCACGCGCCGTCAATCGGAGCTGCATTCCCGCGACAGTTGGGCCCGGCAACAGGTCCTGGACCATCTCACCGAATCGTTCCAGGCCTCCATGAGCCCGCTGAACGAGATGGAACAGCGTACCTGGCTTGGCCTGTTCCACTCATTGAACGCGACCGGGAACCGCTTGGAAACCGAGAGCAGGCGCCTGCTCGACGACTTCGAGCTGACCGGTCTGCATGAGTTGCGCAGATGGCTCAAGCAGACCAGCCGCCTGGATCTCGATCCGAAGACCACCTACCTGCATACCGCCTATGCGGTGGACCCACGGATCACACGCAACTCGTCATCGATCTTCAAGCGGGCGCTGGATGCCAGCTCCGTGACGGTCGTGGAGGTGGCAACCCTGTCGCTATGGGATGCCGCACGCCTGAACTTTGCCTTTTTCGATTTCCCCGAGGTCAAGGGGCGCTGGATCAGTTACGAGGAGGGCGTGGCGAGCGTCAGCAAACGCGGCCTGCTCGATGTGGATGATTTCATTCGTATCGTCCGCGAGCTGAACCTGGGCGCCGATCTTCGCCAGCGGGTCGAACGTGCCCTGGCTCCTGATGCTGCACTGAGCCGGGCGATCAGTGCGCATATGGATGACCTGTTCCGCTTCAACCTCTATGAAGCGCCGCGCAACGCCAACAGCAGTGGCATCACCCGGGAGTTGTTCGACGCCTTGCGCGATGCGCTGGCGCGTGGCCTGCCCTGGCTGAAGGTCGAGCACGTCTCGCTCATGCTGCCAGACTCGTTGCCGCAGCGTATCGCCGACGTCGAATTCGCCATCGAGGAGGCCGTCCAGCAGTTGTTTGCCTGGAAGCCTTCGGAGCGCGGGCGCATTCACCTGCCGATGCTGACCATACGGGTTCCCGGTGTGAGCGGTCTGTACAGCTATTGCGCCGAGCGGCCTGGCGGGGTGCTGCGCCATCATGTGTCGCAGGCGGCCTTCGAACATGAGTTCAAGGCCCTGATCAAGGTCGACAACTCACGCCAGCAGCTTGGCTGGCTGATCTCCTCGCTGTCTTTCGAGCAGCAGGGCCGGCTCTGGCAACTGCTCGAACCGGAACACCGGCCGCAGGGCCTGAACTGGGCCGCCGGAAAACTCTACGATGCCTTTCACTGGGTGTTTCCGATCCAGACCCTGGATGACCTGGAGTTCGCCTACCAGTCCACGGGACAGGACCCGCAACAGGCGCTGAGTACCTTCTATAGCTGGCGTTTTCGCGTCAACGTCGAAGCGATCGCCGTCTCCAAGGGCCAGCAGGACTGGCGGGCGGTCAAGGAGGGCATCGTCACCTTCATGCATCAGTTGCTGGACCTGTTGCTGACACCGGTGCCGGGAGGCCTGGGGGGGATGGGGCGACTGGTGACGGCAGCCCTGGGCATGAACCTGGTCATGGAGCTGTTCGAAGGGGTGGAGCAGGCCGGACAGGGCAACCCTGAAGTGCTGCTGCAGGCGGGGTTGGAGATTGGCAGCATGTTGTTGATGGGCGGTCTGCACGGCTATGCCGGACGGTTGGCCTCGCGGCGTATCGCCGGCGAATTCGCGCGACTGGACAGCTACCGCCTGGTGCCGGCGGTGAGAACGGCGACCCGCCTGTGGAAAAACAGCCTGATTCCCTATGCGCGCAAGCGCCTGGAGTTGGCCTCCGCGTTCGATGAAAACGGGCTGGGCAAACAGGACGGCAAGCTGTATGGCCAGGTCATGGAGCAGGGGCAGGAACTGACGGTCGAGCTCAGGTACGACACGCTGCTGCCGGGCTATCGGGCGGTACCAGCCGACCTGGCGGAATTCCATCCGCCGATGACCTACGACCGCGAAACCCGCCGCTGGTCGGTCTCCCTGGACGACAGTCGGGGCCTTTCCGACGTCCGGCTGCTGGAGCAGCTGGTTGCGCTCAAGGGGGGGACACCGCAGCAGTTGCGGCGAATCCTGGAGACCAGTGGGGTGTCCCGCAGGCATCTGGAGCAGGTCTGGTCGGGTGAGTTGCCGCCGCCTGCGCTGGCCGAGGCGCTGGAACGTTTCGAGGTCGACCGGGGAATCGCCGATATCGGCGCCGCCAACGATGAGCACCGCCTGTTGGCACCCTGTAGCCAGCGGGTGCTGTTCTGTCTCCTGCCACACCTGCCCCTCTGGCCCGAAGACCTCTGCCTGCGGGTTCACGACAGCGACGGTGAGCTGCAACAGGCCTACGGCAAGCGCCAGCGACTGGGGCTGTTCAGCCGTTCGGTGAGTATCCGGCACCTGGCGCAGGGCGGTTTCGTCGAGCACGTCGAGCCGTCTGGGGACGCTGCGCCGGCGCTGGCCCATGAGGCCGGGGTGCTGGACCTGATCATCGGCCTGCTGCCCGGCGATGTATTGACCGCCAGCCATGAACCGGCAGTGCGGCGCGTACAGGTCGGATCGATTCGACGTCAACTGGGCGCACTGGCCCTTGAGCATTCGGCGGAACTGTTCGAAGCGCTGGGCAATCATTCGAACTGGCTGAAGATCGATGCCGGTACCCGTTCCAGCGCCCTCAGCAGTGGGGCGATCGCCTACCTGCCAGTGTTCATCGGTAGCATCCCCCAGGCGGTGGTGACCCTGCGCCTGTTGTATCCCCACCTGTCGTTGCCCAGGCTGGCGCAGTTTTTGCGGGACAACCCCCTGTCATCGAGCCAGGCCGGGGAGTTGCTGGATTACCGTCGTGTGCCGCCTCGGTTGCGCTACACGCTGGACCGGGAACAACAGTTCAGTGCCCTGGGGCGTGTCCTGGACGGCATCTACCAGGTGCGTGCGTTTCATGAGCCGACGGATGCCTGGTTGCAGTGCATCGCCGGCGACTTTCTCCGTGAGCGGCTGGGACGGCGACTGAGATGGATCGATGGTGACGCGGCGGCCCTGCCAATGCCGGACCGGCTGACCTTGCGTCGATACGGGCAGGGTATCTACACCACGTTGCAGAGCCGCAGCCAGCCGAGCGTCGACCTGTCCGTACCCAGCCAGAGCTTCTATCGGGCACTGGCCGCCTCATTGTCGCCCCGCGAGCAGGGCGTGCTGGGAATGTCTTCCCCGGGCGACGTGGAATCGCTGCGCAATGGCATTGCCGCCTATCTGCTGGCCTTGCGCCGGGAGGACGGCAGCCTGGGCCTGGAGATGACGCATTACGAGCACCCGCTGCCGGTCAGCCCCCTGGCGGAGGCTGGCCTGCCGGGGATGTATACACGGGATCAACGCAGGTGGGTACGCCTCGGGCAAAGCCTTCATGAAGTCGAATGGGATGGCCTGTTCGATGAGTGGCGGGCTCGACATCCCACCGTCCTGGGAGCCTATGGGCCGCTGCTGGAACACAATGGTCGGGGTGGCTGGTGGCATGAGTTCGAGCAGCCTTGGAGCTGGAAGGCGGAACGGGCCCTGCAGCGTCTGACGGGACAGGTACTGTCCGATGAGATGGCTCGGCAGATTGTGCTGGTCAGTGGTGTGGCCGATGGCCTGCCGGGCCAGTTGCTGTTCGAAAACCGGGCTCCGGTAGCGTTGCTGGATGAGGTCATCCGGCATTTCACCCCGGCTTCATTGCCGGCTCCCGGTGATGTGGGCGCCGAACTCGCGCCCCTGGTGAAGGTGGTTCGGCAGCAGTTCCCCGCATTGAGCCGGGAAGTGGCGCAGGCTATGCTCGAAGGTGCGGACACCGCCGAACGTCGACCGATCCGTGAGTTCCAGCGCCTGTCCCTGGGGCTGGAGCAGGAGGCCCGCTACCTGAGCAACGAGGTCGATGTCTGCCGGTTGTACGAGAGCCTGTGCCTGCCCGTGGCACGAACCGACCTCACCGATACGCTGTTGTTGCAACTGCTCGATCGCCTGCCCGGTTGGGAGTCGAGCCTGCGGATCGAGTTGCGCCGGGATACCGCGGCCGGTTCGTTGATCGCCTGGGTCGGTGCCGAGACGGCTGCTACCCGTCGGGTGCTGGTCAAGAGCGAGGCGGGTTACGAGTCGTTCGCCGTCGACGGGGCTGGCGCCCGCAGTCTGTCCACGGTTCACGACGATCCGTTTCCCGCCGTGTTGCAGGCCTTGCCGCAATTGCGACATACCACCCTGGGGATCCCTCATGTCGGGGAAACTGCCGAACAGGATCTGAAGCGGGTGCTGTTCCAGAGCGTGGCCGCTGATCGCAATCGCCTCAGGCGCTTGCTCGGGCAGTCTCCGATCCTGCCCTGGAGGCACCTGCCACAACGCCTGGTGCGCCTGGCCGGTGGCGCGCTGGGCTATCCATTGACCGGACGGGCGGCACCGGGCGGTTATCCGCCGGGGTTGCTGAGGAAGCTCAAGGGGCTCTATCGCGGTTGCAGCGATGCGCAGTTGTTCAACATCCTGGCGAACCTGGGGGACACCGTCGAGGCCCGTACCCAGGCTGTCGAAGGCTTGGCGCAGGAGTATCGCCAGCTCAAGAAAGGGCTGGCGGCGTGGGTGGCGGCGCCCTTGGTGCAGGAGCCGGAGTCGTTCTCCGTCGACAATCGGGTGACTCCGCGGCGGGAAGTCGCCCGGCGCATCCGGCGTTGCTGGCGTCGCCAGAGCGCTGGGCCGCAAGCCGAGCCGCAATCGTACGTGCTGGTGCTCGATGGCCTGGAGGTCGAGGATCTGCCGGAGTTGCAGGCCGACTTCAGCCATGTCGCGTTGCTGTCGATGAACAACATGGGTCTGAGGGGCATTCACTACCTGGGCCGGTTCCTGCAAAGCTTCACCGGGCTGACCACCTTGCGCATCGAGCGCAGCGGCTTGAGCAGCCTGCCCAACGCAATCGCCCAGTTGAAGACGCTGAAGGTGCTGTCGCTGGAGAACAACCGGCTGCGGTTGATCCAGGGCACCGCGCAGGCGTTGGAGGGCCTGGAGGCGTTGCTCGAGCTCAACCTCAATGGCAACCCGCTGGGCGTTGCGCCCAATTTCGCAACCCTGCAACGGTTGCAGGTGCTGCGGCTCAGCCACACAGGCATTCACGAGTGGCCCCTGGGCCTGCTGGGGCTCAGGGATCTGGTCAGGCTCGAACTGCGGATGAATGCCATCAGCGACCTGCCGGTGCAGTTGTTCAGCGGGCATGACCAGCTCTGTCACGGCACCGATCTGTCGGGCAACCCGCTGTCGTCCCAGGCACTGAGCGCAATCCTCGGCTACCGGCAGCGGCATGAGCAACTCCTGAACTTCGGCATCGAGGACCTGCCGGTGCTCTCCACGTTCGGGATCGACCGCTGGGCCGTGGGCGCGGAGAAGACCTCGCAGCGGGTCATGCTGTGGAACCGGCTCAGGGACCTGCCGGGAGCGGACGTGTTTTTCCTGCTGTTCGAGCGAATGAGTGCCGCGCCGACCTTCTTCAATGTGCATTACCAGGGGGCACGCACCGACCTGAGTGCGCGGGTATGGCGATTGATCGAGGCCGCCTCGGAAAGCCTGAGCCTGTGCAACCGGCTGTTCCAGATCGAGGGGCAATGGCGGTACTCGGGCTCCACCAGCTACCAGATTTTCAATCGGCTGGAGTTTGCCGTGGACTGTCATGAGGCCCTGAAGCTGGAGCAATCGGCTGCCGAGTCCCGGTTGCTGACGTTGTTGAGGGGGCAGTTCCGCCTGGAAGCCATGCGCCTGGCGACCGGAATCCGCCACTCGTCGCCGCTGTTCTGGTATCGGGCCTATTACGATGCGCTGGCGGCGGAGCTGGCCCTGCCTGACCAGTTCAACGGCCAGTTCAGTCCGAGACCGGTTCGGGTCAGTCGACAGCAGATCGACGAGATGAAGTCGCAGGTGCTGGTCCAGGAGCTTGCGGCGCCATCCTCGCAGCCGCCCGGCATCGATTCGTCGCGATCGCTGCTGCAGGAGGTCGTCCAGGAGTTGCCCGAGGAAATGCCTCCCGAGCCGCCGGAAATCCTGCTTGAGCAATTGCCTCAGGAGCCGGCCGCATCCAGCGAGGATGGCGGTTCTGCGCTGATCAGGTTCCTGGTAGCCAACGAAGTGTGGAGCAACTTCCTGATTCATGCCCATGATGCCGACTTCCAGCGGGTCTTCGGCAAGCTGCTGGCATTCGACAGTCATCCCGGGGACAGCGAGTACCGCCTGCTCTGGCGTACCCGAATGAGCCAGTTCCAGTACAACCGGCGGCGCTCGGCCTGGATCCGGTACTGGACCATCAGGGCACTGCTCGGGGACGGGGTGTCGGCCCTGGGCAGTGCCTGAGGCCGACCACTTGCCAGTGTGTCAGCCCTTCCACACCTGCGGGTTGACCAGGTTCTGCGGACGTTCGCCGAGCAGGGCGCTGCGCAGGTTGGCCAGCGCGCGATTGGCCATGGCCTCGCGGGTTTCGTGGGTGGCCGAGCCGATATGCGGCAGGGTCACCGCGTTCTTGAGCTGGAACAGCGGCGATTCGGCCAGCGGTTCCTTCTCGTAGACGTCCAGGCCGGCGCCACGGATGGTGCCGTTCTGCAAGGCCTGGATCAGCGCCGGTTCGTCCACCACCGGGCCCCGGGAGATGTTCACCAGGATTGCTCCCGGTTTCATCAGGCCCAGCTCGCGCTGGCCGATCAGGTGGCGGGTTTTCTCGCTCAGCGGTACCACCAGCACCACGAAATCGGCTTCGGCCAACAGCGCGTCGAGGCTGCGGTACTGGGCGCCGAGCTGCTGTTCCAGCTCGGTCTTGCGGCTGTTGCCGCTGTACAGGATCGGCATGTTGAAGCCGAAGTGGCCACGGCGGGCGACGGCGGCGCCGATGTTGCCCATGCCGACGATGCCCAGGGTCTTGCCATGCACGTCGGTGCCGAACAGGTCTGGGCCGACGCTGGCTTTCCACTGGCCGGCCTTGGTCCAGGCATCCAGCTCGGCGACGCGGCGGGCGGCGCTCATCAGCAGGGCGAAGCCGGTGTCGGCGGTGCTTTCGGTGAGCACGTCGGGGGTGTTGGTGAGCATGATCCCGCGTTCGCTGAGGTAAGCCACGTCATAGTTGTCGTAGCCGACCGAGACGCTGGAGACGACTTCGAGCTTGCCGGCGTTTTCCAGCTGGGCACGGCCCAGCTTGCGCCCGACCCCGATCAGGCCATGGGCGTGGGGCAGGGCTTCGTCGAACTGGGCATTGAGATCGCCGAGCTTGGGATCCGGGACGATCACTTCGAAATCCTGGCGCAGGTGCTCGACCATGGCAGGGGTGACGCGGCTGAAGGCAAGTACGGTTTTTTTCATCGCGAAGCTCATCAAACGGCGGGAGAATAGCAAGCACGCTATCATTTTTCGCCGGTGGGCTGTAGGGGCGAGTAAGGCTTGAGGGCCCCTTCGCGGGCAGATCGCCGCACCGCCGGCTCCTACAGGTCATCAGTCGCTTGCGGATTTGTGGTTCGACACGGACCTTGCAGGAGCGTGGCTTGCCCGCGAAGGGCCCTTGAGCCTGCCCACAATCCTGGGCTCTCCCACCGTCTCAGGTCGCCAGGCGTACGCTGCTCAGTTCATAGGCCGCCAGCTCGGCCTGGTGGGCGGCGAGGATTTCCGGCAGCGAGCCGCGCAGGTACTCGACCCAGGTCTTGATCTTCGCATCCAGGTACTGGCGCGATGGATAGATCGCGTACAGGTTCAGCTCCTGGGAACGGTACTCGGGCATCATGCGCACCAGGCTGCCGTTGCGCAGGCCCTCGATGGCCGCGTACACCGGCAGTACGCCGACGCCCATGCCGCTGGTGATCGCGGTTTTCATCGCGTCGGCCGAGTTCACCAGGAACGGTGAGCTGGACAGGGTCACCGCCTCCTGGCCGTCGGGACCGTTGAAGGTCCAGTTGTCCAGCGCCGTCACCGGGCTGACCAGGCGCAGACAGGCATGGTTGAGCAGTTCGCTGGGCTTGCGTGCACAGCCGTTGGCCTTCACGTACTCGGGCGAGGCGCAGACGATGCTGTAGGTGATGCCCAGCCGCTGTGAGACGAAGCCCGAATCCGGCAGCTCCTTGGCCAGCACGATGGATACGTCGTAGCCCTCGTCCAGCAGGTCCGGCACGCGGTTGGCCAGGGTCAGGTCGAAGGTCACGTCCGGGTGGGTCTTGCGGTAGCGGGCAATCGCATCGATCACGAAATGCTGGCCGACGCCGGTCATGGTATGCACTTTCAGCAGCCCGGCCGGCCGCGCATGGGCGTCGCTGGCCTCGGCCTCGGCTTCCTCGACGTAGGCCAGGATCTGTTCGCAGCGCAGCAGGTAGCGCTTGCCGGCTTCGGTCAGGGCGATGCGGCGGGTGGTACGGTTGAGCAGGCGGGTTTGCAGGTGGGCTTCCAGGTTGGAGACCGCGCGCGAGACGTTGGCTGTCGTGGTGTCCAGTTGCACGGCGGCGGCGGTGAAGCTTCCGGCTTCGGCCACACAACTGAAGGCGCGCATGTTTTGCAAGGTGTCCATGGGGCTCTCTCTGGGGCGATGGCAAATTGTGACACGAAGTAACAGGGCGATGTGTAGCTTGTCTGCGCCCGAATACAGTGGTTTTACGCCACCGGTTTCATTCGACCCGCCAGGCGCTCTTGACCTTGGCCTCATAGTAGTCGGCGATGTAGGCGAAAAACATCTCTTTCAGCGCTTCCCGGGCCTGGCGCAGGGTCTGTTCGCCGGGCTCGTCGCGGGCTGTTCTCGCGGCCTTGAGCAGGTCGTCGACGACGTGCCGATTGCCTGGTTTGATGTGCTCTCTGATTTCTGCAATTTCCCTTCCGATTAGCGTATTTTCGTGGCTGTAGGCAATGTTTTCCAGCAGTTTGTCGAAGGACTCCGCGTGCTTGGCGACGTACCCGTCCCACCATTCGATGCCGGCCGGCGTGCGCTTGCCCAGTTTAGCCAGCGCGATCGCCGATACCAGGTCCAGCGACTGGCTGCCCAGTTGTTCCTTGTGCAGGGTATTGAGGTGGCCGCCGAGGCCGATTTCGAGTGTCAGCGGGGTCGGTGTATCAATGGTCTGATTGACATCGTCCTCTTGTGTGAGGAACTGCTGGCTCAGCAGAAGCGCCGGTTTGCCGTCCTTGAGCTTCAACGAGAACTGCGCCGAGACACCATGGGCCTGGTAAAGCACCGTGCTGGCGACCATCGCCGCGATAGGGGCGGGATCGAAACCGTTGGCGCCGGCGTGGGACAAACCGCTGGAGATCAGGTTCTGCAGGCTTTCCAGGGTGTTGAACCGACCACTGACCGTCAGGTCCAGGTAGGTGCCGCTCAGGTGCGGGTCATCCTCCCTGACTGACGACAGGGCGATTTTCACGCCGGCTGCGGCGCTCGCACCGACTGCGAGCTTGAGCTTTGATTCGACGGTGAGGGTCCGGGTTTCGGTATCGGTCTTTGTCGTATGGCGCTTGAGGCGCTCGGGGCGCAGCAGCATCGGGTGTTCTTCGAGCAGTTGACGGATGGCCTGGTCGGGCTCCGTCCCGTCAGTGATTGCGCCGCGGGTCTTGAGGTAGATGTACTGGTTGAGCAGTTCCTGTGAGCGTTCCTCCAACTCTTGCCCGAGTTGACGCCGCTCCCGGGAACCCAGATTGTTCAGCACGGCGCTGCTCAGTCGCTCACTGCCGTTGGCGACATGCTGGTGAAAATCACCGATCAATTGCTGCGCGGTGATGTGATAGGTGTGCGATTTATCGAGGTGTCTCCTGGCAAGCCCGGAGTCCCACTCATACAGCCCGACGATATCCAGCGCCTGCTGTTTCGTGGTGCGCAGCACATCCGCCTTGGCCGCTGCCCCCAGGGTGACGACGCCCAGCCCATCGAACTGGACATTCCCTGTCAGCGTGAACCGCTCGCCGCGTTCGATCTGGAAGGGACGGGCCTTGGGTTGGTGCCGTTCGAAGCCCGGTGAGTCGATGCCGTTCTCCTGCAGTTTTTTTTCCAGGTAGGGCTGGCTCCAGGCGGCGAGCCGGATATTGCGCCTGTAGTCGTTGCAGCTGGCGAACAGCCTGCGGCTCTGGGTGAGCATGTCGCGCTTGGAACCATTCCACCAGGTCCATTTGGAGCGGCTGCGGGCATCGGCATAGTCATCGATATTGCCGTACTTGCGAGTGGTGGACTTCTCGAGTGACGCTCCCAGCCCTGCCGAGGCGACCCTGGCGGACAGTTTCGCCGTCACTCCCGCACTGACGCTGGTGGTGTCCTTGATGATGCGGCCCTGGGTGGTGCTCAGCCCTGTCGATAGCTCGACACTGGGTACGAGGCTGACCGTGCCCGTTGCCCCCAGGCCAATTCCCAGCCGGGTGTGGTTACCCATCGAGCCACCGTTGGCCACCGTGGCCCGGCTCTTGGCCATGGCCTGGTCCAACGCGGTTTTGTCGTGCTGGTCGCGGCTGGCGCGATATTGCCACTTGAGCATCCGGCACAGGTCGCGTTGTTCCTCGTACGCTCGGCGCCGTGGTGCGTCGCAGGCCTGCGCGAGGTCCTCGAAGGCTCGCTGGGCTGCCTGGAAGTACTGGTAGCAGGCCTTCGCTTGCTTCTTGCCGGGATTGGCCGGGTCAAGTGGGCCGCTGGTGCACAGGAGCAGCTGCCGATGGAGTTTCTGCAGGGAGGCCTGCCGCGCAGGAGGGCTGTCTGCCAGCCTTGCCTGGAAGTGTCCGCACAGTTGGCCTAGGGTGGTGGGCGTGCGTTCCCGGAGGGCGGGCTCAACGGGGACGCCTTGCAGGTGTTGCACCAGTTCCAGCCGAGGCGGGTTCAGCGTCGGAGCCTCGTTGAGGTACGAGTCGGTGGTCCTGTAGCTGAGCAGTTGGGGTGTCGCGAGAGATTTGGGGAATAGCGTGTGTTCGCTTTGCGCGACGCTGGAGAGGTTCATGGCCGGTCACTCCTGGGCCCGGTACGCAGGGCGGCAGCGCTGCTGGAGTACCTTGCAGGCTGCGAGGATGCTGTTCCTGTCGCCAAGGCAGGGTTCGACGAACAGGGCCTTGACGGCCTGGTCGCGGAACCAGGTATCGAACAGCAGCATCACCGGGGCGCCGCAGCCCTGGACGATGAACTCGGGCGGGCTCGCCCCGGTTACCGTTGCGGGGCGGGCGAGCATGAGCAGCAACCTTGGCCGGTCGTACTCCAGCCACAGCCGGTGCTGATCCAGCCCGGTGGCGAGTTGGAAGCTATCGCTCGGACGGTCCGGCAATTGGCGGTGCAGAAGATTGAAGAGGTCATCAGGGGTGGCGTCGGACATGGCGAGCGTCCTGTTTCAGGCGGCGGAGTGTTTGGCGGCGCTGGAGAGGTTGAAGAAGGCGGTCAGGTCTTGCAGCACCTGCTGCCGTGAGTGGTCGGCGCTGATCAGGCCCCTGACGATCGGTACCGCCTGCTGGCAGTCGATGCTCATGTAGCTGCGGCACAGGCTCAGGTTCAGCCGTTGCCAGTGCTGCGTCGTGATATGCCCGACGCCGTGCAGTGTCCGGCTGATCCGGTAGCCATCGGTGTATTCGAGGGTGCAAGGGTCGCCGTCCCGGGTCAGCAGGTGCAGGCGGTCGTCCCGCCGTTCGACGGCGATGCGCAGATCGGCGACCAGGTAGCGTTGCAGCGCATCGAGGGGATCAAGGGCGAAAGGGCGACGATGAAGACTACGGCGCTTGAGCAGTTCGAGAGACAGGTTCATGGGACGCCTCTGACTTGTGTTTTTTATTGTCAGTCTGGTGACAACGGGGTGGATTCAGACTGGCATGGCAGTTGGGCCGCCAATATCACAATGCGCTCATGGTCCTGCTCGCGCCGGCCTGCTGTTTCGCCACGACAGGCGCCGGATTATCACGGGAACGGTAACAAATATTCGCAGGAATCCACGCTTATCGCCGTGCCGGGCGCCCCCTAGAATTGCCGCAAAGCTTCTTCATTCATGTCGGGAATTCGCAGCAGTGCCGCGTCGCATCAGCAGAGAGTTGAAGACTCTCAGTGTTTGGGCTTTATCCTTGGCTATCAGCGGCTGCATCGGAACCGGAGGGATTGCCCCACAAGGCAAGAGCCTCGCCGCCAACACCTTTTCCACCGACGAAGCGATCCAGAGCGCCGCCCGCGACGCACACTGGCCAACGGCCCGTTGGTGGCAGGCCTATGGCGATCCGCAACTCGACCAATGGCTCGACCAGGCGCTGCAAGGCAGCCCGAGCCTGGCCATGGCCGCCGCCCGGGTGCGCCAGGCGCGGGCCCTGGCCGGCCTCGCCGAATCGGCCGAGTCGGTGCAGGTCAACGCTCAATCGACCATCAAGCGCCACAAGTGGGCCACGGACCCGTTCTATGGCCCCGGCGAGCTGGCCGGTTCGAACACCTGGGACAACAATGCGGCACTGGGCCTGAGCTATTCCCTGGACCTCTGGGGCCGTGAGAGCAACGCGACCGAACGCGCGGTGGACCTGGCGCACATGAGTGCCGCCGAAGAGCGCCAGGCCCGCCTGGAGTTGCAGGACAATATCGTCCGCGCCTATATCCAGCTGTCGTTGCACTACGCCCAGCGCGATATCGTCGAGGCGACCCTCGCCCAGCAGACGCAGATTCTCGACCTGGCGCAACGCCGCCTGGCCGGTGGTATCGGTACCCAGTTCGAAGTCAGCCAGGCTCAGGCGCCGTTGCCGGAAACCCACCGCCAGCTCGATGCGCTGGACGAGGAAATCGCCCTGAGCCGCAACCAGTTGGCGGCCCTGGCCGGTCTTGGTCCGGGGGAGGGCGCGCGCCTGAAGCGTCCGTCGCTGTCCTTGCGCACGGCGCTGAAACTGCCATCGGCGCTGCCGGTCGAGCTGCTCGGTCAACGTCCCGATGTGGTTGCCAGCCGCTGGCAGGTTGCGGCCCAGGCTCGCGGTATCGATGTCGCGCATGCCGGGTTCTACCCCAATGTCGACCTGGTCGGCAGCCTTGGCTACATGGCCACCGGTGGCGGCATGCTGGAGTTCCTGGCCGGCAAGAAATTCAACTACACCGTCGGCCCGGCGATTTCGCTGCCGATCTTCGACGGTGGCCGCCTGCGCGCCGAACTGGGCGAGGCCACGGCCGGCTACGACATGGCCGTGGCCCATTACAACCAGACGCTGGTCAATGCCCTCAAGGGCATTTCCGATCGCTTGATCCGCCGCGAGTCGATGGACAAGCAGCAGGCCTTCGCCGCCGAGTCGGTGGCGGCGGCGCAGAAAACCTACGACCTGGCGATGATCGCCTACCAGCGTGGGTTGACCGATTACCTCAACGTGCTCAATGCGCAGACCCTGCTGTTCCACCAGCAGCAGGTCGAGCAGCAGGTCCAGGCCGCCCGCCTGAGTGCCCATGCCGAACTGGTCACCGCCCTCGGCGGCGGCCTGGGTGCCGGCAACGATGTACCGGCCCCGGAGCGTAGCGTGCCGTCCAAACCACCCGCCGTAATGGCCGCCTTCGATCACTGAGAATCGCTTCATGACTCCCTTGCCCGCCCCGGTGCGCTGGCTGTATTCCCTTGAATGGCGTCGCGGTTTCTTTGACTGGGCGCGCAGTGACGGCGTGACCTGGGTCTATATCTTCAAGGTCCTGGCCGCCGCCTTCCTGACGCTGTGGCTGGCGATGCGCCTGGAGCTGCCGCAGCCGCGGACGGCGATGATCACCGTGTTCATCGTCATGCAGCCACAAAGCGGCCACGTGTTCGCCAAGAGTTTCTACCGCCTGCTCGGCACCCTGGCCGGTTCGGCGATGATGGTGCTGCTGATCGCCCTGTTCGCGCAGAACACCGAGCTGTTTCTCGGGGCACTGGCGATCTGGGTCGGGATCTGCTCGGCGGGCGCGGCGCGCAACCGCAACTTCCGCGCCTACGGTTTCGTCCTCGCCGGCTATACCGCCGCGATGGTCGGCCTGCCGGCCCTGGCGCACCCGGAAGGGGCGTTCATGGCCGCCGTGTGGCGCGTGCTGGAGATCGCCCTGGGGCTGGTCTGCTCGACCTTCGTCAGCGCCGCGATACTCCCGCAGAGTTCCAGTGCGGCGATGCGCAACGCGCTCTACCAGCGATTCGGCGCCTTTGCCGGATTCGTCAGCAGCGGCCTGCGCGGCCCGCATGCCAGTGCCGCGTTCGAGACCGCGAACATCGGCTTCATTGCCCAGGCGGTCGGGATCGAAGGCCTGCGCAGCGTCACCGTGTTCGAAGACCCGCACATGCGTCGACGCAATGGCCGCCTGAATCGCCTGAACAGCGAGTTCATGACCCTGACCACCCGCTTCAATGCCCTGCACCAACTCTTGGAACGCTTGCGCAGCGACGAGTCGTCGACGGTCTTCGCTGCTATCGAACCGGGATTCCTCGGCCTGGCCGAACGGCTCGACGGTTTTGCCGGGCGCGGCCTGACCGACGCCGATGCCGCCCGCCTGGCGCAACTGTTGGCCGACTACAAGTCGGGCCTGCCGGAGCAGGTCCGCAGCCTGCGCTCGGCGTTCCTGGACCGTGAGCCGGACGAAGCCGACCTGCTGGATTTCCATACCGCCTTCGAACTGCTCTACCGCTTCGTCGAGGAACTGCACAGCTATGCGCTGACCCACGCATCCCTGGCCGACCACCGCCACGAGCGCGAGCAATGGGACGAACCCTTCGTGCCCAAGACCAACTGGCTGGCGGCCTCGGCCTCGGGCATTCGCGCCGCGTTCATCCTGCTGGTGCTGGGCAGCTACTGGGTCGCCACCGCCTGGCCGAGCGGGGCGACCATGACCCTGATCGCCGCGGCCACGGTCGGCCTGTCGGCGGCCACGCCGAATCCCAAGCGGATGTCGTTCCAGATGGCCTGCGGGACCTTTCTCGGTGCGCTGATCGGCTTCGGCGAGATGTTCTTCGTGTTCCCCTGGATCGACGGCTTCCCACTGCTGTGCATGGTACTTGCCCCGGTCTTCGTGTTCGGCGCGTTCCTCGCCTCGCGCCCGGCCTACATGGGCGTTGGCGTCGGCCTGCTGATCTTCTTCAGCACCGGCTCGGTGCCGGACAACCTGACGGTCTACAACCCCTACACCTTCATCAACGACTACATCGGCATGGTCATGGGCATGCTGGTCTGTGCCGCGGCCGGGGCGATCATCCTGCCGCCCAACAGCCGCTGGCTGTGGCGTCGGCTGGAGCAGGATCTGCGCGAACAGGTGGTGTTCGCCATCAGCGGCAGGCTCAAGGGCCTCGGCTCGGCCTTCGAAAGCGGCACCCGCGACCTGCTGCACCAGGCCTATGGTTTCGCCGCGGGCCAGCCGCAGGTGCAGAGCTCGCTGCTGCGCTGGATGTTCGTGGTGCTGGAGGTCGGCCACGCGATCATCGAGCTGCGCAAGGAACAGGCGATCCTGCCGGTGCACCCGGCCTATGCCGAGTCGCAGCCGTGGCGCCAGTCGATCCGGGTCATGGGTCGCTCGCTGATGCGCCTGTTCATCCAGCCCAGCGCGAGCAACCTGGAGCGCGCGCTGGTGGCGGTGGACCACGCGATCAGCCGGGTCCAGGCCACCGACGAACCCTTCGCCCGCCACTTCGACACTTCGGTGCTGCGCCGGGTGCAGAGCTACCTGCATTTCATCCGCACCTCGCTGCTGGACCCGCGCTCGCCGCTGGCGGCCCTGGGCCGCCCACAAGGAACCCACCATGCTTCGTGAAATCGCCTTCCACGGCCTCTACCTGCCGACCGTGACCCTGGTGTTCCTGGTCGCCGCCGGGGTCGGCTGGGCGCTTGACCGTTTTATCGCCAGCCATGACCTGTACCGCTTCTTCTGGCACCCGGCGCTGCTGCGCCTGAGCCTGTTCAGCTGCATCTTCGGCGCCCTGGCGCTCACTGTTTACCGTTGAGAACGACCTGATGAAAAAGCTCTTCAGCCTGCTCGCCACCTTGCTGGTCCTGGCCCTCGCGATCTGGATCGGCCGGTTGCTGTGGGTGCAGTACATGGAAACCCCCTGGACCCGTGACGGCCGGGTCCGCGCCGATATCATCAACGTCGCCGCGGACGTTACCGGCGAGGTGGTGGACGTGCCGGTGCGCGACAACCAGATCGTCAAGAAGGGTGACCTGCTGATGCAGATCGACCCCGAGCACTATCGCATCGCGGTCAAGCAGGCGCAGTCGCTGGTGGACTCGCGCAAGGCCACCTGGGAGATGCGCAAGGTCAATGCCCACCGTCGTGCCGACCTGGACAACCTGGTGATCTCCAAGGAGAGCCGCGACGACGCCGGCAACCTCGCCGACGCCGCGCTGGCCGACTACCAGCAGGCCCAGGCGCAACTGGAGGCGGCGCAACTGAACCTGGCGCGCACGCAAGTGCGGGCGGCAGTGGACGGCTACGTCACCAACCTCAACGTGCACCGTGGTGACTACGCGCGCATGGGCGAGGCGAAGATGGCGGTGGTCGACATGAACTCGTTCTGGGTCTACGGCTTCTTCGAAGAGACCAAGCTGCCCCATGTGAAGGTCGGAGACCCGGCGGACATGCAACTGATGAGTGGCCAGGTGCTCAAGGGCCATGTGGAAAGCATTTCGCGCGGCATCTATGACCGTGACAACCCCGAGAGCCGCGAGCTGATCGCCGATGTGAACCCGACGTTCAACTGGGTACGCCTGGCGCAGCGGGTACCGGTGCGCATTCACATCGACGAGGTACCGGACGGCGTGCTGCTGGCGGCGGGGATCACCTGTACGGTGGTGGTCAAGCCAACGGTGCCGTGAGCGGGTTTGTGGGGCGGGATCACCGGCCTCTTCGCGGGCAAGCCCGCTCCCACAATGACACTGTAGGGCCGCAGCCTGGAGTACACCCCGGCGATCTGTGGAAGCGGGCTTGCCCGCGAAGAGGCCCTGAAACACACTGGAAATCTCAGGACGCAAGCCTGTTTCAGACGTGAGTGAAGGTCTCGTGCAGGTGGCGCCACAGCACCCGGCCATCCGCTGCTCTTTCGAACACCGCCGTCGAGCGCCGGTCGGTTTGCGTCCCGCTGTCATCAGCCTGCCATTCACGATAGTGCAGGGTGGCGCCGGACTCATGCAGGGCGATCACCTGCAGTTCGCCCAGGGTGATACGGCATCCCGGTCGACGTCCCCCCAGATGGGTGAACAGCTCGACCAATCCCGATTTGTCCAGTTGCCTGCCCGTCGGGGTGACCATCGAGAACTCGGGGGAGAACCTTGCCAGCAGCGGTTCCAGCCTTTCATTTGTCAGCTTGCCGGCAAACCACTGTTCGATGATCTGGTGGGTTTCGATCACTTCATCGAAGTAGGGCGTCTTGTCGTTCATGCGGGTTATCCTTGTGCGGGAGTCAGTAGGGCCAGCACTGCCGGTGTATCGAGGCGCAGGGTGGCCAATAGCGGGACCAGAGTCAGCAGGGCAGCGGCCAGGAAGCACTGGTGAAAGTCGGCAGGCGTGCTGCCCAGCAGTTCCAGCAGGCCCATCATCAGCGCCGCGCCGAGGCAGAAACTCAGTTGTCGATTGATGTTCCATACCGCACTGGCGTGGCCCATGCGCGGCAGGTCGACATCGACGAAGGCGCAGTTGTGCGCGGTGCTGCTGCACAGGCTGCCGCCCAGGCCCATCAGGCTGTAGGCGAGGACCGGCAAGGCGCTGTCGGGGGCGGCGACCTGGGTCAGCAGCAGGATGCCGGCCGCCTGGGCGAACATCCCCGCCAACAGCAACGGCTTGGGCCCGACCCGATTGAAGCTGCGCTTGCCGACCAGGATCGCCACGCCCGAGGCCAGGGCCCAGGGCAACATCAGACTGCCGGTCCAGGCCGCGCTGGCACCGAGGTCGCGCAGGTAGAGAATGGCGACCAGTTGGGTGCCGATGAAGATGCCGGGAACGAACAGGTAGACCAGCATCGCCAGGCGCAGCAGTGGAATGCGCGCGACTTGGGCGGCTTTGCACAGGCCGTGGAGGCTGGGTGACGTCCGTTGGGCCGGCAAGACGTCCGGCTGGAACCACAGCGTACTGAGCAGCAACGGCAGCAGGGCCAGGGGAATATTGGCGTAGAAGATCCAGCGCCAGGACACATGGTCGACGATCAGCCCGCCCAGTGCCGGCGACAAGGCCGGGATCAGCAGGGCCACCAGCATCATCCGCGAGGTCAGTGTGGCCCGTTCGTGCACCGGGTAGTTGCGATAGGCCATGGCCTGGCCGACCGGAATCAGCAGGCCGCCACCGAGGCCCTGCAGCAACCGCCAGGCGATCAGCGTCTCGATCGAGGCGGCCTGGGCCACCCCCCAGGACGCGGCGGCGAACAGCGCCAGCGAGGCACCGATCAGCCGGCGTTCACCCACCAGGGTCGCCAGCCAGACGCTGAGTGGAATGATCGCCGTCAGCCCGTGCATGTAGGCGTTGCCGACCCATGCCAGTTGGCTGACCGAGGCCTGCAGTTCATGGCTGATCTCCGGGTAGGCGACGTTGGCGACGAACATGTTCACCAGGTCCAGGGAGAACCCCAGCAGGTACACCAGCGCGATTTTCGAGCGATAGCTCATGGCGGGCTCCATCGATTGATGGCGACAGGTTATGCGCGGCCCCGGCCTTGGGAAACAGCGATTTGGCTGCTAGTTTGTCAAAGTTATTTTGACAATCAGCTGGAGAACCCATGGTCAGCCTGGACCGATTCGACACTTTCAAGGCCGTGGTCGAGGCCGGTTCGCTGACGGCCGCAGCCGAATTGCTGGGGCAGACCCGAGCGGTGGTCAGCTTCAACATCAAGCGCCTGGAAAGCGAGCTGGGCGTGACCCTGCTGCTGCGCAATACCCGGCGTCTGGCCCTGACCGAGGCTGGCGAACGCTTCTATGGGCGTTGCCTGAGCATGCTCGAGGAGGCACGGCTGGCGATCGACGAAGCCCGTTCGGAGCACACGCAATTGCGCGGGACGCTGCGGATCACCACCACGGTCGAATACGCGCTGGCCAAGGTGGTCCCGGCGCTGGAGCGCTTTCGCCAGTTGCACCCGGAGTTGAAGGTGCACCTGTCGACCTCCTCGACCCATGCCGACCTGATCTCAGAGCGCTTCGACCTGGCGATTCGGTTGGGACAGGTGTCCGACTCCAATCATCGGGCCACACAACTGGCGACCTTCCGGATCTTTGCCGTGGCCACGCCGGGATTCATCGAGGGGTTGCCGGGGGGCGACCTGCCGACCTTCGGCGCCTTGCAGAAGGTACAAAGTCTGGTGCATGGCCGACTGGGTGACCTGGGGCTGACCCATGTGGCCAGTGGCGAGCGCTTCGTCTTCCGGCCGGGGGCGGAGCAGTCACGGATCGTCGCCGACAACTCTTCGGTGCTGCGTGGTTTTGCCCTGGCCGGGCAGGGCGTGGCGATCCTGCCGGACTGGCTGGTGCAGGAGGACCTGGAGGCGGGGCGCCTGTGTCGGCTGATGAGCGATTTCGAGTTTGCCGGGCAGGGGATCTATGCGCTGTACCCGGACACCCGGCACCTTCCGCTGAAGGTGCGCTTGTTCATCGACTTCATGAAGGAGCAGGCCTGATCAGAGCCGGGCACCCAAGCCGAACTTCTTCATCAGCACTTTCTCCAGCAGGCCCTTGGGCAGCAGGTTCGCCATCAGTGGCAAGGCGCGGCTGCCATTGCCCAGGCGCAACAGACGCGGCGGGTTTGGCTGGCAGCAGGCCTTGAGCAGGCCGGCGGCGAATTCACTGGCCGGGGTCGGGCGGTTCTGCGAGGCGTTGGCGCGCGCGCGGATGCCTTCACGCAGCGGCCACCAGGGCGACGCCTCGGCGATCAGTTGCTCGGCTTCATGGCTGGCGTTCCTGGCGAAGTGGGTGTCGATCGCCCCGGGCTGGACTTCCATCACCCGGACGCCAAACGGTGCCAGTTCCATGCGCAGCGCATCGCTCAGGGCGTGCACCGCCGCCTTGGACGCGCAATAGGCCCCGGCGAAAGGGGTGACCAGCACGCCCGACACGCTGCCGACATTCACCACCAGCCCGCGGCTGCGACGCAGCGCCGGGAGCAGCGCGCGGGTCACGCCGACAATGGAGAACACGTTGGTTTCGAACTGCCGCTGCATGGCCTCGACACCGCCATCGAGCACCGGCCCCATGGCGCCGTAGCCGGCGTTGTTGATCAGGATGTCCAGCTGTTCGATGCGTTCGGCCAGCTGTTGCAGGGCCGCGCCATCGTTGACGTCCAGTTGCACGGCGGTGAAACCGGCGGCGGCCAGGGCGGCGACGTCCTCTTCCTTGCGCGCGGTGGCCCAGACCTCGTGGCCGGCCTGTCTGAAACTGTTGGCCAGGGCACGGCCGATACCGCTGGAGCATCCGGTGATCAAGGTGACGGGCATGGGCACATCCTTATGAGGCCTGGGAGTCGAAGACCTCCGAGAATACCTTGTCCGTGACAAAAAGGAGCGAATCGAATCCCTGTTTGATCTTTTCCCGGTCGGTGCCATACAGGCGGGTCTGGCCACCATGCCCATCAAGAAAGAACAGGGCGGGGACGAACTGGATTTCGATATTGGGTTGCAACAGCTTGAGGATCGGGTAGCTGAGCTGGAAAAACGCCACCCGGTCGCGGTAGGGCCCGGCGGCCAGTGCCGCGATCTGCGGCCTGAGTTGTTCACAGGGCGGACAACCGCGACTGTAGACCAGTACCACCGAGGGTTTGGGACGAATCAGCGGCACTTCCAGGCTGCCCAACTCGCTGCGAAACTGACGCCGGGTCTTTATCTCCATGACTGGGGTGTGACTCTTCATTCTGGCTCCCTGACTGGGTTGCACCGCCAAGGGGGTATTCAACGCCAAAACCAGGTGGTTGTAACCTGTCAGAAATGACAGGTGGCAAAGTGCCACTATTTGTGCGCTCAGCCGGAAAAACTGCCCTGCAGGCGTTCGGCGCGGAACTCCAGGGTTTGCGGCCGATAGCCGGGGCGCAGCGGCGGCAACGGCAGGCAATCCTCCCAGACACCGGCGGCCTGCAGCTCGCCGGGGCCGCGATAGCGTGGCGCGGCATAGCTGTTTTCGGCCAGGTTGACGGTATCGCCCGGGGCGTAGGCAGCGACGCGCCAGCGCAGTTCCACCAGGGGTACCTTGTTATCGTTCTTCATCTTCAGTTGCAGTGGACGATCCGCCGGACAGTGCTCGGGGGCATAGTCGATACGCATCTCCAGATGCGCCAGTTGCCGGGCCTCGCGGCTGTCCATCCAGGCTACCCAGGCGGCCACCATGCCCAATCCGGCCAGCGCGGCCATCGAGACCGGCAGGGCCTTGGCCGGGTAACGCAACAGCAGGATCAGCCAGGTGATGACCAGCAGGACGCCGATGAACATGAACGGATGCCTCGATAATGCGGGAAGCCTCATGCTAACAGTGTAGGCGGCACGGGTTCATCCTGGGAACTTGCAGCGACATCGGGGGAGGGGCACCCCCGACCCTGCCGAGCGCGGATAGGGGACGCGGTCGGCAGGGCGGAGGTGGTGGAACGCGGTGCGTTACTGGGCGATGGTTTTCACCGAAACGCCACGCTCGACCGGGGTCGAACGGCCGTAGATATCTTCGAAACGCTCGATATCGTCTTCGCCCAGGTAGCTGCCCGATTGCACTTCGATGATCTCCAGCGGGATCTTGCCGGGATTGCGCAGGCGGTGCACCGAGGCGATCGGGATGTAGGTGGACTGGTTCTCGCAGAGCAGGAACACGTTCTCGTCACAGGTCACTTCGGCGGTGCCGCTGACCACGATCCAGTGTTCGGCACGGTGGTGGTGCATCTGCAGCGACAGGCACGCACCCGGCTTGACCGAAATGTGCTTGACCTGGAAGCGCCCGCCCATGTCCACCGAGTCATAGGAGCCCCATGGCCGGTAGACCTCGCAGTGGTTCTGGGTCTCGCTGCGGCCCTGTTCGTTGAGGGTGTTGACCATCTGCTTGACGCCCTGGACCTTGTCCTTGTGGGCGATCATCATCGCGTCCTTGGTCTCGACCACGACGATGTTCTCCAGGCCGATCACCGACACCAGCTTGCCGTTGCCGTGGATCATGCAGTTGCGGCTGTCCTGGATCACCACGTCGCCCTTGCTGACGTTGCCGTTCTCGTCCTTTTCATGCACGTCCCACAGCGACGACCAGCAACCGACGTCGCTCCAGCCGGCGGTGAGCGGCACCACGCAGGCGCGCTGGGTCTTTTCCATCACCGCGTAGTCGATGGAGTTGTCCGGGCACTGGGCGAAGGTGGCCTCGTCGAGGGTCACGCTGTCGGCGTCCTGCTGGCTGCGCTCGAGGGTCAGCAGGCAGGTGTCGTAGATGTCCGGATCGTGTTTTTTCAGCTCCTCGAGGAAGCGGCTGGCGCGGAACAGGAACATGCCGCTGTTCCAGTAGTAGCCACCGGCCTCGACGAACTCGTTGGCGCGTTTTTCATCGGGCTTCTCGACGAACTGCGAGACCCGGCTGACGCCTTCAGGCAGCAGTGCGTCATTGCTCGACTTGATGTAGCCGTAGCCGGTTTCCGGCTTGGTCGCCGGCACGCCGAACAGCACCATCTCGCCGCGCTCGGCGGCCACCGTGGCCAGCGCCAGGGCGCGCTGCAGGCCCTTCTGGTCCTCCAGCACGTGGTCGGCGGGCAGCACCAGCATCAGCTCGTCGCGACCTTCGTTGACCAGCATCATCGCGGTCAGCGCCACGGCTGGGGCGGTATTGCGGCCGAAGGGCTCCATCAGGATGCGCTGGGCCTCGAGCTGGCGGGCCTGCAGCTGCTCGCTGACGATGAAGCGGTGGTCCTTGTTGCAGACCACGATCGGGGTGTCCATGCCTTCGAACACCAGGCGTTCGATGGTCTGTTGGAACAGTGTCTGCTCGCCGGTCAGGGCGAGGAACTGCTTGGGAAACTGCTTGCGCGACAGTGGCCAGAGACGGGAGCCGCTACCACCAGAGAGGATTACCGGGATCATGCTGTTACTCCTTTAAACGATATTGGGTTCAGAGCTACTGTGTGCTGTCTTGTTGTTGTCCAGTGCCGGACGAGTGCCAGGTCTTCATGGCATCGTTCGTCCGGCGAATTCATCAGCGGGTCGACACCGGGCGCTTGACCCAGACCGGCGACAGGCTGCTGCCGCTGCCGGTGACGTAGAGCACCGCCGCTTCGCCGCGCTCCAGGGCGACCGGCTTGAGGTCACTGACCTTCTGGTTGCCGTCGTACAGGGCGAAGCTGACCTTGACCGGGTTGATCTCGCGTTCACCGCGGCCCTTGGCCGCCACCGACTGGACCACGTCGGTCTTGCCGTCGGCGGTCTTGAGGGTCAGCGCCTTGTCACTGAGGTTCTGCACGCGCACCAGGGATTTCTGCTTGTTCTTGAACGGTGGCTCTTCGATCAACTGCGGCTGGCCGCTGGCGTTGTTGACCAGGGTGTAATAGTGGTCGGGAGCGAGTTTCACCGGCAGGCTCTGGCTGCCGACCTTGGCGCTGTAGTCGCCGCCCGGCATGAAGCTGAAGTCGCTGCTGGCCAGCGGGGCGACGTCGTTGAGTGCGGTGGCGCCGACGGTAGCGCTGACTTCCTGGTTGCTGGCGTTGTACAGGCGTACGAAGCTCGAGCCTTTCGGTGCGGTCGGGCCGTACAGGGCGGCGTCGCCGGCAGCCCATACCTGCAGCGAGAGCAGGCTGAGACCTGCGGCCATGGCCAGGGTCTTGAGGGTACGGCCGTGGGTGTTACCAGTAGTAAAAGTCATGGTGCATACCTCTTTTTCAGTTTTGCGCCTGTGCAGGCGACTCGGATCGGGTTGTGTTCAGAACCAGGTTCTGTTGGCGGATACCCGCGGCTTTCAATTGCGCGACCCACTGCGGGTCGGCATCGCCGATTTCGTTGTTGACCGGCAGGTAGCGCTCCGGGAATTCCCAGATCAGCACCTGTGGCGGGTTGTTCTTGAAGGCGTCGCTCTTGAGGTAGGCGAGCATCGGCAGGATCGGGCCATGGCCGTCCTCGGCGTAATTGACCACGTCGCTGTGCAGTGCCTGCTTCAGGGCGCCGACGAAGTTCCAGTTCGGGTTGGCGCTGTAGCTGGTGCCGATCAGTGCCACCGGCACTTCGTTGTCGGCGAACAGGGCGTCGTCGCCGGACGTGGAGCTTTCGACGGCACGGGTGACGCGCTTCTCCAGCGGTTCTTCGGCCGGCATCAGGTTTTCGAACAACGGGTCCAGGGGCAGGAAGCGGCGCAGATCCCCCTTGTGTTCCTCGGTCTTCTCGGCCTCGGTGACGAAACGTTGCGGCTGGCCGCTCAGCGGCATGGCCTGGGCGATGGCGTTGGCCAGTTGGGTCGCGGCGATCTGGGCACCGTCCGGGGTCCAGTGGGTATCGGTGCGCAGGAACACCTGCTGGCCGTTCTGCTTGGCCTGTTGCAACGGGCCCAGCAGGTCGGGGGCGAGAATGTGCTCGGCGGCGACACGGGCGTGGAAGTCGCGGTACAGGTCGGCGTGGATGCTGGCCGGACGCTCGTCGCCGAGGTGCTCAGGATACAGCCGCACCTTGGCCGGGACGATCGCCATCACCAGGTTCACGCCCTTGGCCTTGAGAGCCTGGCGCACGCCTTCGACCAGCGCGTAGTTGCCTTGCAGGTTCTGCTGCTGGCCGGCGGTCGGCTTGAACTCCTCGTCGCTGTAGAGCCACTGGTCGCGGCCCAGTACCACGCCGGGACGGCCTTCGTTGAACAGCTTGAAGTCCACGGCGGCCCAGAGGTTGGTGCCCAGTCGCTTGATCGGGAACTCGTCGTCGTAGCGGGTCTCGATGGCCTTGGCCCAGCGCCCGTTGAGGAACGTCGCGTCGGGGTTGGTACTGAAACCGATGAGGCCACGCAGGGACCACAGGCCCAGTGCCAGCAGCAGGGCGAGGAACAGCGCGATGTAGAGGATGCGTAATGAGCGGGTCATGGTCGGCTCCCTCAGAACTGGAAGTAGAGGAACGGCGAGAAGCTCTGCGCCGAGAGTTTGAGAATCGAGGCGATGAACAGCAGCAGGACCAGGGCGCGCATCAGGTAGCGCGGCCAGTCGGCGACCCAGTAGGCCGGTTGTACCTGGGCCTCGATGCCGACGGTGTAGCCGGGCTCGTGGATGCTGCCGGACGATTCGCCGGGTGCGGCCTTGATCAGGCCGGGTTGCGCAGTGGCCGGGCCATCGGCCGGCTTGGCCTTGGCGGCGGGCGGATCGCGGTACAGGTCGCGCAGGCCGAAGAACGCCAGGGTCGCGTAGGCCACCACCAGGGTCGCCACCTGCAGGCCGGTGAGGCTGGCGCGGTTGAGTTCCGACAGCGACCAGTCGCCGAAGCTGAACATCGCCCCGTACATGCGGCCGGCCACGTGCAGGTTCTCGGCGCGGAAGATCACCCAGCCCATGATCACCAGCAGGAAGGTCAGGGCCCAGCGGATCGGGTTCAGGCTGCGTGGCGTGGTGTTGATACCCAGGGCCTTCTCGATCGCCAGCCACATGCCGTGCCAGGCACCCCAGACGATGTAGGTGATGTTCGCCCCGTGCCACAGGCCGCCGAGCAGCATGGTCAGGAACAGGTTGCGGTAGGTGATCAGGGTGCCGCGACGGTTACCGCCGAGGGTGATGTACAGGTAGTCGCGCAGCCAGGTCGACAGGCTGATGTGCCAGCGCCGCCAGAATTCGGTGATCGACTGGCTGATATAGGGCTGCTTGAAGTTTTCCATGAAGCGGAAGCCCATCATCAGGCCCAGGCCGATGGCCATGTCGCTGTAGCCGGAGAAGTCGAAGTACAGCTGCGCGGTGTAGGCCAGCGCGCCGAGCCAGGCATCGCCGGTGGTCGGGTGTTGCAGGGCGAAGCAATGGTCGGCGACCACCGCCAGGGTGTCGGCGATGAACACCTTCTTGATGAAGCCCTGCATGAAGCGCGTGGCGCCCTCGGAGAACTTGTCGAGGGTGTGGGTGCGGTGATTGAACTGGTCCGCCAGGTCACGGAAGCGCAGCACGGGGCCGGCGATCAGGTGCGGGAAGATCGCCACGAAGGCCGCGAAGTCGATCAGGTTGCGGGTGGCCGGAGTATCGCCGCGGTACACGTCGATGATGTAGCTGATGGATTCGAAGATGTAGAACGAGATCCCGATCGGCAGCAGTACGTGGGTCAGGATGAACGGTTCGAGACCGAACGAGGTCATGATCGCGTTGAGGCTGTCGACGCCGAAGTTGGCGTACTTGAAGTAACCGAGGATGCACAGGTCGACGGCCACGCCCAGCAGCAGCCAGCGCTGCGCCGGCTTGGTGCGCACGCCGGCGGCACCGACCTTCAGGCCGATCCAGTAGTTCCACAGGGTCACGCCGGCGAACAGCGCCAGGAAGTCGACCCGCCACCAGGCGTAGAACACGTAGCTGGCGACCAGCAGCAGCAGGTTGCGATAGCGTTGCCCGCTCAGGTAGTACAAGCCGAGAAAGATCGGCAGGAACAGGAACAGGAACACGTTGGATGAGAAGACCATCCCGATCTCTCCTTGTCTGATCAACAGTCCGGGGCCAAGGCCCCCCCAAACCCCCCGCAAAAATGAGGGGGTGTACATCAGTTTCTTGTGGTGAGGGGGCTTGCCCCCGCTGGGCTGCGCAGCAGCTCCAAAACCTGAGTCCGCGCTTTTTCAGGCAGACCGGGCTTGCCGGTTTTGGGGCTGCCTTGCAGCCCAGCGCGGGCAAGCCCGCTCGCCACTAAAAAGCTCTTTCACCCTGCAAGTTCGTTAGTGGTTACCCTTCTCGTGCGCCGGGTCGTAGACCCGGGTCAGGTCGCCACCGAGACGGAACGCCTTGAACGGTTGCATCCCGTGCTTGCGCTGCAGCACATCGTCCGGGCAGGTGTAGAGCGTGCAGTAGGGCTCCAGCCAGGCGAATTTGCTGTCGACCTTGAGATCGGTCATGTCCTGCTCGCGGCCGTTGCGGGCCTGGAACTGGCTGGGGTCCTGGACCCCGGCCAGCACCCGGTCACCCAGGCGCTTGAGAGCGCCGTTGTTTTCCTGGCGCAGGTCGACGCCGTTGGCCTGGGCGAAGCTGGCGATCATCGCCAGCGGCGGCAGCGCATAGTTGTGGTAGGCCAGGGCGCGTTGTTGGCGCTTGAGTTCGTTGGGCAAAAAGCCCTGCGGGTCGACCTGGTTGGCGGCAATCCGGTATTCCTTCACCGACCAGTCGAACAGGTCGCGGCGGTCGGTGGCGATGGCGGTCGCCATCACCGCCCAGGCGGCCCAGTACGAGTGGTTGTTGGTCTTCTCCAGCGGCAGGTTGTCCCAGTCGCTGACCACCTGGTCGGCCAGTTTTCCGAACCAGGCCTCGATCTCCTGCGCTTCCTTCTGGTGGGTCGCCAGCGGGCGCGAGTCGGAGAACTTCAGGCGGATATAGGACGAGGCCATGCTGCCCAGCGCCCATTTGCGCATGGACTTGCCGGTGTGGTTGAAGTCCTTGGAGGTCAGCGCATCGGCCTGGGCCCAGGCGGTCAACCAGTTCAGCGTGCAGCTCAACTCCTGTGGCCGACCGTCGCGCATGAACTGCATCACCTGCTTGCTGGTGCCGCGTTCCATGCTGGTGATGTCGGCGGTGCTGTCGTGAAAGGCCTTTTCCGACTGTACGTTGAGCGTGGCCCGGGCCTTGTCCGAGCCCTCGTACTTGCTGCGGAACTGCAACTGGCCGGTGTAGGGCTGGGGCATGGCGTCACAGCCGTCGTGGCTGTCGCTGCTCTTGACCTTGTCGACAGCGGCGAAGTAACCCTGTGGCGGGCGCAGTGGCGCCGCGGCCTGGGCGGCCCCGGCGACGATCGCCAGGCCCAGCAGGGAAGGAACGAGCAGTGTGCGGATAGTCATCTTCAGGCACCTCATAACCCGGCCTGGGCCCGATGGGGCTCGGCGCTGGGGAATACGTTGCGTTTGCAGATCTTCGCCTCGACCTTCTGTGGCGCCGTGCCCGGTTCCGGGCCCTGGACTTCGACCGCCAGCAGGTTCTGGTTGGCCCAGTCCTCGTCGGTGCGCAGTTCGAAGGCGAAACGTCCGTCCGTGTCCGATGTTTCCGGTTTCTCGATCTTGATGTCCTCGTGGCGGCCGTTCATGTACCAGAGGGTCGCGTGCAGGGTTTTCACCGAGGTGTCGGCGAAGCGGATGTCGACCTGGTGGCCACTGTTGCGCAGGTCGCGGTTGCTGCTGTTGACCAGCAACTCGTTCTTGCCCGGCTTGACCGTGGTGCTGGCGGTCATGTCGGCGTTCTTGCCTTCACAACCGTTGTCGAGAAGGGACATCATCTGCCGGTAGATGGTTTCCTGGTCCAGGCGGTAGAGCGGCGAGAACTCCCAGATGAGGATCTTCGGCGGGGTCTTCTGGAACTCGTCGCTGCCCAGGTACTGCAGCATCGAGCCCTCGAGGCCACCACCGGGGAAGGCGACGTTGAGGATGTCGGCGCCGATGTACTGCTGCAGGAAGCCGGCGAAGTTGTAGTTCTTGCCGCTGTGGCTGGTACCGACGAGGGTGATCTGCGGGTTGCCGGAATCACCGAACAGGTCGCCGTCCGCCGCCTCGCCCTTGGGCTCGGTGGCGAACTGTTCCATGTACTGGATCGCGTAGCTGGTGCCGCACAGCTGGCCGGCCATGTTGTGCAGGGTGCCGGTCTTGCCCATGCGCCCGGAGACGTGGGTCTCGAATTCGCGATGGGGGATGTCGGCGAAACCGGGAACCTTCTTCACCGTCTCGGCGACGATCTTCGCCGTGCGCTCGGCACCGTACGGGGTCCAGTGCTGGTCACCGCGGAAATAGAAGTCGTGGGCCTGCTGTTCGTTGGTCAACGGCGACAGGTCGGGCACGTGGTAGCCCATCTTCGCGAAGCGACCGAGCATCGCCTGGTAGTTGTGCAGGGCCTTCTGGTAATCGAACTTGTCGCGCTCGGCGGGGAACAGCTTGTTGCGGTTCACCAGGCCACGGGTCGGCTGGTAGACCACCACCAACTCGACGCCCTTGCTCTTGAACGCGTCGTGCAGTTGCTGCAGGCGCTTGTAGCCTTCCGGCGTGGTATCGAACTCGGTGCGCAGGTCTTCCTGGGTCCGGAACAGCCAGTCGCCCTGGGCCTGTACCAGGGTGGTGAAGTTCTGCTGGTAGCGGGTCACGTAGTTCTTCGCATCGTGGGCCGCCGGGCACAGGCTGCAGCACGGTTCGGCGGTGAATTTCGGTGCCTGCACTTCCTCGGCCCGCAGGTTGCCGCTGACGGCGAGAATCGCGGTGGTGATGGCGCAGAGGCCGAAGAGTTTGATCAGGTGTGGGTTCATTAAGGTCGTCCTCAATCGCGCAATTCGGTCTGGCGTTCGACGGGGTCGATCAGCACGGCTTTCTGCTGGCGCACCAGCAGGTCGAGAATTTCATCCTGGCGATCGCCCAGCACGCCGGTGAAGCTGATGCCGCTGCTCTTGCTCGGGGCGAGCATGGACACCCGGTACAGCTCCAGGCTCAGTGGCGAGTCGATGGACAGCGGGCCGCTGCCGTTGCCGGCCAGTTCACCGCCGACCACGATCAGCGAGACCTCGGCATCGAACGGGTCGAGCTTGATGTCGCGGTCGGTGTCGCTCAGGTCCTTGATGTGGCCGTAGATGCCGGTCAGGCCGTTGGCCATCGACAGGTTCTCGTACAGGCGCACGTTGACGCTGTTGCGGATGCGGATGCCGTGGCGCTTGTTGCCGATCAGCCGGTTGGCGTAGATCAGATTGTCGGCACTCTCGTAGAGGGTGATGCCGTCGGTGTGGTTCTTGTAGATCTCGTTGTAGGCGACCAGGTTGTTGACGCTGTTGCGGTCGATCACCAGGCCCGAGAGGTGGTTGTCGTAGCTGCGGTTGTTGAAGATGAAGCTGTCGTTCACTTCCCGGGAAATGATGATGCCGTGCTTCTTCTTCGTGCCGTACACGGTGTTGTCGGCGATGATCAGCCGGTGCGAGCGGTCGTGGGGGTCGATGCCGTAGACGATGTTGTCGCGGTAGGTATTGCCCTTGAGCACGAAGTCGCGGGTTTCGTAGCAGTAGAAGCCGTACCACATGTCGCTGAACTCCGAGCCGATGATCCAGCCGGTCGGTTCGGGGCGCTTGAGCACCTTGGCCATGTTCGGCGTGTACTGGGAAATACTCACGCCGTAGGATTTACTGTTGGAGTAGCCGAAGCTGGCCATCTTGCTGTTGACGATGTAGGTCTCGGTGCCGCCCCAGGCCAGCAGGAACGGACGGAATTCTTTCGGTGAGCGGAAGGTCGCCGGGCCGTTGTCGGCCTCGCGCCAGCCGGTGACCCTGGTGTCACGCACGAACAGCTGCCCGTCATTGACCAGGAACGCGCCGCCTTCCTGGGACAGCCGCAGTTCCTGGGTCTGGCCGTCGATGTCGAGGATGCCCTTGCGTCCGACCACGATCGGTACCCGTGCCAGGAACACGCCTGGCGAGGTTTCGCTGATGTACTTGGCCGGCAGCTTCTTCACCAGGTCCTTGAGGTTCAGGTAGCCGTCGTCGACGAAGATCGCCTGGGGGATGCCGTGTTGGCGTACCACCCATTCGGCCATCTTGTTGTCACCACCGATGAAGTCCTTGAGCGCATCCTCCTGCATCATCCGGCGCACGCTGATCTTGCCCGGCTGGCTGCGCACGATCTTCGCCGCGACGGCCTCGGCGGTGTAGCCGCCGAGATCCGGCAGCCGGGGTTTTTCCAGGTGCAGCGGTTCGCTCGGCGCGGTGCTGACGGTGTAGGTCTTGGCCTGTTGCAGTTCCTTGGCAACGATCGGCGCCTGGCCGCTGGCGGCCGGCTTCTCGACGTTGGCCAGGGCCGTGCTGCCGGCCAGCAGCAGGGCGACGGCGAGAGCGCTGAGCGAACCTTGCATGGCGATCTGATTCATCTTGGAAACTCCCTTCGCGGTCCGCATCAGAAGCGCCAGATCACGTCGATGAACGCGCGGTGCATGTAGGAATCGACGTCGTGGCCGTAGGCGCTGCCCGGCTTGAACACGCCGCCGCGAAAGCGCACCAGCGCCGAAGGTTCGTCGATCGATTGGCTGAGGGCCGCTGGCAGCAGGCCCTGCTTGAAGTATTTGGTGACCACCAGGTCCATCTCCTGGCCCATGTCCTTCTTGCCGTCCTGCAACGGCAGCGAGGTGCTGGAGAGCAGGGCGCCGGTGGTGTCGTCGTAGGTGTTCTGCGCGGCATTGATGCCGTTGCTGCCGACGTCCTTGTTGCCGTCGACACGCCAGAACTTGTGGTAGACCAGGCTGGCGTCGTAGTCCTCGCGCAGTTGCCAGGAACCGAACAGGGTGGCGGTCTGCAGGTTGTTCATTTCGCCGCGGAAGGCTTCGCCGAAACGGTGCATGCGCGAACGGGTGCCGGTGAAGTTCGAGCGGTTGCTTTCCAGTCCGTTCTGTTCGTAGTCGCCGCTGGCACGGGCGTAGGCGGCACCGACCTGCCAGTTCGGGTCCAGGCGCAGGCGGATGCCGAGGTCGGTGGCCCAGCCGTTGACGCTGTCGCCGCGCTTGGCCTCGGCCGGGCGGCTGCCGTCGGCGTTGAGCGCGTTGACCGTGTCGCGGTGGCCGCTCATGCCGGTCAGGCTGGCCCAGTAGTTGACCGTGTTGGTGTTGCGGAAGTTGTAGGCATCGCTGTTGGCTTCCAGGCCGAGCCAGGTCAGGTTGCCGTTTTCCTTCTTGTCCAGCGGATCGCTGGCGACACCGGGCGTCGGGTAGTCGAGCTTGCCGTCGTCATGGGTGTGATGGGCGCGCAGGCCGACCCACTGGCCCGGGGTCCACTGGTAGGCGACGTCGCCATAGACGTGCAGGCGGTCCTTGTCCTTGGGCGCCAGTTCGGTGAGGTCGGTGCGGTACTCGCTGAAGCGTTCGGCGGCGCCCAGGTTGGCCCGCAGCAGGGTGGTGTCGAAGGTCCAGTTCAGCGCCTCGATGTTGGTGTCGCGCCATTGCCCGTCGTCGTTGCGCAGGCGCTGGCGACCGAACTTGAGGATCTCGCCGGGGTAGGGCGTGAAGCCCTTGTAGCCGACCCAGAACTCACGCAGGGCCAGGTAGCTCTTGTCCTGCTTGCGGGCATCGTTGCTGGAGCTCTGCTGGTCGCTATTGCTCTGTTGCAGGGTATCGGTCTCGATGATGTCGGTGGCGGTCACCGCCTGGCCCATGGCATAGGCGCTCCAGTTGCCGCTTTCGCCATAGACCCAGGGGCGCAGGTCGAGGCCGATGCCGTTGGCGTCGCCACCCTTGAGGGTGCCGAGGTCGCGGTCGTCTTCCGATTGCGCGGTGATCTTCGCTTCCAGGCCGAAGTTCTGCGTCTCGGTGAACGCGGCCAGGGTCGGCGTGGACCAGGCCAGGGCAAAGCTCAGGCCGATGCCGGCCTTCACGAAAGGATTGAGTGTCATAGGGTCTTTTCCTCGCTGTCGCCTTCCTGCAGGACTTGTTGCAGGTCCAGCGCGTTGCGGCTCAGGGTGCCGCGCAGGCGCTGCTCCTGCTGCAACAGGCGCTGGGCGTCGGGGCGCTGGGCAGGCGGCAGTTGTTCGTCGAGTTGCTGGGCCAGCTCATTGGCCTGTGGCGTGTCCTGGGTCTTCGCCAGTTGGCCGAAGACGTAGGCGTTGAGCGGGTCGGGCTTGGTCCCGCGACCCTGGGAAAACAGTTGCGCGATGGCGAAGTCGGCGCTGTTCTGGCCGTTGCGCGCGGCCTTGAGCAGGTGGTCGAGGGCCTTCTGCGGATAGACCTGGCCGAGGTAGCCACGACGGTAGATCTGCCCCAGGTAGTAGTCGGCGGCGACTTCCCGGCCGACCGCTTTCTGGAAATGGGCCTCGGCCTGTTTCGCATCGGCCGGTACCCACTTGCCTTCGTAGTAGAGCTTGCCCAGCAGCAGTTCGGCACGTGGCTGGTCGGCTGCACGGCCGTTGTCCAGGTACTCCATCATCTGCTTGACGTCGCCCTGGTCGGGGAAGTCGTAGAGCAGCTGTGCCAGGCTGACCCAGGAGGCCGGGTAGCCGGGGGCAATCTTCTCGAGCAGTTCCTGCGCGGTTTTCGGATCCGGCTGGCCGAGGCTGGAGTCGGCGAGTACGCGGGCGACGGCGTCGACCCGCTGGGCACCGACCGTGCCGCGGCTGTAGGCGGCCTGCAACTGCTTGAGCAGTTCGGCCTGCTGTTCCGGCTGGGCGCGTTTCTGGTAGACGGTGGCGAGCTCGACGTAGCAGATGTCGGTGCTGTTGAGCGCGGCCTTGCAGATCTTTTCCACTTCGTCGAGGTGCTGGTCGTAGGTACCCTGGGTGCGGTACAGCAGAACCTGGGCCAGGCCCGCTTCCGGGTAGCCGGCGTTGCGCCACTGGTTGATCTGCTGCTGGGCGTTGACCTCGGGGAAGCTCTGCGGGAATTGCAGGTAGAGCATCGCCAGCGGGATCAGCGTGTTGCCCTCGCCGTTGGCAAAGGCTTTCTTCAGCAGCTTCTCGGCTTCATGGTGCTCGGCTTCGGTCGCGTTCGGCTTGGCCACCAGCAGCCGCCCCAGGCGTGCCTGGGCACGCGGCGAGGTATCGGCGGCGGCGCGGTAGGTCGCCTCGGCCTGGCGGATTTGCTCTGGGTCGCGGCTTTCCACCTGGATATCGGCCAGGCCCACCTTTGCGTCGCTGTAGCCCAGGTCCGCCAGTTGGCGGTAGTTCTGCTCGGCCAGGGCAGTGTCGCCACGCTTGAGCGCCTCATTGGCCAGGCGTTGGTCGGGCAGACCGGAGCAACCGGCCAGGCCGATCGCCATGGCCAGTGTCAGGGGCAGGGGTCTGAAGGTCGTCACAGGCATGTCCTCCGCTTACAGTCCGGCGGCCATGGCTTTGTCGATCAGCCAGTTCAGGTTCGGCCCGCGATCGCTGTTCACTTCCACGGGGCGACCGGCGAGGCTGCTGTCCAGGCTTTCATCCGGCTTGATCAGCACGCGAATGTCGGAAGACAGGTCGTCGCTCTTCAGGCTGGTGCTGCTGACGATCTTGCCCTGGCGGGTCTGTTCTTCGCCGGCGACCTGGAAGGTCACGCGGGTACCCGGGCGCACCTCGCCGAACTGGCGGTAGGAGAATCGTGCCTCGACGTTGGCGACGCTGTTGCGCGGCACCAGTTGGAAGATCACGTCCCCCTTGCTGGCGTACTGGCCGTTGGCGACCAACTGCTGGGCGACCACGCAATCACAAGGCGAGGTCAGGGTGCCGGTCATCTGCTTGCCGAACAGTTCCTCGACCTTGGCCGGTTGCAACTGGTCTTCGTCCAGGTGGCCCTTGAGCACGTCGAGCATGCTGGTGCTGAAGCTCGCCAGTGGCGCGCCCTTGGCGGCGATGCCGTCGTCCTTGAGCAGGCTCTGCACGGTGCCGTCGCGCGGCATGGTGACATTCACGCCCGGCACGCTGACCAGGCCGGCCTGGGCGTGGCTGACGAAGTACATGCCGTAGACCGACTTGAGCACGAAGCCGAAGGCCGCCAGGCCAACGATGAACACGCCGGCGCTGAAGGTCACCGCGCGCAGGCGGCCGAATGGGCTCAGGCCACCGCCGCTGTCCTTCTTGCGCCGGGCCTTGGTGAAGTTGTCGCGCTGCAGGGTGCCGAGCACGTCGCCCATGCTGATGATGTCGCCGGCCAGGTGCGAGGTGATGAGGTGGCGCAGGGTGGCGATATCCTGTGGTTCCAGGTTCTGGAACTGGCAGCCGACCCGGCCGTGCTGGCGGTCGTAGGCACGAATCTGCAACTCGACGTCCATGCCCAGGCCGAGGTTGTCGATGACGAACATCAGGCGGCCCTTGTGCACCTCGCCGAGGGTCAGTTCCTGTTGTTGCTGTGGCGGCAGGTTGAAGCTCAGGCCGCCGGCGGACAGGTCGTGTACCCGCACTTCCAGGGGTTTGCCCTCGCGGCCGAACAAGCGCAGCTTGGCCGGGATCTTCACCCGGGCATGCTGGCGCTGGGCTTCGGATTCGTGGACGACGTTGGCGTTGACTTTAGAGTTCATGAGTTAAAGCTCCATTGGCTAATTCAGGCGAGTCGGGTCAGACCATCGTCATCAGCACGGCGACGAAAATGCTGCCGGCGGAGAAGGTCATGGTCCGGGACGACCAGGTGTTGAACCAACCTTGAAAGCTGGCGAGGTCGCGGCTCAGTTTGGTGTCCTGGCGGGTCCAGGACTGGCGGTCGAGGCGGAAGAACACGTAGATCTTCATCAGCGCGCCGACGATCTGGTTGTAATAGAGGATCGCCGGGTAGGCCGGGCCGATGCTGTGGCCGGAACAGGCCAGCAGGATCGTCAGGATCAGGCGGGTGATGCCGATCCACAGCAGGTAGGCGAGGATGAATTCGATGCCGTACTTGAAGCTGGCGATCAGCGCCACGGTGAGCCCCAGCAGCGAGGTCCACATCGACACGCGCTGGTCGAACAGCACCACGCTGGTGAACACGCCAAGGCGGCGGATACCCAGGCCCAGGGCCCGGGAGTTCTGGCGCAGGTTGTTGCCGTACCAGCGGTACATCAGCTTGCGGCTGGACTTGATGAAGCTCTTCTCCGGCGGGTGTTCCACGGTGTGGATCGCCGCGTCGGGCACGTAGAAGGTGTCGTAGCCCAGGCGCATCAGGCTGTACCAGCTGGACTTGTCGTCACCGGTGAGGAAGCGGAAACGCCCCAGGCGCCAGTGTTCCAGCGAGTCGTTCTCGACGTCGGCGATGAAGCCCGCGTCGGTGACCACGTCGGCACGGAACACCGACATGCGGCCGGTCATGGTCAGCACCCGCTTGGACAGGGCCATGGAGCACATGTTGATGTGGCGCTGGGCGAAGCGCAGCTTGTGCCACTCGCTCATGATGTAGCCGCCACGTACTTCGCAGAATTCGTTGGTGGTCAGGCCGCCGACGTTGTCGAACAGCTGGAACCAGGGCACGGTGCGACGCACCACGCCTTCGCTGAGCACGGTATCGCCGTCGATCACCGCGACCACCGCACGCTCGTCCGGCAGGTGCCGGGAGATCGCCCGGAAGCCGAAGGCCAGGCCATCGCGCTTGCCGGTGCCGGCGATACGGACGAAGTCGAGGGTGACCCGCTCTGGCGGATTCATCCGCTCCCAGAGGCTCTTGACCAGCAGTTCATCGGACATTTCCACCAGCGAGCAGACCACGGTGGTGGGGAAACCGCACTCGATGGCTTCGCGAATCACCGACTGGTAGACCTGAGCGGTGGTGTGGGCGTCGATGCGAAAGCTGGTGACCATCAGGAACACGTGGGACGGGTCCGCGGCCTTGCCCAGCTTGCGCAGTTTGCGCCGCAGGTGCGGGTAGACGATGTAGAGAAAGATCATCCCGCGCACGAAATGGGTAGCGCCCATGGAGTAGCGCCAGATACCCACGGCACCGATCAGGAAGATGAAGTTCTTGGATTCGGAGTCGAAGGTCGACGTGGGCAGCAGTGAGGCCAGGCCCATCAGCAACGTCAGGTAGAACAGCCAACCGGCGGCCTGGAGGAGGCCATGTTTCAGCCTGTGCATAATCTGCATCCATCTGTGTCTCGGGCGGGGCCCGAGTGGGTCGTTTAGCAATCCTGGGAGCGAGGCGCCCTGTCGGACGCCATCGCCAGCAAGCCGGCTCCCATAGGGAGGGGAGTGACCCGTGGGGCCGGCCTGGCGATCAACCGCGGGGCGGTTGTCGCGGGTTTACCAGCAGATCCCTTCGGCACGGCCCTCGGGGCTGGTCGGCTTGGACATGAAGCCGACCAGGTCGATGACCTGCTTGCCGTGCGGGGTGTTCTCGGCCAGGGCGCGGAACTTCTCGTCGCGGTTGCCGAGAATGATCACGTCGCTGTTGTCCACGACCTGGTCGAAGTCGGCGTTGAGCAGGGACGACACGTGGGGAATCTTCGATTCGATGTAGTCCTTGTTCGCGCCATGGACGCGGGCGTATTCGACGTTCTTGTCGTAGATGCTCAGGTCGAAGCCCTTGCCGATCAGCATTTCCGCCAGTTCCACCAGCGGGCTTTCACGCAGGTCGTCGGTACCGGCCTTGAAGCTCAGGCCGAGCAGGGCGACCTTGCGCTTGTCGTGGCTGGCGACGATGTCGAAGGCGTTCTGCACCTGAGTCTCGTTGCTGCGCATCAGCGAGTTGAGCAGTGGCGACTCGACGTCCAGGGAGCCGGCGCGGTAGGTCAGGGCACGCACGTCCTTGGGCAGGCAGGAACCGCCGAAGGCGAAGCCCGGGCGCATGTAGTACTGGGACAGGTTGAGGGTCTTGTCCTGGCAGACCACGTCCATCACCTCACGACCGTCGACACCGACGGCCTTGGCGATGTTGCCGATCTCGTTGGCGAAGGTCACCTTGGTGGCGTGCCAGACGTTGCAGGTGTACTTGATCATCTCGGCCACCTCGATGTCCTTGCGGATGATCGGTGCGTCGAGTTCCTCGTAGAGGGCCTGCAGGACGTCGCCCGAAGCACTGTCGAGTTCGCCGATGACGGTCATCGGCGGGTAGTCGTAGTCCTTGATCGCGGTACTTTCGCGCAGGAACTCGGGGTTGACCGCAACGCCGAAGTCGACGCCGGCCTTCTTGCCCGAACAGTCTTCGAGGATCGGGATCACCACGTTCTTCACGGTGCCCGGCAGTACGGTGCTGCGCACGACGATGGTGTGGCGAGTGGTCTTGTCGCGCAGGACGAAGCCGATTTCACGGCATACCGACTCGATGTAGTTCAGCTCCAGGTCGCCGTTCTTCTTGCTCGGCGTACCGACGCACAGCATCGACAGGTCGGTGGCCCGGATCGCCTCGGCGAAATCGGTGGTACCGCGCAGGCGACCGCTGGCAATGCCCTGGGCCAGCAGGGGTTCCAGGCCTGGCTCGACAATCGGCGACTTGCCGTTGTTGATCAGGTCGATCTTGTCCTTGGAAATATCCACGCCAACGACATCATGGCCTCGTGCAGACAGGCAACCGGCACAGACTGCACCGACGTAACCCAAACCGAATATGCTAATGCGCATTGCATCTACCTCTATCTTAATTACGCCATTACATGGCGGAAGTTAATGTGGCCAGTATTCGCAGTGCACTCGGAAGTTTTATCGGCGAAGAGCGTTCTACCGAGTGCAGGCATATAAATGTCGAGTGGCTAAATAATTGCACTCAAATTGTGCGCAACTTGGCCTTGTTATGAGGGGCGTGCCCCTTGATATGGCCGGCCGTCGTCAGGACGGTCCCCGTCAGCGGGCTTGCAGTCTGCTCATGCCCGTGGCAGAGCCTTTTCGGGCAGTCGCCTGCAAGTGTCCGACAGGTTCGTTGTCTGAGGGGCCGTCCTGGCCTTGTAGGGGATATTAATGGTGCGTATCTCCTGTCCATTGATTGAATTGGGGGTGGCTGCATTGGCTCGTAAGTGTCGAGTTCAAACTTAAACAAGTTATCCAGCCTGCCTGTAAGTCATCTCTTACAAAATCGTTGAGAGTCGTCACGGGTGGTATGAGCAATGGCGGGGAACATAAGTTCCGATCCGCTCATCCTGTTTTCTGAAAATTCTTGAAATATTGTCGGAGATGGCACTGCTTTCATATTGATAGCACTTCTCGTTTCGCCCTTTGATTACGGGGGCGAAAAATGCGGTGATGGTTATATGCCATCGCCTGAAAAAATTTTTGGTGCCACTACGAAAAAAAATGAAAAAAGTCGAGTGAAAGAATTTTCATTGTTGTTACAGCCAATTTCCTGGCGTCAAACAAATGGAATTCTGGCCGCTGCACGAGGGCAGGAGGAAGGGAGAGCTCTTCGGATCTACACAGGGCGTGTAGTGCACCGGGGTGGGGCAGGGTAACAGAAAAGCCAGGTCCTGATCGACCGTGTCCTGGAGGGGAGCCGGCGATCCGGCTCCCACAGGGCATCAATCCGGTGCGTGATCGCGAAGGAACACCAGATTATCCGGCTTGGAGAGTTCGGCACTGAAAAAGTAGCCTTGTTCGTCGAACGTCTTCAATTGATCGGGATTCTGGATGCGTTCGCGGATCACGAAGCGGGCCATCATGCCGCGGGCCTTTTTCGCGTAGAAGCTGATGATCTTGTACTGGCCGTTCTTCTGGTCGCGGAACTCGGTATTGATGATGCGGGCGTTGAGCGCCGAGCGCTTGACCGCCGAGAAATACTCGTTCGAGGCCAGATTCAGCAGTACGTCGTCGCCTTGCTCGAGCAGGGCTTCATTGAGCCATTCGCTGATACGGTTGCCCCAGAATGCATAGAGGTCCTTGCCGCGGCCGTTGGCGAACCTGGTGCCCATTTCCAGCCGGTAGGGTTGCATCAGGTCCAGTGGACGCAGCAGGCCATAAAGGCCGGACAGCATGCGCAGGTGCGTCTGGGCGAAGTCGAAGTCGGCGTCACTGAAGTCCTCGGCATTGAGGCCGGTATAGACGTCGCCCTTGAAGGCCAGCAGGGCCTGCTTGGCGTTTTCCGGGGTGAAGTCCGGGGTCCAGCTGCCGAAGCGCGCGGCATTGAGCCCGCCGATCTTGTCGGAAACGTGCATCAGTTCGCTGATCTGCGCCGGGCTCAGCAGGCGTAGCTGCTCGATCAGTTCCTGGGAGTGGTCGAGGTATTGTGGCTGGGTATAGCGTTTCGTCACCGGTGGTGTTTCGAAATCGAGGGTCTTGGCGGGGGAAATCACCATCAGCATGAAGTCGTCTCCTGTAATCGTCGGGGGATTCTAGGGGGTTGGGCGGTTTGGCTCCACCTATGATGCTGATAGCCCGGATGCCGTGATGGGCGTTGTGGCGAGCGGGCTTGCCCGCGCTCGGCTGCGCAGCAGCCGTAAACCGGCCTCAGCAGTGTTCCTGATAGACTCGGTTCTCAGGTTTCAGGGTCGTTTCGCGACCCAGCGCGGGCGAGCCCGCTCGCCAGCGGGGCGGTTCAGGTTCCGAGATCGGCTATAGTGCGCGCGGGTTCCTGTCATGGAGATATCCCTTTTGCGTTTTCTTCTTTTATGTTCGGCCCTGTTGCTCAGCCTGGGCGCCACGGCTGCGCCGAACGACGTCGCGACCCTGGATCGCAGTACCTGGCCCGAGTCACTGAGCAGCCCGGTGCTGTTCGATGTGGCCTCGCGCGCGGAAATTCTCACCTTCGCCCACGCCCTGCTGATCAGCGAAATGACCGACGAACCGGCGCTCAGGCAGCGCCTGGGGCTCAAGCAGATCAACCTGGCGTCGATCAACCGGGTGCGTGCCCGTCTCTGGTCGCGCCTGTTGCAGAGCTACAACTTTGCCCAGCAGAGCTGCGAGCAGGACGCCTCGTTCTGCTACTACGTCGAGGACATGGACAGTCTGCGCGAGCAGGCCGGCAAGTTCCGCGTGCCGGAAGACTCCTTCTATATTCGCTGGGCCGAGCCGAGCCGGGCGTTTCACGAACGCTACCTGGACGAACTGCTGCGCATGGCCGCGCTGTTTCCCCAGACCAGCAGCGAGATTGCCCTGTTCGGCGAGCCCGAGCGCAATGGCGAGAATTTCCACGATCGCCTGTTCCTGCTGACCTTCGATGGCGGGCCCGGCCTTGCCGTGGGCAATACCGACGCGCTGACCGAGTACCTGCGGCGGCAAAAAATGAACGGCCTGTTCTTTGTCCTGGGCAGCGCCTTGCAGGCGCGGGTCGACAAGAGTTCGATCATGGCCGTGCGCGACCTCTATAAACAGCAGTGCGTGGGCATCGAGGGTTGGCAATATCGTTCCCACAGCCATTGGCAGGACTGGCAGGACTCGGTCCAGCGCAGCGCCGCGCTGGCGCAGAGCGTGCTGCCGGATAACTACGTGCCGCTGTTCCGGCCGCCCTATGCCCAGCGCCAGGCGGACAGTGGGCCGTTCTTCAGGAAGCAGGGGTTGCAGGTGGTGTTGTGGGACATCGACTCGGCCGATGCTGGCAAACTCACGGCGCAGCAGTCGGCTCAGCGGGTGATGACCCTGATGCTGTTGTGGCGGCGCGGCGTGATCGTGTTCCACGATGCCCAGGACAAGGCCCTTGACGCATTGCCCTGGTTGCTTCGGCAGACGGCCGAGAGCGGCTTGGGCTGGCTCGATTGCAACGAGGCGTTTCGCTAGCACCCGTGGTCGTGGGCTGACCCTCGGGGGAGCCAACTGTCTTTAAATGGCCACATGATCTATGGCGGAGGCAGTTACCTATCGTGTGCACGCCAGAGAATCCGTGGGAGCCGGATTTATCCGCGAAGGCGTCCGAATTTGCAGCGCTGGACTTGATGGCCTCTTCGCGGATAAACCGGGACGCCGGACCGCCAGCTCCCACAGTTCTGCGGCGTCTGCCGTCCCTCCTGGGAACCTGTTCTGCCACTTGTCAGCGATGGATCAAAGACAGTTGGCTCCCACGGGCGGTGTATACCAGCCAAGTGATCACTGTCTTGCATCCGGGTGCCTGTTTCGCCGCTCATCGGCAATCAGCTAAAGACAGTGGGCTCTCACAGGCGCAGCAGAGGCTGTGAAGGACTGGTATGTAGGAAAATTCGAAGTAATTCGAGGCGGGCGGACTTCCGACTTTAACGGGGTCCAGCCTGCTCGCCAAGGGCTATTCGTCACTCTGAAAAATAAACTTCAAAAAGTCGTCAAAGTGCTTTTTCCTGTCACGGGTTTTGCGGTATTACGGAATCAGACCGCCGAAACCTGCAACACAGGTGGCGTCTGCCAAGACCCCACCTTGTGCACAGAGCGCCTGCCCCCTCCAGGCGAATTCGGCGGTCACTTCGAGGCGCGATGCCGTCCAGGCGTCGCGTCGACTGGCTCTCACAAAGGTGACCGAGTATGGATGATCACGGACGCACTCCTTCTTCCAACCAGCCAATCCTTTACGTGCTCGATACCAACGTACTGATCCACGATCCAAACGCGTTACTGAACTTCGAAGAGCATCACGTCGCCATCCCGATGACGGTCCTGGAGGAACTCGACAAACTCAAGAGCGGCCACCACAGCGTAGCTTCCGAATGCCGCCAGGCGATCCGCCTGATCGACAAGACCCTGGGCGATGCCAGCCCCGAGGATGTCGAGCGCGGGGTGCCTATCCAGCGGGGCAAGAGTGGGCCCAAGGGGTCGCTGTCGATCCTGATGAGCAAGCGCAACGAACCCAACCTGTTGCTGCCGGAAAACCTCAACGACAACATCATCATCAACCAGTTGGTCGATCTGCACGCGCGTGACAAGGGGCTGCGCCTGGTGCTGGTGACCAAGGACATCAACATGCGCCTCAAGGCGCGTGCCTGCGGGATTGCTTCCGAGGACTACAGCACCGACCAGTTGGTCGACGATGTGGACCTGCTGCCCAAGGGCTTCCACAACGTGTCCGGATCCTTCTGGGATCGCGTCAGCAAGGTCGAGACCCGCCAGGGTCATGGTCGCACCTGGCACCAGGTGCAGATGACCGACAACCTGCCGGCCGTGCACGTCAACGAGTTCATCATCGATGAACAGGGCTTTGTCGGCTGGGTGAAGGAGATCAATGCCGACGCGCTGCTGATCCTCGACCTGCACCAGGAGCCCCTGTTGCACCAGGAAGCCTGGGGCCTGAAACCCCGCGACATCTACCAGAGCCTGGCGCTGTATGCCTTGCTCGACCCGGACATTCACCTGGTCAACCTGACCGGTGCCGCCGGTTCCGGCAAGACCATCCTCGCCCTGGCGGCCGCCATCGAGCAGACCATGGTCAGCAAGCGCTACCGGCGCATCATCGCCACCCGCAGCGTGCAGGGCCTGGACCAGGAAATCGGTTTCCTGCCCGGCACCGAGGCCGAGAAGATGGAGCCCTGGCTAGGGGCGATCACCGATAACCTCGAAGCCTTGCACATGGATGACGAGAGCACCCATGGCAGCGTCGACTATATCCTCAGCAAGGTGCCGTTGCAGTTCAAGTCCCTCAACTACATCCGAGGTCGCAGCTTCCAGCAGAGCCTGATCCTGATCGATGAGTGCCAGAACCTCACGCCGCACCAGATGAAGACCATCATCACCCGTGCCGGCGCCGGTTCCAAAGTGGTGTGCCTGGGTAACCTGGCGCAGATCGATACCCCCTACCTGTCCGCGACCAGCTCCGGGCTGACCTACCTGACCGAGCGTTTCAAGGACTTCCCGAATGGCGTGCACATCACCCTGCAGGGCGTGCCGCGTTCGGTCCTGGCCGAATACGCCGAATCCCATCTGTAGCCACAACCCGGGCGGCTTCGCGCCGCCCGGTTTCCCTTCGAGCGCAAGTGCCCGATCGGGCGTGCGAAAAACTGACCCGCAGGTTTACAATCGACGCTCCTGATCAGGAGTATCGCTGTGCTGACTCATCTCGATTCCCAAGGTCGCGCCAACATGGTCGACGTCACCGACAAGGCCGTGACCTTTCGTGAAGCGGTGGCCGAAGCTCGGGTGCGCATGCTGCCGCAAACCCTGCAAATGATCGTCAGTGGCGGACACCCGAAAGGGGACGTGTTCGCCGTGGCGCGAATCGCCGGCATCCAGGCGGCGAAGAAAACCTCCGACCTGATTCCGCTCTGTCACCCGCTGATGCTGACCGGCGTCAAGGTCGAGCTGAGTGCCGAGGGCGAGGACGCCGTGCGGATCGTCGCGCGCTGCAAGCTGTCCGGCCAGACCGGGGTGGAAATGGAAGCGCTGACGGCGGCCAGTGTCGCGGCGCTGACGATCTATGACATGTGCAAGGCGGTCGACCGGGGCATGACCATCGAGAACGTGCGCCTGCTGGAGAAGCTTGGCGGCAAGAGTGGTCACTATCAGGCAGATGCATCATGAAGCTCGATGTGCAGTTCTTCGCCCGTTACCGCGAGGTGCTGGGGGTGGATGCCGAGCAGATCGAGGGGGATTTCGCCACGATCGAGCAGTTGCGAGGGCACCTGCTGCAACGCGGTGGTGACTGGCAGGTATTGGCCGAGCACGGGCTGATGTGCGCGCGCAACCAGGAACTGTGCGCAGTGGGCGAACTGCTGGCCGATGGCGACGAGGTGGCGTTCTTTCCTACCGTGACCGGAGGCTGAGATGGCGGTTCGTATCCAGGCCGGGGCCTTTGATCCGGGGGCCGAGGTCAATGCGTTGCATGCGGCCAATGTCGGGATCGGCGCAGTGGTCAGCTTTGTCGGCTATGTACGCGATTTCAATGATGGTCGGGAAGTGGCCGGGATGTTTCTCGAGCATTATCCGGGCATGACCGAAAAGGCGCTGGGCAAGATCGTCGTCGAGGCTGAGCAGCGCTGGCCGTTGTTGCGGCTGGAGGTGCTGCATCGGATCGGTGCGTTGGAGCCGGGGGAGCCGATCGTGTTCGTCGGTGTGGCCAGTGCCCATCGGCAGGCGGCGTTCGACGCCTGCAACTTCGTGATGGATTATCTGAAGACCCGGGCGCCGTTCTGGAAGAAGGAAAACACCGCCGAGGGCCCGCGTTGGGTCGAGGGACGGGCCAGCGACCAGGCGGCGGCCGATCGCTGGAAGTGATTCTGCTGCCGCTTGATGCTCGGGTGGGGGCTGTTCGCGGATAAACCCGGCAGCCGGATCGCCGGCTCCCACAAGGCACGCGTTGTACACAAAATGTGTGGCTGATGCGATTCTCTGTGGGAGCTGGATTTATCCGCGAACGGGGCCCCACGAAATAGGGCCCTTGCGCATCAGGGCCGTTGACGTACGACCGGCCGCAGCAGTTCGGTCGGCGGCATCTCGCAACTGATCTTGCGACCCAGCAGTTCCTCGATCGATGGCAACTGGTAGGAGTCGTCCTCGCCGGCAAAACTGATGGACACGCCATCAGCCCCGGCACGACCGGTACGGCCGATACGGTGCACGTAGTCATCCGGCACTTCCGGCAGGGTGAAGTTGATCACGTGGCTGATACCGTCGATGTGGATGCCACGACCGGCAACGTCAGTTGCCACCAGGACGCGGATCTTGCCCTCGCGGAAACCTTCCAGGGTCTTGATGCGCTTGTGCTGCGGCACGTCGCCTGACAGTTGCGCGGCATTCACGCCGTCGCGCACCAGGCGTTCCTCGATGCGCCGCACTTCGTCCTTGCGGTTGGCGAAGACCATCACCCGTTCCCAGCCGTTGTCGTTGACCAGGTTGTACAGCAGCTTGTACTTGTCGGCCGAAGCCACCGCGTAGATATGCTGCTCGACGTTCTGGTTGGCGACGTTCTGCGATTCGATCTCGACGATTGCCGGGTCCGTGGTCCATTGCCGGGCGAGGTTCATCACGTCGTCGGTGAACGTCGCCGAGAACAGCAGGGTCTGGCGCTCGCTCTTTGGCGGGGTCTGGCGAATGATCTGGCGTACCTGCGGGATGAAGCCCATGTCGAGCATGCGGTCGGCTTCGTCCAGCACCATCACCTCGACCATGTCCAGGTGCACTTCGCCGCGCTGGTTGAAGTCCAGCAGACGGCCCGGGGTGGCGACGAGAATGTCGCAGTGGCGGGCTTCGAGCTGCTTGAGCTGCTTGTCGAAATCCATGCCGCCGACGAACTGCATGACGTTGAGGCCGGTGTACTTGGTGAGGTCGGCGGCGTCCTTGGCGATCTGCACCACCAGTTCACGGGTCGGCGCGATGATCAGTGCCCGTGGCTCGCCCATGTAGCGCTCGGCCGGCGGTGGCGTCTGCAGCAACTGGGTGATGGTCGAGATCAGGAACGCGGCGGTCTTGCCGGTACCGGTCTGGGCGCGACCGATCGCGTCCTTGCCGGCCAGGGTATAGCCCAGGACCTGCGCCTGGATCGGCGTGCAGTAGGGGAAACCCAGGTCGTGGATGGCGTGCATCAGTTCCGGCGCCAGCTTGAAGTCGTGGAAGCGGGTCTTGCCTTCCTGGGGTTCGACGACGAAGTCTTCGAGTTTCCACGGCGCGGGCTTCGGTTTCGGTGCCCGCTCACGGCGTGGTTGCGGTGGGCTGGCCTTTGGCTTCTCGGTACGTGGCGGGCCGGACGGTTCTGGCGCGGCGGTCGACTGGGCTTTCGGTTTTGCCGCGGGCTCGGCCTGTTCCGACGACTGGCCGGTCATGCGGCTTTCTGGGCTGGGAGTCGGAGTGCCGGGACCTGGTGCGAGCTGCTCAGCCTCGCTTTTACCGAATATTTTTTTGAGTGCTTTGAGCACGATCTTCTCGTCAATTGGTTAAGGAATGTACGCCGGCCAGTGTAATGCAAGAATCGGGCGCGGCGTAGTGCGTCAGGCTGATCAGCGCAAACGATCGATCAGCCAGATGCCGATGTCGTTGATTTCCTCTGGTAACACTTCGTGGCCCATTGGGTATTCCTGCCATGTCACGGTGACATCACGGCGTTTCAGATGCTCATAGGCGGTACGCCCCATGGCGTTCTGCACCACCTCGTCATAGTGGCCGTGCAGGCAGTACACCGGAATCCGCTGCTGACTGGCCGAAAGCTGCAGCTCGTCACTGAAGGTCGGGGCGTAGGTGGACAGGGCCAGCACGCCGCCCAGTGGGCCCTGCCACCTCAGGAAGGCGGTGTGCAGCACCACGGCGCCGCCCTGGGAGAAGCCGGCGAGGAAGATGCGCGACGGGTCTATCCCCTCGGCCCGCTGGGCTTCGATCAGGTCAATGACGGTGTTGGCGGAAGTTTCGAGTTCTTCGAGGCTGATGGAGCGCGCCGGGCTCATGGCCAGGATGTCGTACCAGCTGGGCATGGCGTAGCCACCGTTGATCGTCACGGCGCGGGTCGGGGCCTGGGGCAGCACGAACCGGGTGCTCGGCAGACGTTCCTGCAGGGCCTCGGCCACGGGCAGGAAGTCATAGCGGTCGGCGCCCAGGCCGTGCAGCCAGATGACACAGGCGTCGGCCGGCTTGGCCGGGTGAATGATCAGGGGATCGGTCATATCTGCTCCGTTTGCTCCATGGGGGTGCATGCGCTCCGATTGAGTGCGTGATTGCAGTGCACGCCTGGTTGATCTGTTAACAAGATGTCGCAACTTTGAAAGTTTTCTTGTTGACCTCTGGCTGAATCGCTTTACCCATCACTGTGGTACGGGCTTTGCTATGGGAGATTCGAGTGTGTGCTTTCCCCCGCTGGCGGTAACACTAACAGGCTAGCGTCGGCAGTGGGATAGCACGAATCCGGCTAACGGGTTCAGATGATGTTCGCCACCGGCCGTGAAGGCTCTGCGAACACAGGGCGCAAGCCGTTCGGCCGATTGGCGGGCAATGAGTGCTCCCCGGGGATTTCCCCAAACTAGACTCATGGCTCAAAGCTTTTGTCGCTGACCCAAAAATAAGCCAACCCGGGTCAACTAACGCCTCATAAGGGTGCGACAAGGCTCTAGCTCCGACACAACAAGAGCAATTTGGAGGTTTGAATGAAGATGTTGAAATCCACCCTGGCAGTCGTGACTGCTGCTGTCGTCCTGGGTGTCAGTGGTTTTGCGCAAGCCGGTGCCACTCTGGATGCCGTTCAGAAGAAGGGCTTCATCCAGTGCGGCGTGAGTGATGGCTTGCCAGGTTTCTCGGTACCTGATGCCAGCGGCAAGATCATCGGTATCGACGCCGACGTCTGCCGTGCCGTAGCCGCCGCCGTGTTCGGCGACGCGACCAAGGTCAAGTTCAGCCAGCTGAACGCCAAGGAGCGTTTCACCGCGCTGCAATCCGGCGAGATCGACATCCTTTCGCGTAACACCACCATGACCAGTTCGCGTGACGCGGGCATGGGCCTGAAATTCCCCGGCTTCATCACCTACTACGATGGCGTGGGCTTCCTGGCCAACAACAAGCTGGGCGTGAAGAGTGCCAAGGAACTGGATGGCGCGACCATCTGCATTCAAGCCGGTACCACGACCGAGCTGAACGTTTCCGACTACTTCCGTGCCAACGGCCTGAAGTACACCCCGATCACCTTCGACACCTCCGACGAAAGCGCCAAGTCGCTGGAATCCGGCCGTTGCGACGTACTGACCTCCGACAAGTCCCAGCTGTT
>NZ_CP077093.1:900000-977500 GCF_014268755.2 Pseudomonas vanderleydeniana | reverse complement strand
CAGAAGTTTTCAGAATTTCTTCTTCAACTTCAACCACTTGCGCTTCCGATCTCTCGTTAGCGGGAGGCGAATTCTACAGCGTTACACACTGCTGTCAACACCTCTTTTACAGCCATTTCCGTGTTTCGATGATTTGAAACTGCGCCGCCTGAAACCTGATAACTCATTGAATCTCAAAGAGTTTTCCGTTCAGTCTGCGCCGGAAGTGGGGCGCATTATAGGCCCCTGGGAACCAGCGTCAACCGTTATTTTCAGATTTCTGTCATAAAGGTCAAAAGATGAACTCGGACCCTGTAGGAGCCGGCCGGGCGGCGCTCCGCTTGCTGGCGATAGCGGCCTCTCTATAGTCAGGCACCTAACTGGATGGCCGCCTGCGGCGGATCGCCAGCAAGCCGGTTCCCACAAGAGCAAAATCAACATCAAGAGCAGAAACCCAGAAATCCAAAAGCATAAGGCCGGCCCATTGGGGCCGGCCTTATGCTCTTGACTTCTACCTACAGGCTGGGAAAAGCGAACTGCGACGCTTCATGGCTCGCGCGCTGCGGCCAACGCTGGGTAATCGCCTTGCGCCGGGTGTAGAAGCGCACGCCATCCGGGCCATAGGCATGCAGGTCGCCGAACAGCGAACGCTTCCAGCCACCGAAGCTGTGGTAGGCCACCGGTACCGGTAGCGGGACGTTGACACCAACCATGCCCACTTCGATTTCGTCACAGAACAACCGAGCCGCTTCACCGTCACGGGTGAAGATGCAGGTACCGTTGCCATACTCGTGGTCGTTGATCAGTTGCATGGCCGCTTCCAGGCTGTCCACGCGAACGATGCACAGCACCGGCCCGAAGATCTCTTCCTTATAGATGCGCATTTCCGAGGTCACGCGGTCGAACAGGGTGCCGCCAACGAAGTAACCCGCCTCATGACCGGCTACGTTGAGACCACGACCATCCACCACCAGCTCGGCGCCTGCGGCCAGGCCATCGTCTATATAGCCAACCACCTTGTCCTTGGCGGCGGCAGTCACCAGCGGCCCCATGTCCAGGCCACAGGAAGTACCGGCACCGATCTTCAGCGCCTTGATCTGTGGCACCAGCTTGGCTACCAGGGCATCCGCCACCTGGTCACCGACGCACACCGCTACCGAGATCGCCATGCAGCGCTCGCCGCAGGAACCGTAAGCCGCGCCCATCAGTGCGCTGACGGCATTGTCCAGGTCCGCATCCGGCATCAGCACCGCATGGTTCTTCGCGCCGCCCAGGGCCTGGACGCGCTTGCCGCGCCTGGTACCCTCGGCATAGATGTATTCGGCGATCGGTGTCGAACCGACGAAACTCAGCGCCTTGACTTCCGGCGCCTCGATCAGCGCATCCACCGCCCCCTTGTCGCCATGCACCACGTTCAGCACGCCCTTGGGCAGGCCGGCTTCGTGCAGCAGTTGGGCGATCAGCAGGGTCGAGCTCGGATCACGCTCGGAGGGCTTGAGGATGAAGCAGTTGCCGCAGACGATCGCCAGCGGATACATCCACAGCGGCACCATGGCCGGGAAGTTGAACGGCGTGATACCCGCCACGATACCCAGCGGCTGGAAGTCCGACCAGGCATCGATATTAGGGCCGACGTTGCGGCTGTATTCGCCCTTCAGCACTTCCGGGGCGGCACAGGCGTACTCGACGTTCTCGATCCCGCGCTTGATTTCACCGGCGGCATCTTCCAGGGTCTTGCCGTGTTCCTCACTGATCAGTTGGGCAATGCGCGATTCATTCTGCTCCAGCAATTGCTTGAAGCGGAACATCACCTGGGCACGCTTGGCCGCAGGGGTCTTGCGCCAGGCCGGGAACGCGGCCTTGGCCGAGTCGATCGCCTGCTGGATGGTTTCGCGGCTCGCCAGTGGCACCTGGTGGATGACCTGGCCAGTCGACGGGTTGTAGACCGCGGCGGTACGACCGGAATCGTTGACCAGCTGGCCATCGATCAAATGCTGGATTGCGCTCATTGGGGGCTCCTGAAATGGGTCGACGGGAGCGAAGCGTTCGCTCCCGCAAAAGATCGTTCTATGAGGAAAATCAGTCGAGCTTGTTCAGCACTTCGCCGACCGCATCGAACAGGCGATCGAGGTCCTGCGGCTTGCTGTTGAAGGTTGGGCCGAACTGCAGGGTGTCGCCACCGAAGCGCACATAGAAGCCGGCCTTCCACAGTGCCATGCCAGCCTCGAACGGACGGACGATTGCATCCCCGTCACGCGGCGCGATCTGGATCGCACCGGCCAGGCCGAAGTTGCGGATGTCGATCACGTTCTTGCTGCCCTTGAGGCCATGCAGTGCATTTTCGAAATGCGGTGCGACCTCGGCCACGCTCTGCACCAGGTTTTCCTTCTGCAGCAGGTCGAGTGCCGCCAGGCCCGCAGCGCAGGCCACCGGGTGTGCCGAGTAGGTGTAGCCGTGAGGGAATTCCACGGCGTACTCGGGGGTCGGCTGGTTCATGAAGGTCTGGTAGATCTCGCTGCTGGCGATCACCGCGCCCATCGGAATGGCACCGTTGGTGACCTGCTTGGCGATACACATCAGGTCCGGGGTCACGCCAAAGCTGTCGGCACCGAACATCGCACCGGTACGACCGAAGCCGGTGATCACTTCGTCGAACACCAGCAGGATGTTGTGCTGGTCGCAGATCTCGCGCAGACGCTTGAGGTAGCCCTGAGGCGGTACCAGCACGCCGGCGGAACCGGCCATCGGCTCGACGAACACCGCGGCGATGTTCGAAGCGTCATGCAGTTCGATCAGTTTGAGCAGCTCATCGGCCAGCGCGATACCGCCCTGCTCCGGCATGCCGCGGGAGAAGGCATTGCTCGCCAGCAGGGTGTGCGGCAGGTGGTCGACGTCCTGCATCGCCTGGCCGAACAGCTTGCGGTTGCCGTTCACGCCACCGAGGCTGGTACCGGCGATGTTCACCCCGTGATAACCACGGGCACGGCCGATCATCTTGGTCTTGGTCGGCTGGCCTTTCAGGCGCCAGTAGGCACGAACCATCTTCACCGCGGTATCGGCACACTCGGAACCGGAGTCGGTGAAGAACACGTGGTTGAGGTTGCCCGGAGTCAGCGCGGTGATCTTCTCCGCCAGCTGGAACGACAGCGGGTGGCCGTACTGGAAGCCCGGCGAGTAATCGAGAGTCCCCAGTTGCCTGGCGACCGCTTCCTGGATTTCCTTGCGGGTATGCCCGGCACCGCAGGTCCACAGCCCCGACAGCGAGTCATACACCTTGCGGCCCTTGTCATCGATCAACCAGCTGCCTTCGGCACCGACGATCAGGCGGGGATCACGCTGGAAGTTGCGGTTGGCCGTGTAGGGCATCCAGTGGGCATCGAGCTTGAGCTGGCTGGCGACGGAAGACGGAGCGTTTTCAGGCATGTTCATCGGCGAAACCTCGCAAGGCATTTAAGCGGCGTGGACGTTGAAAGCATTGTTGCGAGTAACTTGCCACGGCGATAAAGTCGGTGAAATGCAACTTTTCTAACCTTCAGTTAAGAGCCGACTAAACCATGAGCAGCCGCCGTCCCGATCCCCTGGCGCAAGTCAGCGACTTCGATATCCGCCTGTTGCGGATCTTTCGCAGCGTCGTGGAATGCGGTGGCTTCTCGGCGGCGGAAACCGTGCTGGGCATTGGCCGCTCGGCGATCAGCCAGCAGATGAGCGACCTGGAACAGCGCCTCGGCCTGCGCCTGTGCCAACGCGGGCGCGCGGGCTTTTCGCTGACCGAGGAAGGTCGCGAGGTCTATCAGTCGGCGTTGCAACTGCTCAGTGCGCTGGAGAGCTTCCGCACCGAGGTCAACGGCCTGCACCAGCACCTGCGTGGCGAGTTGACCATCGGCCTGACCGACAACCTGGTCACCCTGCCCCACATGCGCATCACCCATGCCCTGGCCCAGTTGAAAGAGCGCGGCCCGGACGTGCAGATCCAGATCCGCATGATCGCCCCCAACGAAGTCGAACAAGGCGTACTCGACGGTCGCCTGCATGTCGGCGTGGTCCCCCAGGCCAGCGCACTCTCGGGGCTGGAATACCAGCCGTTGTACAGCGAGCGTTCACTGCTGTACTGCGCGGTAGGGCATCCGTTGTTCTACGTCGATGACCGGCAACTGGAAGACGAACGCCTCAACAGCCAGGACGCGATCGCCCCGACCTTCCGCCTGCCAGCCGAAATCCAGGCCCACTACCAGGCCCTCAACTGCACCGCCAGCGCCTCCGACCGCGAAGGCATGGCGTTCCTGATCCTGACCGGACGCTACATCGGCTACCTGCCGGATCACTACGCCAGCCTCTGGGTGCAACAGGGGCGGCTGCGGGCGCTGAAAGCCAGCACACGCTTCTATGACCTGAGCCTGGCCTCGGTGACCCGCAAGGGCCGGCGTCCGCACCTGGTACTGGAGAGTTTCCTGGAGAGCCTGGCGGCCACGCGTTGAGCCAGGAACCATCAGGCCTCTCGAACCTGTAGGAACCGGCTTGCTGCGGTCGGCGTTCCGACGATCCTCCGAAGGCGGCCATCCAGTGAGACCCTTGGTGACCGTGAGGCCGCCATTGCCAGCAAGCGGAGCGCCGCCCGGCCGTCTCCCACAATGACCGCGCCCCTCTCTAGGAGCGTGGCTTGCCCGCGAATAGGCCCTCAAGTCTTGCCCACAACCATAGAATCTCTCACAGCGGCCCCTGGCCGCCCCTGAAAGCCCGAAAAACCAAGGATTTGGCGTCAATAAGTCGCCCAAAAACCACCCATCACCCTACATTCGGCTTTTATATGATGGCAGGACTTGTATGAACCCAACGGGTAAGTTATCTGTGCACAGGTTGCACCCACAGACCAGTTCGGAACTGCCTATGACCGTTGAAGTCCCTGCCCACGCCGGAAAACCCGCCAGCCGTATTCGCCAGAAAAACGAAGAAGCGATCATCAAGGCCGCCGAAGACGAATTCGCCCGTCATGGCTTCAAGGGCACCAGCATGAACACCATCGCGCTGAATGCCGGGTTGCCCAAGGCCAACCTGCATTACTACTTCACCAACAAGCTGGGCCTGTACGTCGCGGTGTTGAGCAACATCCTCGAGTTGTGGGACAGCACCTTCAACCATCTGAGCGCCGAGGACGATCCGGCCGAGGCCCTGACCCGCTACATCCGCGCCAAGATGGAATTCTCCCGTCGCCAGCCCCAGGCCTCGCGGATCTTCGCCATGGAGATCATCAGCGGCGGCGAATGCCTGAGCGAGTATTTCAGCCAGGACTACCGCACCTGGTTCCAGGGCCGGGCCAACGTGTTCCAGGCCTGGATCGACGCCGGCAGGATGGACCCGGTAGACCCGGTCCACCTGATCTTCCTGCTCTGGGGCAGCACCCAGCACTACGCCGACTTCGCCACGCAGATCTGCCGTGTTACCGGCCGCTCGCGCCTGACCAAGCAGGACATGGAGGATGCCGGCAACAACCTGATCCGTATCATCCTCAAAGGCTGCGGACTGACACCGCCACTCTGACCTTCATTCAAAGCCGATTTCGTATGCCCTTTACCCTTGCCGGCGTTTGCGAATACCGAGAGGAAATTCGCAAAAGCCGCTTCATCACCCTCGCCGCACCGATCACCAGCGTGGCCGAGGCCCAGGCGTTCATCGAGCAGCACAGTGACCTGGATGCCACGCACAACTGCTGGGCCTGGAAGCTCGCCGACCAGTACCGCAGCAGCGACGACGGCGAACCCGGCGGCACCGCCGGCCGGCCTATCCTCGCCGCGATCGAGGCACAGGCGTGCGACCAGGTCGCGGTGCTGGTGATCCGCTGGTACGGCGGCATCCAGCTGGGCACCGGCGGGCTGGCCCGCGCCTATGGCGGCGGAGCCAACAAGTGCCTGCAGAATGCCGAGCGCATCGAGCTGATCAGCCGGGTGCCGCTGCGCTGCGCCTGCAGCTTCAGTGAACTGGCGCTGGTCAAGCTGCGGGTAGCCGAGGCTGGCGGACTGGTGGTGGAGGAAGCCTTCACCGCCAACGGCGTGGAACTGCAACTGGCGGTCGGCGAGAGCCTGATCGACACCCTGCAACGCCAGTTGGCCGATCTCAGTCGCGGACGCATCCTCCTGCAGCGTTGAGTTGTCCACAGCCGCTGACAGTGCTCGACGATCCGCCTGGGCTTTTGCCCACAATCGCTGTGGGCCCGACTGTGGATAACCTGAGTACAGCCGCCTGTAACCCTTCTGCAACGTGGCTTTGCGGGCACTGATCAGTTTTCGTACAGTTGTTTGCCGTCGCCGCCGAAACTTTCTCGAAACAACGGCTTAGACGCATTTATCACCTTTCGGAGATAGCTGCCCAGCGCTTATGCCCGAGTTCGTCGCTTGCACACAAATACTGTGGAGCATCCTGTGGATAACCCGTGCAAGGGTGGCCCAACGGCCGATCCGATCTGGCTGGCGAACAACTGGTTGTTTTTTGATCAATCACGCCACGCCACCTCAGGCTTGGGCGACCGGCCCGGCAAAGCTGCGGGCATCCCTGACCGGCAGCAGTTGCGCGATCCCCCAGGCGATCTCGAAAAACAGGAACAACGCGATGATCACACTCGCCCCCTGGCTCAGCGCATACGCCATCCAGGTGGCGAACAGCAGTCGGCCGATGGCGTCATAACGGCCGAACACAGCCTGCGGATCGCGGATGCGCAGCACCGACCAGACACAGACGATCGACCCCATCAGGTTGGCCATCAGCATGTGCATCGGCTCGAACGCCGGCAGCGTCCCCGACAACCCCATGGCCAGGCTCAAGCCCTGCAACTGACTGTGCAGCGCCATGAAGCTCCAGGGGGTGGCAAACGCGGCGGTGACGATCAGGTCGTACCAGCCACTGGCCCGAACCAGACGACGATAGTGTTCCGTACTCCACATGGTGCAACTCCAGACTCATTCAAGGAACACAGAGCCTAAGGCCTGGAGTATGCTCCAAGGTCAAGCCCCCCGGAGAGTCCACCCATGCGTATCGGAGAATTGGCCCAGGCCAGCGCCGTCAGCCGCGACACCCTGCGGTTCTATGAACAGCGCGGACTGATCGTCGCCCGACGCAGCGCCAACGGCTATCGCGACTACGCTCCGGAAACGCTGCAACTGGTGCTCTACATCAAGACCGCCCAGCGCCTGGGCTTCAGCCTCGGCGAGATCGGCAACAGCGTCGCCGCCTTGTGGAACGCCCCCAATCCGGACGGCGCGGTCACACAGTTGCTGCAGGACAAACTGAACCTGATCGAGACACGCATCGCCGAACTCGGCGAACTGCGCCAGGAGTTGCAACAACGCCTGCAACAGAGTTGCCCCCTGAGAACCCAGACTTCATGACACAAGGAATTATCCCATGAGCAGTAAGAACGCATTGATCATTGGTGCTTCCCGAGGCCTTGGCCTGGGGTTGGTACAGCAGTTGCTGGCCGACGGCTGGAACGTCACCGCCACCGTGCGCGATGCCGGCAAGGCCGACGCACTGAAAGCGGCTGGCCCGGTGCAGATCGAGACGCTGGACATGGACAACCAGGCCGCCGTCGCGGCCCTCGCCGACCGCCTGCAGGGCCAGGTATTCGACCTGCTGTTCGTCAACGCCGGGGTCAAGGGGCCAGCCGACCAGAAACCGGCCAACGCCTCGCTGGCGGACATCGGCCAACTGTTCCTGACCAACGCCATCGCCCCGGTCGCCCTGGCGCAGCGTTTCGTCGGACAGATCCGCCCAGGCTACGGGGTGATCGCCTTCATGAGCTCGGGACTGGGCAGCGTCACCACCCCCGACGCGCCGGAACTGGCCTTCTACAAGGCCAGCAAGGCCGCGCTGAACTCGATGACCAACAGCTTCCTGAGCGAAATCGAGGCGCCCACCTTCACCGTGCTGTCGATGCATCCGGGCTGGGTGAAGACCGACATGGGCGGCGAAGACGCACAGATCGACGTGGCCACCAGTACCCGTGGCCTGGTCGACCAGGTCAATGCCTTCGCCGGTCGCGGTGGTCACCACTTCATCAACTACAAGGGCGAAAGCATTCCCTGGTAAGCGTCTCGCCTAGAGTCCCAGCAGCGAGAGCATGACGAACGTGGCGAACAGCACGAAGTGCGTCATGCCCTCGATGGCGTTGGTTTCACCGTCATTGAGGTTGATCGCGCTGACGACCAGGGTGATCAGCACCATCACCGTCTGCACCGGCGTCATCGCCATCTGGAACGGCTGGCCGGTATAGAGCGCCATCGCCTCCATCACCGGCACCGTCAGGATCACCGTCGACAGCGAGGCGCCCAGGGCCACGTTGACCACCGATTGCATGCGGTTGGCCAATGCCGCGCGCAGGGCCGTGAGGATTTCCGGTGCAGCGGAAATCGCCGCCACCAGGATCGCCGTGATCACCGGCGGCGCACCGGTGTTCGCCAGGCCCAGGTCGAGGGTCTTGGACATCACCTCGGCCAGTGCGCCAATCACCACGATGCCCAGCACCAGGGTCGCGATCGACTGGGCCAGGTTGCCGTGTGCAGGCTCGTCATGGCCGGGCTCGCGGCGTTTTTTCTCCGGGTAGCTGTAGCTGAAGAAGTAGCTGTGCGGACCGACCTGCATGCGCAGGAACAGGGTGTACAACAGCACCATCGCGCCGATGGTGAACGCCGAATAGACCTTCCAGTCCGACTCGGGAATGAACTCCGGGACCACCATCGACACGCCCATCGCGGTGAGGATCATCACGCTGTAGGTTCGCGCCGAATCATCGTTGTAGGGCTGTTCGCCGTGCTTGATCCCGCCCATCAGCGCGGCCAGGCCAAGGATGCCGTTGATGTCGAGCATCACCGCCGAATAGATGGTGTCACGCACCAGGGTCGGCGAAGCCTCGTTGCTCATCATGATCGCCAGGATCACCACTTCCACCAGCACCGCCGACAGGGTCAGGATCATCGTGCCGTAGGGGTCACCGACCTTTTCCGCCAACAGTTCGGCATGGTGGGCCACGCGCATCGAGGCGCAGACAATGGCGCCGATCAGCACCAGCCCGGCCACCAGCGCCACACCCCGACCGTTGCCCAGCAGGGCGTGTTCCAGGGGAAAGGCAAGCGCAGCCATGATCAACGCCAGCAGCAGGTATTTTTCTTCTCGTAACAGAGTGAGCATCGGAGAGTCTCGAGGGTGATGACTTACAGACTGCGGCGAAGCCGCAGCGTTTCTTCCTTGTAGAGCGACAGGGGCACGCTGAACGCCTGGTCAGGTTTTAGCAAATATTTTGTTTCACATCTGTAGAATGTTCGGGATCTGCACCTGATGAGAACCGAACATGTACGACTGGCTCAACGCCCTACCCAAGGCCGAACTGCACCTGCACCTCGAGGGCTCGCTGGAGCCCGAGCTGCTGTTCGCCCTGGCCGAGCGCAACAAGATCGCCCTGCCCTGGAAGGATGTCGATACCCTGCGCCAGGCCTACGCCTTCAACAACCTGCAGGAGTTTCTCGACCTGTACTACCAAGGCGCCGACGTGCTGCGCACCTCGCAGGACTTCTACGACCTGACCTGGGCCTACCTGCTGCGCTGCAAGGAACAGAACGTCATCCACACCGAGCCGTTCTTCGATCCGCAGACCCACACCGACCGGGGCATTCCCTTCGAAGTGGTGCTCAACGGCATCGCCGCCGCCCTCAAGGATGGCGAGCAGCAACTGGGCATCACCAACGGCCTGATCCTCAGCTTCCTGCGGCACCTGAGCGAAGAAGAGGCACAGAAGACCCTCGACCAGGCACTGCCATTCCGTGATGCGTTCGTCGCGGTCGGCCTGGACAGTTCGGAAATGGGTCACCCGCCGAGCAAGTTCCAGCGGGTCTTCGACCGCGCACGCGCCGAGGGTTTCCTCACCGTGGCCCACGCCGGCGAGGAAGGTCCACCGGAGTACATCTGGGAAGCCATCGACCTGCTGAAGATCCAGCGGATCGACCACGGCGTGCGGGCCATCGAGGACGAGCGGCTGATGCAGCGGATCATCGACGAGCAGATCCCGCTGACGGTCTGCCCGCTGTCGAACACCAAGCTGTGCGTGTTCGACCACATGTCGCAGCACAACATCCTCGACATGCTCGAGCGTGGCGTGAAGGTGACGGTGAACTCGGATGACCCGGCGTACTTCGGGGGTTATGTCACCGAGAACTTCCATGCCCTGCACACCCACCTGGGCATGACCCAGGACCAGGCCCGACGCCTGGCGCAGAACAGCCTGGATGCCCGCCTGGTCAAGCCTTGAGACCTGGTCTGCTCCTACAGTAGAAGCAGACCCTGTGGGAGCGGGCTTGCTCGCGAAGGGGCCCGCAAGGCCACCAGAAGCTTCGCGGGCAAGCCCGCTCCCACAAAACCGCTCAGCTAGCTGCCTCGCTCAACTCCTCCAGCGACCGGCCACGGGTCTCCACCCCGAAGCAACCGACCACCAGCGCCGCCACCGCAAAGCACAACGCACCCAGCGCGAACACCCCGCCCTGCCCCATCACCGGGAACACCAGCCCGGTCACCAGCGGCCCGAGCAACGAGCCAACCCGGCCGATAGCCGAGGCGAACCCCGAGCCGGTGGCCCGTGCCGAGGTCGGATACAGCTCCGGCGTGTAGGTATAGAGCACCGCCCACATGCCGAACAGGAAGAACTGCATCAGCAGGCCGGAGCCGATCAGCAGGCTCACTTCACCACCGAACACCGCGCTCTGCCCATAGAGAAACGCCATCAGCCCACCGCCGAGCAGAGTGACGATGCACACCGGCTTGCGCCCCCAGAGTTCCACCAGCCAGGCCGCGACCAGGAACCCGGGAATCCCGCCGAGGGAAATCAGCACGGTGTAGTACACCGACTGGGTGACGGCGAAACCCGATTGCTGCAGCAGCGCGCTGAGCCAGGAAGTCAGGCCGTAGAAGCCGAGCAGGGCGAAGAACCAGACGCTCCAGATCATCATCGTGCGCTGGCGGTACAGCGGCGACCACAATTGCCGGAACGCCGAGAAGAAGCTCGGCTCCCGCTCGATACCCCGCGGCAGGCGCTCCGGCGTCGGCAATGTGGCAAGCTGCAATGAAGCACGTACCCGCTCCTCGATGTTGCACAGTACCTGGTCTGCCGCCCCATGACGCCCGGCCTGCTCCAGCCAGCGTGGCGACTCGGGAATGAAGAAACGGATCGCCAGGACGAACACGGCCGGAATCGCCAGCACCAGGAAGATGTCACGCCAGCCCACCAAGGGCAGCAGGAAGTACGACAGCAGCCCCGCCGCGACGAAACCGAGCGGCCAGAAACCATCCATCAGGGCGATGTAGCGTCCACGTCGCCTGGTCGGGATCAGTTCCGAGAGCATCGACTGGGCGATCGGGAACTCCATGCCCATGCCGATTCCCAACAGGACCCGGAACAGCGTCAGCATCTCGACGGTTTGCGCCGTGGAACACAGGTAGCTGGCCAGCCCCCACAACACGATGCTCCACTGGAACACCGGCTTGCGTCCGAAGCGATCGGCGAGCATGCCCGACAGCGAAGCACCCAGCACCATGCCGAAGAAGCTTGAGCTGGCCAGCAAGCCGGCCTGGGCACTGCTCAGGGCAAACTCGGCTTTGATCGAGCCGAGCAGGAACGTCATCATCGCCAGGTCCATCGAGTCGAAGAAAAAGGCCAGGGCAATGATGATGAAGATCAGTCGGTGATAGCCGCTGATGGGCAGCCGCTCCAGACGTTCCGCCGCGCTATAGCCTTGAGTTTCCATGGGATATCCCTCGATTCGAATGCTCGTTCGAGTGTGGCGATATCACCGCTTGGCATTACCCCTGGGTACGACCTGCCTGCAACCGTGAACGACGCCTGCGGCTTCCCTGTCGCAGACAGCAGCGTGATTCAGCCAGCCAGTTCCAGTTCGACCCGGGCGGCGAACCGCTCGATCTGCCGCTCGCCGTTGGGGGATACCCGCAGGGCCCTGGAGTCCTCCATCACGCCGAGCCAGCCCGACTGCAGGAACAACTGCAGCAGGCCTGCACCGAGCACACCGCCCAGGTGCGGGCGACGCTCGCGCACGTCATGGCAGACGCAGACCGTTTCATGGCGCCCATGGGCCAGCGCCTGGATGTACAACCCACGCTCGGCGAAGCGCTGGACACCGATGCTGGTCACCCGGATACGCTGATCGTTCTGCTCGATCCAACCGGCCGCCAGCAGGCGCTGAAACAACCCGCAGGCCAACTCGCCGCCGAGGTGATCATGGCACTGACGGGCACGCTTGAGCGCGGCCGTATCCGGTGCCTGGAGCTTGATCGAATGATTCACCGCCAGCGGCGCGCTGGCCAGCGAGGCACTGGCCAGGGCTTCCACGGCGGTGGCGATCTCCGGCGCGGACAGCCGGAAGAAGCGCTTGCGGCCACGGGCCTCGAGGCGCAGCAGGCCACCGGCACTCAGGCGGGCCAGGTGGGCGCTGGCGGATGAAAGGGACAAGCCGGCCAGCAGGGCCAGCTCATCGGCGGAGCGCGCGCTGCCATCGAGCAGCGCCCACATCATGGCGCTGCGCTTGGGGTCCGCAAGCAGCGTGGCTATCTGACTGATGCAAGGTGCATATTCCATGTCTTCACTCCCTGTTGAAACATTGATCCACTGCACAACGCGATACTGAGAATCCACGGGATCCAAGCCAAGACGCATAAGTGCCAAAAGCGGGGAATTTCTCTCTATCCGTCGATCAACTCCGGCGAACGTAACAAAATGCGTGTCACCGCCCAGTCATTGGATCCAATAGATTCAAGCCTAAACCACAATGGAACCGGCGCCGACTTTTATTCCTGAACGGCTTGTAACAAGGACGCCGGCCTATTCGCCGCCCCGCCCCGGGGCCAGCCGGGACAGCTCGGCACAGCGCCGACCGAGCATTTCACGCAACAGGTTCACCGGCTTACTCAATTGAGCGCGATGAGCGCACAACAGATTCAGCGGTGCCCGCTCGCAGGACAGTTCCGGCAGCAGCACCTTCAGGCGCCCGGCCAGCACGTCGGCACCGACATCCAGCCAGGACTTGTAGGCGATCCCCATCCCGGCCACTGCCCACAAACGCACCACGTCGGCATCGTCACTGAAGCGATCGCCGCTGACCGTCAGACCGATATCGCGTCGGCCATCGTGAAAACTCCAGTGATCGTGGACCCGGCTGCCGAGCATGAACAGCAGGCAGTTGTGCTGGGCCAATTGCTCCACGGTCTTCGGTTCGCCATGGCGCGCCAGGTAGTCCGGCGCGGCGCACAACACCCGGCGGTTGTCGGGGGCGATCGGCAGCGCCACCAGGCTCGAATCCTCCGGCTCGCCGTAGCGCAGGGCGATATCCACCGGCTGGCGGAACAGGTCGGCGATACGGTCGCCCAGCAGCAGGCGGACGGTCAGTCGCGGGTGCTCGCGCTGGAATTCGTCGAGCCAGGGCAGCAGCACGTTGCGACCAAAGTCCGAAGGCGCCGACAACTGCAGCACGCCGCTGACCTGGTCCTGACCACTGGCCAGCAGGCGTCGACCTTCGTCGAGGTTGCTCAGGGCGGCCCGGGCGTACTCCAGGAACCCTTCACCCTCGGCGGTCAGGCGCAGGCTGCGGGTCGAGCGGGCGAGCAGGCGCGCGCCGAGCTGCTGCTCGATACGCTTGAGCGAGGCGCTGGCCACCGCCGGCGACAGGTCCATGACCCGCGCCGCGGCGGAAAGACTGCCAAGGTCGGCGGCCCGGACGAACAGTTGCAGATCATCGAAGCGCAGCATCCTGAACCCTCGGCATTATCAAAAAAATATTGAAAGAGACTGCTGTTTTAGCCGGTTTTATCGCGTGACGAAATAGCCAATCATGACGCTATCGAAAGGCCCTATCCAATCCTGTCCTCTTTACGGAGCCCATCATGAAAGCCATTGCCTTCTACGCCGCCCTGCCGATCAGCGATCCACAATCCCTGCAGGACATCGAACTCCCCGCCCCGGTCGCCGGCCCGCGAGACCTGCTGGTCGAGGTCAAGGCCATCTCGGTCAACCCCGTGGACACCAAGGTTCGCCAGAACATGCCGCCGACAGACGGCGAGGCCCGGGTACTGGGCTGGGACGTGGCCGGCGTGGTCAAGGCGGTCGGCAGCGAGGCCAGCCTGTTCAAGGTCGGCGACCGGGTGTTCTACGCCGGCTCCCTGACCCGTCCGGGTGCCAATAGCGAGCTGCACGTGGTCGATGAGCGGATCGTCGGGCGCATGCCGCAGAGCCTGGGCTTCGCTGAAGCCGCAGCCCTGCCGTTGACGGCGATCACCGCCTGGGAGCTGTTGTTCGAGCGTCTGCAAATCCCCGAAGGCAAGACCGACCTGGGCCAGAGCCTGCTGATCGTCGGCGCGGCTGGCGGCGTGGGCTCGATCCTGACACAACTGGCCAGCCAGTTGACCGGGCTGAAGGTCATCGGCACCGCCTCGCGGCCCGAGACCCAGGACTGGGTACGCGCACTCGGCGCCAACCTGGTGGTCGACCACAGCCGGCCACTGAGCGAGGAACTCAAGGCCCGGGGACAAGCCCAGGTGACCCACGTTGCCAGCCTGACCCAGACCGACACCCATCTGGAACAGCTGGTCGAGGCACTCAAGCCCCAGGGCAAGCTGGCCCTGATCGACGACCCGAAAAGCCTGGATGTGAGCAAGCTCAAGCGCAAGAGCCTGTCACTGCACTGGGAGTTCATGTACACCCGTTCGATGTTCGAGACCGAGGACATGATCGAACAGCACAATCTGCTCAACCGGGTCGCCGAACTGATCGACGCGGGGGTGTTGAAGACGACGGTTGGCGAGCACTTCGGCCAGATCAACGCGGCCAACCTGCGCCGGGCCCATGCCCTGCTGGAAAGTGGCAAGGCCAAGGGCAAGATCGTACTGGAAGGGTTCTGAAGACGGAGCCGGAACGACGCCGTGGGCTGTCGTTCCGGCTCCCTTTTTCAAGCGAAGACCGCACGGCTGGTCCGGTGAAAGAGCGTCATCCACCTCTGACAAAACAAGCGGAAATACCGTCAGTCAGATCCTTGATCCCCGTCATATCCATACACGGATTCAGGTTTACAATGGCCGCCTTTGCCAACCAAAGGGAGTCAGCCATGAAGATCCTTGTAAAAGCGTTAGCAAAAGCCAGCGGCACTCAATGGCAGGTCCGCCTCGACCAGCATGCGGTGACATTCCGCAGCGAAGCCGAAGCCCGCGCCTTCGTCACCACCCTGCAAGCCCGCCTGCAGGCACCCCATATCTTCCCCGAACAACGCGCCGTAGGCTGATTCAGCCCGCGGCAACCCGCGCCTTTTCCAGGCGCCGGGTGACCATGGCGACCGTCACCGCCAACACACCGCACAGCGCGATCACCAGCGCCATCGGCGTCGCGCTGCCGTCATGCAGCAACCCGACCAGGGAGGCTGCGCCGGCGGCAACGCTGAACTGCAGGCAGCCGAACATCGCCGAGGCACTGCCGGCCCGGGCACCCTGGCCGCGCATCGCGCAGGCCGCGGCATTGGGCACGATGCAGCCCAGGCTGGCGATACAGATGAACAACGGGACCAGCAGCGGCCAGAGCTGCGTGGTGTGCAGGGTGCTGACGCCCAGCAGGGTGAGCCCCGCCGCCACGTAGACCCACACCGCGCGGGCCAGCAGCAGCGCCGGCCCCAACTTGCCCAGCAACCGGGCATTGACCTGGGCCACCAGGATGAAGCCTGCGGCGTTGCTGCCGAACAGCCAGCCGTAGTGCTCGGCAGGCACGCCATACAACTTGATGAAGACGAAGGGCGAACCGGCGATGTAGGCGAACATCCCGGCGATGGCGATACCGCCGGTCAGCGCGTGGCCGAAGAACACCCGGTCGGACAGCAGGCGTCCGTACTGGCGCAGGGCGCCCGACAACGGCTGGCGTGGCTGACTGGCAGGCAGGCTCTCCGGCAGGCCCAGGGCCACGGCAACGGCGGACAGGGCACTGAACACCGTCAGCACGATGAAGATCGACTGCCAACCGTAGAGGTTGACCAGCACCCCACCGAGCATCGGCGCCAGGATCGGCGCGAGCCCGGTGACCAGCATCAGTTGCGAGAAGACCTTGGCCGATCCCACCGCATCGCACTTGTCACTGACCACCGCCCGGGAAATCACCGCGCCCGCGCAACCGCCCAGTGCCTGCAGGAAGCGCGCGGCGATCAGCCATTCCAGGTTCGGCGCGAAGGCGCAGGCCAGCGACGCCACGGTGAACAGGAAGACCCCGCTGAGCAGTGGCCCGCGCCGACCGAAACGATCCGCCAACGGGCCATACACCAGCTGCCCGATGGACAGGCCGAAGAAGTACACCGCCAGCGTCAGCTGGATATGCTTCTCATCGGTGCCGAAGGCAACGGCCATCGCCGGGAAACCCGGCAGGTAGAAGTCGATGGCCAGGGGAGCGAAGGCACTCAGGGCACCGATAATCAGGATCGTTCGTAGGTTCATCAGGCATCCGGTAAACAGCTGTGCACAAAGCGGCGTAGTCTAACCGCGCACGGATGCCTTGAACATTCCGATAGGTCGCTAACTAAATAAATACCCGACCAACGTACTCGGTCAGCCGGGCGGGCCTCTCAGGCCACGACGATTTCAACCGGCCAGCTTGGCCTCGTAGCCTTCCTCGACGATGGCACTGATGACTTCGTCCGCCGACAACCGGCTCTGCACCCCGACCTCCTTCGCCCCCAGATCGACCCGCACACTGGCCGCCGGGTCCCTGGCCTGGAGCGCTTCGGTGATCGCCTTGATGCAGTGACCGCAGGACATACCTTGAACATTGAAGACTTGCATGACGCTTCTCCTGTAGTGAGGTTGGAGCCAGTTTCAAGCTTGCCACGATGGCAAGGTCAAGTTCCTGGCGAAGCTGCCGGGCTGGCATTTCGCTCGTCCCTGCGCCAAGCTTCGTCATCAACGATTCAACCGTAGGAGATTCAGCCATGCGCTGGTCAGCTTTCGGCCTGTTTGGCCTTCTCAGCCTGTTCGGGGCGTCCCCCTTTGCCAGCGCCGCCGGAGAAAACTATGGGGTACTGATCATCTCCCGCGAACGCCTGGAGGTCTCGACTCCCTGCGAGATCGGCGTCTACCTGCAGGATCAGTTGTCGGCGCGACTGTTCCAGGAACAGGCCACGTCCTTCAACCTGCCGCCAGGCGATGTCTCGGTTCGCCTCAAATCCCTGCCGAGCCAGGCTCCCGGCTGCAACGCCAGCATGCTGGCGGCGCCCGAGCAGGTGATCAAGCTCAACGGCGGCGACGTGCGCAAGTTCGCCATCGTCGCCAGTCCCGCCGGCCTGCGTCTCAAGCAGGTGCCCCTGGGTTATCAATGAACCACGTGCGACAAATAGAGGCTTGACCTTGCCCACGTGGCAAGGTTGATCCTGTGGGCAACTTCTTCAGGAGTATCGCCCATGACGCAATCCATCTCCTTTGACCTGCCGATCGCCGGCATGACCTGCGCCAGTTGCGCCGGCCGGGTCGAGCGGGCCCTGCGCAAGGTGGCAGGTGCCAGTGCGGTCAGCGTCAATCTCGCCACCGAACAGGCCCGCGTCCAGGCTCCCGCCGGCAGCTTGCCGGCCCTGCTGCAGGCGATCGAACAGGCCGGCTACCAGGTACCCGGGCAGGAGCTGGAACTGGACATCGGCGGCATGACCTGCGCCTCCTGTGCCGGCCAGGTCGAACGGGCGCTGAACAAGCTCGCCGGCGTACGCAGCGCCAGCGTCAACCTGGCCAGTGAACGCGCCCACGTCCAACTGCTCGGGCAGCCAGACCCCGCCACGCTGATCGCCGCTGTCGAGGCCGCCGGTTACACGGCGAGCCTGCACGAGGCCGACAGCCACGTCGCCCAGGCGCAGGAACAACGCCTGGGGCGTGAGCGCTGGCGCCTGCTGCTGGCTCTCGCCCTGGCCCTGCCGCTGGTGCTGCCGATGCTCGCCCAGCCCTTCGGGTACGACTGGATGCTGCCGGCCTGGCTTCAGTTCGCCCTGGCGACACCGGTGCAGTTCATCCTCGGCGCACGCTTCTATGTCGCGGCCTGGAAAGCGGTCAGGGCCGGTGCCGGCAACATGGACCTGCTGGTCGCCCTCGGCACCAGCGCCGGCTATGGTCTGAGCCTCTACCAGTGGGCCAACGCCCACCCGGGGCACATGCCCCACCTGTATTTCGAGGCTTCGGCGGTAGTGATCGCCCTGGTGTTGCTGGGCAAATACCTGGAAAGCCGCGCCAAGCGCCAGACCGCCAGTGCCATCCGCGCCCTGGAAGCCCTGCGTCCGGAACGGGCGACCCAGGTGATCGACGGCCGCGAGCAGGACGTCGCCATCAGCGCCCTGCGCCTGGGCGACCTGGTGCTGGTCAAGCCCGGCGAGCGTTTCCCGGTCGACGGCGAGGTGGTCGAGGGCCAGAGCCACGCCGATGAAGCCCTGATCAGCGGCGAAAGCCTGCCGGTACCGAAGCAGCCGGGCGACCAGGTCACCGGCGGCGCCATCAACGGTGAGGGCCGCCTGCTGGTCAGGACCCGGGCCCTGGGCGCCGAGACCGTCCTGGCGCGGATCATCCGCCTGGTGGAAGACGCCCAGGCCGGCAAGGCGCCGATCCAGAAACTGGTGGACAAGGTCAGCCAGGTGTTCGTCCCCAGTGTCCTGCTGCTGGCCCTGGCGACCCTGCTCGGCTGGTGGCTGCATGGCGCGCCGTTGGAAACGGCGCTGATCAACGCCGTGGCGGTGCTGGTGATCGCCTGCCCCTGCGCCCTCGGCCTGGCGACGCCGACCGCGATCATGGCCGGCACCGGCGTCGCCGCGCGCCACGGCATCCTGATCAAGGACGCCGAAGCCCTGGAGCGGGCCCATGAAGTCAACCGCGTGGTGTTCGACAAGACCGGCACCCTGACCTCCGGCACTCCGCGCATCGCCCATCTGTCGGCAACCGGCGGCGACGAGGCGCAAGCTCTGCAACTGGCCGGCGCGCTGCAACGCGGCAGCGAACATCCGCTGGCCAAGGCGGTACTCGATGCCTGCCGCGAACGCGGGCTGGCCGTCGCCGATATCCAGGCCAGCCGTTCGCTGACCGGACGCGGCATCGCCGGCGAACTGGAAGGCCGTGCCCTGGCCCTGGGCAACCGCCGCCTGCTCGACGAAAGCGGGCTGCAGCCCGGTGCCCTGGCAGAATCGGCGAGCGCCTGGGAAGCCGAGGGCCGGACCTTGTCCTGGCTGCTCGAACAGAGTCCGCAGCCACGGGTACTGGCGCTGTTCGCCTTCGGTGACACACTCAAGCCGGGGGCCGCGCAGGCGATTGCCCAGCTCGGCGCACGGCAGATCAGCAGCCACCTGCTGACCGGTGACAATCGCGGCAGTGCCAGGGTGGTGGCCGAAGCCCTGGGCATCGACGACGTGCACGCCGAAGTGCTGCCGGCCGACAAGGCCGCCACCGTCGGCGAACTGAAAAAGAGCGGCGTGGTGGCCATGGTCGGCGACGGCATCAACGATGCCCCGGCCCTGGCGGCCGCGGATATTGGCATCGCCATGGGCGGCGGTACCGACGTCGCCATGCATGCCGCCGGCATCACCCTGATGCGTGGTGATCCGCGGCTGGTACCGGCAGCCCTGGAAATCAGCCGCAAGACCTATGCGAAGATCCGGCAGAATCTGTTCTGGGCGTTCGTCTACAACCTGATCGGTATCCCGCTGGCCGCGTTCGGCCTGCTCAACCCGGTACTGGCCGGCGCGGCGATGGCCCTGTCCAGCGTCAGCGTGGTCAGCAACGCCCTGCTGCTCAAGACCTGGAAACCCGAAGACCTCGACTAGGCTCTGTAGGAAATGTATCTGCGCTCGCCCAGGCTGCGCTGAAATCCGGCTCACAATGCTCATTTACTTCAGTAAACTGCGCGTGTTCGCCGGTTTTCGCCTTGCCTGGCCTTCGCTCGAAAACACTTCATACAGACCCTGAGGAGACGGCATGAACATCGGCCAAGCAGCCCGCCAGAGTGGCCTGAGCGCCAAGATGATTCGCTACTACGAATCCATCGGCCTGCTCAAGGCAGCGACCCGCACGGACAGCGGCTACCGCCTGTACGGCGCGGATGAGCTGCACACCCTGGCGTTCATCAAGCGCTCGCGGGACCTGGGGTTCTCCCTGGAGGAAGTCGGCAAGCTGCTGACGCTCTGGCAGGACCGCCAGCGCGCCAGTGTCGATGTGAAGGCCCTGGCGCGCCAGCATATCGACGAGCTGAACCGCAAGATCGACGAACTGGCCGGCTTGCGCGATACCCTGCAGGAGCTGGTCGAACACTGCCACGGTGACCACCGTCCGGACTGCCCGATTCTCAGGGACCTGGCATCGGGCAGCTGTTGCGCCAAGGCCTGAGCGCCTGGGCGCCCGGCTTCAGCGCTGCATCCAGGGCGGCGTCGGCTCCTCGGCGTGACGGCCGCGGGGGGCGTCTTCGGCCGAGCGGATCGCCTGCCGGCGCTCCTCGTCGAAACGCGCCGCCTCGATCTCGCGCAGCACGCCACGCACGTCCGCCCGCCCCTTCTCCTCGGCGAATTCGCCGGTCAGGACGCTGTCCGGATGCAAGGTGCCGGCCTTGTACAGGGCCCACATTTCCTTGGCATAGCGAGTCTGCTTGAGCTCCGGGGCAAACTGGCCGAAGTAGGCGGCCATGTTGCCGACATCACGCTCGAGCATGCTGAATGCATGGTTGTTGCCCGCCGCATCCACCGCCTGCGGCAGGTCGATGATCACCGGACCGTCCGGCGCCAGCAGTACGTTGAACTCCGACAGGTCACCGTGCACCAGGCCGGCGCACAACATCAGCACGATCTGCGAGATCAGCAACGCGTGGTACTCGCGCGCCTGCTCCGGCTCCAGCACCACATCGTTGAGGCGCGGTGCAGCATCGCCGTACTCGTCCGCCACCAGCTCCATCAACAGCACGCCATCGAGGAAATCGAACGGCTTGGGCACCCGCACGCCAGCACCGGCCAGGCGGAACAGTGCCGCCACCTCGGCGTTCTGCCAGGCATCCTCGGCTTCCTTGCGGCCGAACTTGGAACCCTTGGCCATCGCCCGCGCCTGGCGGCTGTTACGCACCTTGCGGCCTTCCTGATACTCGGCCGCCTGGCGAAAACTTCGTTTGTTCGCCTCCTTGTAGACCTTGGCGCAACGCAGCTCTTTGCCACAGCGCACCACGTAGACCGCTGCCTCCTTGCCACTCATCAGAGGGCGCAGCACCTCGTCGACCAGACCGTCCTCGATCAGGGGTTCAATGCGTTTTGGGGTCTTCATCAGCTTTTATTCTGGGTCCTTGTTACCAAATACGCGACCGTCATTCGGGGCGCGGCCACCTCGCACAGCGTACGAAAGATACCGGCCTCCAATGCCCTTGAATGCACTCAATGTGCCAGATTCCTGCAGTAAATCCAGCGGGTCCCAGGATGATAGCCGACACCTGTCAGGCCATTCCCATTCCGCATCCTCTCATCTCCGACCGCGATCGGAATACGAATACTCGGCAAAAACACGAATATTCGCCAGATGGTCTAAATTTTTTTCCAGGTGAGCCGAAGCGCTCAGAGAGAGTGGTGATTCTGTCGGACAATCGGCACGTCGCCTGGGAAAGGGATCTTCAGTACCGCTCGACTTTCACAGCAGCCCTGTTCCGCGCGTCGTCGGTACCCGCGGGCCTACAAGAAAAACCCTGGAGCGCGGATGAACATCAAGCAGAAATTGACCTGGGCGTTTGCAGTCGTCGCCTGTTTGCCGGTGGTGCTGGTTGCCACCCTGGTGGTACTGAACCTGCGCAGTGAGGCACGTAGCGACTTCGTCGATGGCAGTGACCGGGAGATTCGCCAGGTCAATAACGCGATACAGGTGTTCTTCGATGGCGTCAGCCAGAACATCGAGTTCCTGGCCAACCACCCGTTGCTGAAAAACACCGATGGCAGCCTCAAGAGCTTCATGAGCGCCGATCCGTCGCAGATCCCTGCCGGCGAACAGGACAAGCTGTTGATCGAAATGTTCGACAACCTGGGCAAGACTCACCCGGCCTACTCCTACATTTCCTACGGCGTAGGTTCCGGCGGTTACGCCAGTTGGCCGATCGACCAGAAGTTCGCCAACTACGACCCGCGCGTACGCCCCTGGTACAAGACGGCCCTGGCCAACCCCGGCAAGACCCTGCGCACCGCCGCCTACTACTGGGCGCCCGACGATGCGGTGATGGTCGGGACCGTGCGCACCGTGGACAACAAGCTCGGCGCCCAGGGCGGCGTGGTCAGCGTCGACGTGACCCTCAAGCAGCTCACCGAGATCGTCAAGCAGATCAAGCTGGGTGAAAGCGGCTACCTGATGCTGATGGAGAACAGCGGCAACCTGCTGGTCGACCCCAAGCAGCCGGAACACAACTTCAAGAACCTCGACAGCCTGGGCGGTGGCTACACCGAACTGGCCAAGGCCGGCAAGGGCCTGGTCGAAGTCGAGATCAACGGCGAGCGCTACATGGCCAATGTCTGGCCATCGGAAAAGCTGGGCTGGACCTTCATTGGCATGGTCAAGCAGAGCGAGGTGATGAGCAGCGCCAACCAACTGACGTGGTTGATCGCGATCATCGCCGCCGTCCTCGTGGTGATCTTCGCCCTGGTCGGCGCCAGCTTCGCCAGCCTCATCGTCCGGCCGATCCGCGGTGTTTCCAGCGGCCTGGAAGGCATCGCCCAGGGCAACGGCGACCTGACCCAGAACCTGACGGTGCGTGGCAGTGACGAAACCGCGCAACTGGCCGGCTGGTTCAACCAGTTCCTCGGCGCGATCCGCAACCTCATCCAGCACATCGGCCAGTCGGCGAACAAGATCCTCGACTCCTCGCACAATTCGACCCGTGTCTCCAACGACATGGCCGACGCCGCCAGTCGCCAGCGTGAAGCGGTGGACATGGTGTCGACGGCGTTCCACGAGATGGTCGCCACCGCCAACGAGGTCGCACGCTCCTGCAGCCAGGCCGCGGAGTCGGCCGACAGCGGCCAGCGCCAGGCCCGTGAGGGCCAGCAGCAGATCGACGCGGCGGTGCACAGCGTCGACCAGTTGAGCCATGAAATCGAACAGTCGGCCCAGTCGATGCAGCAGTTGGAAAACGACAGCAACAACATCCAGTCGATTCTCGGCACCATCCGCTCGATCGCCGAGCAGACCAACCTGCTGGCGCTGAACGCAGCGATCGAGGCGGCCCGGGCCGGCGAGCAGGGTCGTGGCTTCGCCGTGGTGGCGGACGAGGTGCGGGCACTGGCCAAGCGCACCGCGGACTCCACTGCGGAAATCGACGGCCTGCTGGGCAACCTGGCCAAGCGCACCAGCCAGGTGGCGCAACAGATGCACGCCAGCCTCGAAGTGTCGCAACAGTCGGTCAACCGTATCGGCCTGGCGCGTACCAGCTTCGGGCAGATCCGCGAGTCGGTGGACGTGATCCGCGACATGAACACCCAGATCGCCACGGCGGCAGAGGAACAGCACCAGGTGGCCGAGGACATCAACCGGCACATCAGCCAGATCCATGGCGATGCACAGCTGGTGGCGGAACTGGCGAACTCGGCGCGCATGGACTCGCAGAGCCTGGCGGGGCTGTCCAACGAGCTGGACAGTCTGGTCAAGCGCTTCCGGACCTGATCTGGACACTGATCATTCCCACGCTGCGCGTGGGAATGCCTCTCTGGACGCTCGGCGTCCGCTTTTGTGACGCAGAGCGTCACGGGCTGCGTTCCCACGCAAAGCGTGGGAACGATCAGAGGGGTCCTCAAGATTCGCTTCAGTGACGAAACAACTCTCCCGGCGTATAGCCGAACAGACCCTTGAAGGCCGCGATATAGGCCGAAGTCGAATCGTAGCCGCAGGACAGTGCCGCCCGCGTCACGCTGTCACCCTCCTCCAGCGCACTGAGTGACGACAGCAGCCGCATGCGCTGGCGCCAGCCGCGAAAGCTCAGCCCGGTCTCACGCTGGAACAGGCGCATCAGGGTTTTCTCCGACATGCCCAGGCGCTGTGCCCACTGCCCCAGGCTCGCGCCCTGCTCCGGGCTTTCGATCAACTCATTGCACAACCCGAGCAAGCGCGGATGACGCGGCAGCGGCAGGGAAAAGCCCACTTCCGGCAGACTCGCCAACTGATCCAGCAGCACCTGGACCAGCCGCGACTCGGCACTGCCATCCTGTGGATAATCCACTGGCAGCAGGCAGAAGCTCTTGATCAGTTCCCGTGCCAGCGGGGTCACTTCCAGCACCCGGCAACGCTGTGCCGCCCACGGGCAATCCTCCTTGCGCACGTACAGGCTGCGCATTTCCGCCTGCATCGAGGTCACCACCTCATGCTCCAGCCCGGCCGGGATCCACACCCCCCACTGCGGCGGCGCAAAGAAGCTGCCTTCGGAGGTATGCACGCCCAGCACGCCACTGATGGCGTAGGAAAATTGCACCCAGTCATGAGTGTGGCGTGAGGTCCACGACCCGGCATTGAGACTCTCCGCCCGCGCATACAGCGGGCGCGGCAGGACCGACAGCGCTGGAATCTGTCTTTCCGGCCCTCGTTGTCCGTTGTTCGGCATGGTTGAACCTTGTATCGCCTAATGGCTGGTGGATGCGACCTTAGGCCAGAGCCAGGCATAAGACAATGCCCATGCCGGGAGCAAGGCGGTGCCTGTAGGCGCGATTTCGGGATCTCGAGGGCCTGTTCGCGGATAAATCCGGCTCCCACGGTACCGTGCTGAACACAAATCTTGTGATCGACGCAAACTGTGGGAGCAGGATTTATCCGCGAAAGCGTCAGCGCTCGATGATCGCCGTGACACCCTGCCCGCCGGCGGCACAGATGGAGATCAGGCCGCGCCCTTTCCCCGCCCGGTCCAGCAATTTCGCCAGGTTGGCGACGATTCGCCCACCCGTGGCCGCAAACGGATGTCCCGCCGCCAATGAGCTGCCCTTGACGTTGAGCCGGCTGCGGTCGATCGAACCCAAAGGGGCATCGAGCCCCAGGCGGGTCTTGCAGTACTCGGGATCTTCCCAGGCCTTCAGGGTGCACAGCACCTGGGCGGCGAACGCCTCGTGGATCTCGTAGTAGTCGAAGTCCTGCAGGGTCAGGCCATTACGCGCCAACAGCCGTGGCACCGCATACACCGGTGCCATCAACAGCCCTTCCGCACCCTTGACGAAATCCACCGCCGCCGCTTCGCCGTCACGCAGGTAGGCGAGTACCGGCAGCCCGCGCTCCCGGGCCCAGTCCTCACTGCCCAGCAGCACCAGCGAGGCGCCATCCGTAAGGGGCGTGGAGTTGCCTGCGGTCAGCGTGCCCCTGGCACTGCGCTCGAACACCGGCTTGAGGGCGGCAAGCTTTTCCAGACTGAGGTCGGGACGCAGGTTGTTGTCCCGGTTCAGGCCGAGAAACGGAGTAAGCAGATCGTCATGCCAGCCTTCGGCGTAGGCCGCGGCCAGCTTGTGATGGCTGTCGAGGGCCACCTGGTCCTGTTCGTCCCGCGGGATGTGCCAGGCCTGCGCCATCAACTCGCAGTGCTGCCCCATGGACAACCCGGTACGCGGCTCACCATTGCGCGGCAATTCCGGCTTCAGCTGGCCTGGGCGCAGTTGCAGCAGCGGCTTGAGCTTTCCCGCGAGGCCCTTGCCCCGATTAATTTGCAACAAGATCTGTCGAAGCCCTTCGTTGACCCCGATCGGCGCATCGGAGGCGGTGTCGACGCCGCCGGCAATGCCGCATTCGATCTGCCCCAGGGCGATCTTGTTCGCCACCAGCAGCGTCGCCTCCAGCCCGGTGCCGCAAGCCTGCTGGATATCGTAGGCCGGCGTCTGTGGCGACAGCCGCGAGCCGAGCACGCACTCGCGGGTCAGGTTGAAATCCCGCGCGTGCTTGAGCACCGCCCCCGCCGCCACCTCGCCCAGGCGCAGGCCGTGCAGGTTGAAACGCTCGATCAGCCCCTCCAGCGCCGCCGTCAGCATCGCCTGGTTGCTCGCGCTGGCATAGGCGCCGTTGGAGCGGGCAAACGGGATGCGATTGCCTCCGATGATGGCAACACGGCGCAACGTATTCATAAAAAACTCCCTATTATTCGAATGACACTGCCGCTAAAAGAGTAGGACCTTTCTTAGAAAACGAACCACCGCCAGGCCGTTGCGGTCCACCTTTGAACCCCTGTCGCCGGAGAGCGTTCCATGCCTGACCGTTATATCGACTTCGCCAACTCGACGATCGGCCAACGCCTGGTCGGCGCGCTTGGCCTGCCGGCACCGACGCGTCTGGAGCGCTGGCAGGCCGGGCGCCTGCGCCCGGTCGAAGGTGCCCTGCTGCTCGGTGGCGGGCCGCTGGCCGCGCACATCGCCAGCTTCGCCCAGCGACTGACCGATGCCGTCTACAGCTATGGCAGCGAAGTGCCGGGCTGCAGCAGCTGGATTCCCGGCCACGGCCCCAGGCTCAAGGCGCTGGTGTTCGACGCCAGCCCCCTCGAACAGGTGGACCAGCTCAAGCAACTGCGCGAGTTCTTCCAGCCGCTGCTGCGCAATCTCGAGTCGTGCGCCCATGTGGTGATCCTCGGGCGTGCCCCGCAAGGCCTGCGAGACCCCTTCGCCGCCAGCGCGCAACGGGCCCTGGAAGGGTTCAGCCGGTCGCTGGCCAAGGAGCTGCGCAACGGCGGCACCGTGCAATTGCTGCAGGTTGACGACGATGCCCAGGACCAGCTCGAGGGCGCCCTGCGCTTTTTCCTGTCGCCCAAGAGCGCCTACATCAGTGGCCAGGTGCTGCACCTGAGCGCCTGCACCAGCCGGGTCCTGGACTGGAGCAGGCCGCTGGCCGGGCGCAAGGCGCTGGTCACCGGCGCGGCACGGGGCATCGGCGCAGCCATCGCCGAAACCCTCGCACGCGATGGCAGCGAAATCATCCTGCTCGACGTCCCCCAGGCCAGGACCGACCTGGAGGCCCTCGCCGCGCGCCTCGGTGCGCGCAGCATCGCCCTCGATATCTGCGCCGAGGATGCCGCCAGGCAACTGGTGGAACAACTGCCGGACGGCCTCGACGTCCTCGTCCACAACGCTGGCATTACCCGCGACAAGACCCTGGCGAACATGACACCGGAGTTCTGGGACGCGGTACTGGCGGTCAACCTCAACGCGCCCCAGGTGCTGACCAAGGCCCTGCTCGACAGCGGCACCCTGCACGACCATGGCCGGGTGATCCTGCTGGCCTCCATCAGCGGGATCGCCGGCAATCGCGGCCAGACCAACTATGCCGCGAGCAAGGCCGGGCTGATCGGCTTGGCACAGGCCTGGGCCCCGCTGCTGGGCGAGCGCGGCATCAGCATCAACGCGGTGGCACCCGGCTTCATCGAAACGCAGATGACCGCACACATCCCCTTCGCCCTGCGCGAAGCCGGACGGCGCATGAGCTCCCTGGGCCAGGGCGGCCTGCCCCAGGATGTCGCCGAAGCCGTGGCCTGGCTCGCTCAACCGGGCTCCGGCACGGTCAGCGGCCAGGCCCTGCGGGTCTGTGGACAAAGCGTACTGGGGGCCTGAACATGCTCGTGAACTGGCAATACCTGAACGCCGCCCCCGGGCTGCCCGGCCTGTATGTCCGGGCAGCCCGCCGCCGCAAGATCACCGGTACACAACTGCCGGGCGAAGGCCTGCGCTGCTGGGTCACCGTCGACACCAAGCGCCTGGCCGCCTATCGGCGGATCTGCGGGTTCGCCGACACCGGCCTGATGCCAGCGACCTATCCCCATGTGCTGGCCTTCCCCCTGCAATTGCAACTGCTGACCGCCAAAAACTTTCCCTTTCCGCTGATGGGTCTGGTCCACTTGAGCAACCGGATCCGCATCCTGCGCCCACTCGGTGGCGTCACCAGCCTGCGGGTCGGCGTCCAGGTGCAGAACCTGCAACCCCACGCCAAGGGCGCGACCTTCGACCTCGTGACCCAGATCGACGATGCCCTGGGACCGCTGTGGGAAGCCGAGAGCCGCATGCTCTGTCGCGGGGTCGAGTTGCCGGGCACTCCGCCCGACCCTCTGCACTCGGTGCCAGCCCCTTTGCTCGAACTGGCAAGCTGGCCGTGCCCGGGCAATATCGGCCGGCAATACGCCAAGGTCTCCGGGGACTACAACCCGATCCACCTGAGCGCCCTCAGCGCCCGGCTGTTCGGTTTTCCCAGGGCCATCGCCCACGGCCTGTGGAACAAGGCGCGTACCCTGGCGGCCCTGGGCAATCACCTGCCGGCGGCGAACATCGAGATCGACGTGACGTTCAGGAAACCGGTGCACCTGCCCAATGAACTGGTGCTGCACGCCAGCGTCCCGGGCTCCAGCGGTGACCTGCGACTGATCGGTGCCGGGGAGCTGGAACACATGACCGGGCATTGGCAACCGATGGCCTGAGGCACGTCCGGCAAGCTGACAATTGGCTGGGGCCGACGAATATTTCATCGGCCTGGAACGTTCTCTTCATGGAGAGGCCCTTGCTTCCCATTCCCATCCACCGGAAGCTAGCGGCCTGGAAGGAGAACACCACGCATGAACCTCGACGAACTGACCCAACGCCTGCACGGCATCCGTGATCGCAACGACTGGAAGCCATTCCACAGCCCGAAAAACCTGGCGATGGCCGCCAGCGTCGAAATGGCCGAGCTGGTGGAGATATTCCAGTGGCTGACCGAGGATCAGTCGCGCCAGCTACCGCCAGAAAAACTCGCCCATGCCGGGCAGGAAGTCGGTGACATCATTCTCTATCTCCTGTTGCTGTGCAGTGAGCTGGGGCTGGACATGAACGAAGTGGTCCGCGCCAAGCTGGCCGACAGCGAACGGCGGTTCGCCCGATGAGCGACCGCCATTTCGACCAGTTGGCCACCCGCTTCGCCGAGAAGATCTACGGCGGCGCCAAGGGTGCGATCCGTCTCGCAGTGTTGCAGGCCGATCTCGCCGAAAGCCTGCCGGACCGGCCGCTGCGAGTGCTGGACATCGGCGCCGGCCTGGGCCACATGTCACTGTGGCTGGCCCAGCGCGGCCACCACGTGACCCTAGCCGAGCCCGCCGAGCCGATGCTCGAGGGCGCCCGCCAGCGCTTCGCCGAGGCCGGGCAGCCGGCGATCTTCATCCAGGCGCCGTGGCAGGAACTGCTCGGCCAGCTCACCGAGCCCTACGACCTGGTGCTGTGCCACGCGGTACTGGAATGGCTGGCCGAACCCCACGCGATCCTGCCGGTCCTGCATCAGTTGGCCAAGCCCGGCGGCTGGTTGTCCCTGGCCTTCTACAACCGCGATGCGCTGATCTACCGCAACCTGCTCAAGGGCCATTTCCGCAAGATGCGCAAGAACGACATGGCCGGTGAGAAACAGAGCCTGACCCCGCAACAACCGCTTGATCCACGTGAGCTGGCGGCGCAACTTGAAGGTCTGTGGAACGTCGAGACCCAGAGCGGCGTCAGGGTGTTCCATGACTACATGCCGGTCGAGTTCCAGAACCGCGCCGAGCTGGTCGACCTGCTGGAGATGGAGTTGGCCCATCGTCGTCACCCGAGCTTTGCCGGGCTTGGGCGCTACCTGCACTGGATCTGCCGACCGGTGTAATACGGAGGATGCCATGAATCGCCGTTTCGTGCTGTCAACGCTGTGCCTGGGGCTTGCGGCCTGTTCGAGTCCGAATCCGTATACCGCCAGTTCGATGCCGATCCCGCCAGCGCCGCCCCAGGCTGCCCGGACCCTGGATCTGAGCGCCTATCCGGCACCCGCCCGGGACTATGGCCGCTATCGGACCTGGGCCTGGCTCAACGACCGCCAGCCCGCCGGCACCACCTGGGCCGACTCGGCGCAACTGGCCGAGATGGTCGGCAACGCCCTCGACGAGCAGGGCCTGCGCCCACGTCGCGACGGGACACCGCCGGACCTGCGGGTCAGCGCCGACGTGCACATGGAAAAACGCCTGCGCCAGGTCCAGGAGGACTATGGCTACGCCGGGGGCTATGGCGGCGGTCCGTATGGCAACCGATACGGCGTGTACCACAGCGTGCCGATCGTGCGCACCTATGAGGTCCAGGTGCTCGTGGCGCGTGTCAGCCTGTTCGATGCGGCGACCGGCCAGCCGGTCTGGAGCGCCAGCGCCGAAACCGCCAGCCAGGGCAATCAGCTCGAACGCGCGGATGCACTGCGCGAAGCGGTGCACAAGGCCCTGGCCGCCTATCCACCCAGCTAGACAACCTTCCCAGGCTACCGGAGAAAGATCATGTTCCGCCGTCTCGCTTTAGTGGCTTTTGCCGTGCTGCTCAGCGCGTGCGAGACCACCCAGGTCAACCACGACTTCGACGCCAGCCGCGATTTCGCCGGCTATCGCAGTTGGAGCTGGAAAGAACCCGCGCTGCAATACCGTCCGGACGATCCACGGATCAAGAGCGACCTGACCGAGCAGCGCATCCGCCAGGCGGTCGGTGAGCAACTGGACCAGCGAGGCCTGCGTCCGGCATCCGCCGGCGGCAAGGCCGATGTGAAGGTGCAGGCCTATCTGATCGTCGACAACCGCCAGCAACAGGTCGCCACCAATTATGGCGGTGGCTGGGGTGGCCCATGGCGGGGTGGAGGCCTGTGGGCGGGCCCGGGCTACACCGAGATCCGCAACATCGACTATCAGGTCGCGACGATCCAGGTGGACCTGTTCGACGGCAGGGACGGCAAGCTGGTCTGGCGCGGCAGTGCCGAGCAGGACATGGACAACCTGCCGACACCCGCCGAACGCAGTGCCGCCATCCAAAAGACCGTGGGCAAGCTGATGGCGAACTACCCGCCCAGATAATCTCTACCGGCCATGGCCCCCACCCACTGTGGTGAGCGGGCTTGCCCTCGCTGGGGTGCGTAGCAGCCCTGAAACCGGCCTCGCACCTGCACCTGACACACCGCAATTGCCGACTCCGGGGCTGCCTTGCAGCCCAACGCGGGCAAGCCCGCTCGCCACGACAGCGACTATCAGCTGGTGGACCCGTTCGACGGCAAGTGATGGCGAGCGACCGCCCAGATAATCCCCACCGGCCATGGCCCTCCACCCACTGTGGTGAGCGGGCTTGCCCGCGCTGGGGTGCGCAGCAGCCCTGAAACCGGCCTCGCACCTGCACCTGACACACCGCAATTGCCGACTCCGGGGCTGCCTTGCAGCCCAACGCGGGCAAGCCCGCTCGCCACGACATCGACTATCAGCTGGTGGACCCGTTCGACGGCAAGTGATGGCGAGCGACCGCCCAGATAATCCCCACCGGCCATGGACCTCCACCCACTGTGGTGAGCGGGCTTGCCCGCGCTGGGGTGCGCAGCAGCCCTGAACCGGCCTCGCACCTGCACCTGACACACCGCAATTGCCGACTCCGGGGCTGCCTTGCAGCCCAACGCGGGCAAGCCCGCTTGCCACGACATCGACTATCAGCTGGTGGACCCGTTCGCCGGCAAGTGATGGCAAGCGACCTCCCAGATAATCCCCACCGGCCATGGACCTCCACCCACTGTGGTGAGCGGGCTTGCCCGCGCTGGGGTGCGCAGCAGCCCTGAAACCGGCCTCGCACCTGCACCTGACACACCGCAATTGCCGACTCCGGGGCTGCCTTGCAGCCCAACGCGGGCAAGCCCGCTCGCCACGACGACCTGGGCGTCCGCCACGCTTCCACCAGCCTTGACTACACTGGCATGCAACACAGGAAAGTAAGCGCTCGGCCACGCGCCGGCAAAGGAGTGCTCGATGTCTTTCCCCCGTCGTGCGCGGGTATTTCGCGACCCGTCCAGGCAACGCGGCGCCATCGGCCTGATGGCTGCCCTGACCCTCGGGTTGGCGTTGGTCTGCATGGTGGTGGTGGTCGATACCGGGCGGTTGTACCTGGCGAAACGGAACCTGCAAAGGGTTGCCGATACGGCGGCGCTTGAGGCTGTCAGTCGGGGAGGCAACTGCCAGGCGGGCTTGAGTGCCGCCACTTATGCGACCCAGAGCGCCAACAGGAATGCCTTTGTGGTCGGATCTGACAATACACTGGCAACCGTCTGCGGCACACTGGTTACAGGTGCCAACAATCTGCGGACCTTCAGTGTCGATGCCAGTAAATCCGACGCTATTCGTGTCACTGCGACGACATCGGTGACGACCAGCGTTGCTGCCGGAATCGGCGCGTTGTTTTCAAGCGGCCCCACCAACCTGACCACCCAACTGACGGCTACGGCAGTCGCTGCGGCACCGTTACCCTACCTGGCACAGCTGAATATCCGCAGCACCCTGCTCAGCGTCGACACAACCCGATCCAACGTCCTAAACCCGCTGTTCTCCGGACTGCTGGGAGGGAACGTCAATATCAGTACTGCCGGCTGGGATGGACTGGTCAAAACCAACATAAACCTGCTCAGCTACATGAACCAGTTGGCCCTATCCCTGGGAGTGACCGCTGGTGACTACAACGCGTTGCTCAATACCCAGGCCAGTGTGACGACCTTCATAAAAGCGGCTGCCGACGTGCTGGCCGCCAACGGAGCCACAGCAGCCGTGACGACTGCACTGGGCAATCTTCAGGTCGCCGCGACCGGAGCAAGCCCGATCAAGCTGGGAGATCTGCTGAAGCTCCAGACGGGAACCCTGGCGAATGGGCTGAATGCCGATGTTCAGCTATTCCAACTGATCCAGGGATTCGTACAGTTGGCGAACAGGAATGGCGCCGCGATAGCAGCGCTACCGGTGAGTATTCTCGGCGTGGCGGGCGTCACGACCACCGTAGGTGTCATCCAACCACCACAGTTCTCCGCGATAGGCGACCCCAGGCTGGCGAAGCAGAACCCGACCGGTCCGAACCAGATATATGTTCAGACGGGCCAGATCAGGGCTTTGATATCCGTAGACCTATCGCTGATAAATGCGGTTCTGCAATTGGTGAACTCGACCCTGAACGTCATCGTTGGCTCCATCAATACACTGTTGGGGCCGGGGTGCCTGCTGGGTGGAACCTGTACACAGACCGACCTGCAGGTACTGCCCAACCTGAATCTGGACATAGGTCTTGAGATAGGAATGGGAGCCAGCCATGTCACGGACTACAGCTGCCCTGCAAGCGGGACTGGAAGCAAGACTCTCTCCGCCACCACCACTACCGCTGCTGGCGCCCTGAAAATAGGCCGTATAGACAAGGCCATCTGGTTCTCTGGGTCGTCAGCCGAGAGCGTCAGCCCCCTGACACTAATCGATATCGGCAGCAAGGTCTGTCATGGAACGACCTGCGGTGCCCGCACGCCATTCGCAGGAGGTGGAAGCGAATTGCTTGTAAACATCCCGCTGGACCAGACAACTGTTCAAAACATGCTCTTCAACAACCCACCGAACGTGAACAGTGGTCAGACGCTGATCCAGTCAGTCCCAAGGCCAACCGCTCAAAGCATACTGACGAACGCCCTGAACAACCCGACACTCATTGTTCACTCCCCCACCCTGAGTTCCGGGCTGATCGGAGGGTTGCTGAACACATTGCTATCCGCACTGTCCCAGACTCTGAACACGCTGATCTCGGCAATCACCGGCCTGCTCAGCAGCCTTGTCACCCCCTTGATCAATAATCTGCTACTCAACCTGGGTATCGACATCAACAGTGTCAGCGTCGGCGCCAACCTCACCTGCGGCCAGACCGGCAAGGCCTACCTAGTGATCTAGCACCAGCGGCAACTCGACACAGAAGCGTGCGCCATCGTCGCCATTGCGCACGCTCATCCGCCCGCCCATGTTCTCGACGATGCCATAGCTCACCGACAAACCCAGGCCGGTACCGATGCCCACCGGCTTGGTGGTGAAGAACGGCTCGAAGATCCGCTCCAGCAGGCGCGGGTCGATACCGCCACCATTGTCCTCGACGATCAGCCGCACCGAACGTTCGTCATGCTCGGCGGTGACCGAGATCCAGGGTTCGAAGTCCCGGTTCTTCTCGCGCTTGCTCAGCAACGCATCGCGGGCGTTGACCATCAGGTTGATCAACACTTGCTCCAGCTGGTCGACGAAGCCGCGTACCTGCACCTCGAACTCGATCGGCGGCACCCGCAACTGCACGCCCTTGCCCTTCATGCCTTCGCTGAGCAGCGACAGGGTGCCCTCCACCGCCTGGGCCGGATTGAACGGGGCGGCCTCGATTTCCGAGCGGCGACCGAACACCCGCATGTGATCGACCACCCGCGCCGCCCGCTGGACCTGGGCATCGATACGGTTGAGCTTGTCCTGCAGGTAGTCGATCTGTACATCACCGTTGCCCAGGCGCTTGAGCACGTTGACGATGGCCATGCGCATCACGTTCAACGGCTGGTTGATCTCGTGGGCGAGCCCGGTGGCCATCTCGCCGAGGGTGGCCATTTTCGCGCTCTGGGTCAGTTGCTGCTGGGAACGGCGCACCTCGGTGTTGTCGCGGCCCACGGCCTGGATTTCCTGTAGCCGGCCCTGGGCATCGAACACCCCGCGGTCGGACCAGACCCACCAGGCATGCTCGCGGCCAGGCAGTTGCAGGCTGATCTCGGCGGTACTGACCGGCAGCTCGGGAGTCAGTTGCTCCAGCCGCTTCACAAACGCGGCATGCTGCTCCGGCGACATCCAACTGCCCAGGTTCACGCCCGGCAATTGCTCAGGCGGGCATTCGAGGTACTTCGCCAGCGGCTTGTTGCCGAAGATCAGCGTCAGGTCCGGCCGGTAGCGGCAGATCATCGCCGGCGAATCCTCCACCAGGATCCGGTAGCGTTCCTCGCTTTTCTCGATACGCTCGGCAGCCAGGGTGGCCTCGGTGACGTCCATCCACAGGCCCACCGCCTCCACCGGCAGGCCCAGGTCGTCACGCAGCAGGCGCGCCTCGTCGAGCAGCCAGTGATATTCGCCGCGCTGGTCCTGGAGCCGATAGCGGCAACTGACATGCCCCTCACGCAGCAACTGCCGGGTTCGCTCGAAGTAGCGATCACGGTCCTCGGGGTGAATCCATTGCGCCAAGCCGTCCCGGGTGCAGTCGGCCAGGGTCCGGCCGAGCAACGGCAGCAGGCTGTCGCTGAAGAACACCGGGACCAGCGCGCCCTCGACATACCGCTGCACATAGATCACCGCCGGCGAGCTGGCGATGAGGTTGTCCAGCCGCGCATGGGCGGCGGCAGCCAACTGCTCCTGATTCTTGACGTCGCTGATGTCGAGCATGAAACCGACGACGCGCTGCGCCTCGCCAATGCCCAGCGACTGCCCCTGCAGTCGATACCAACGGGCGGCGTCCGCCGCCTCGTCCTGGTACAGGCGCACGCAGAGCAGCATGGGCTTGCCCTGGCGCAAGTCCCGCAGGCAACTGGTCATTTCCTCACGATCGGCGGGATGGATCACCGCCAGCCAGTCGTCCATCGACAGCGGCGCCTGCGACTCGCCCAACCCCAGCATCTGGGCCAGGGGAGCGGCCAGTTGCAATTCGTCCCTGGCCGGCAGCCACTCCCACCAGCCCGTGCCCAGCAACTCCTGCAGGATTTCCAGGCGCTCCTGCTGCTGGAGCTGCAACTGTTGACGACGACGCCCCAGCAACGGTGCCGCCAGGGCGGCCGCCAATTGCAGCCAGTCCTGGTCGCTGAGCTGCGGAGCGCGCTGCCGGACCGGATAGAAACCACACAGCAGCCAGGCCGCCACGCCATGTTCGTCATGAAACGGCACCAGCAGGCCATCGGCATTGCCCATCACGCCCAGCAGCCGTGGGTACTCACTGAGACCTTCGCGCACCTCAAGGCGCAGCGGCGCCGTGCCGTTGAGGCTGTCCAACCCAGTGCCCAGGGCCTGGCCTTCCTGCCAGAGCGGCGGCGCATCGTGGGCCCGGTAGTGGCTGTGCACCTGCCATTGCTGCCCGGGCTCATCCAGCAGGGCCAGGGCCAGGCAGGGAACCTGCCAGCGCTGGGCCAGCGCCTGCAGTTGTTCGGCGAGGACCTGGGACAGTCGTGCCTGGCTGCACAGGCGCAACTGCTCGCTCATCCGGGCGGCAAAGTGTTGCAGGTACTCGCGGTTCTGCGCCGTCTGGTTGTCCTTGAGCAGGTCACCGATATCCAGCGCCTGCAGCAACCAGCCGTCCTGAAAGGGCTGGAGCCAGCCACGGGTATGCACAATCTGCTCGGCGAGGCCGTTGAAGTCCAGGTCCAGGACATGCCCGAGCCAGTCCGCCGGCGCGCCCTCGACCGACAGGTGGCTGGACGTTGCCAGCAGGTCGCGCAGCGGGTAGGCCCCCTGCCGGGAGATCGCCGCCAGCCCATGGCGCAGCGGCCCGGCGACCTCCAGCACGCGACCGTCGCCGTCGAGGCGAATGCGCAGCTCGGCCGCCGAGGTGGACGGCTCGGGTAAGGGGGTGAGCGTCGGCTCTACTCCCCGGCCTAGCAGACGACCGAACAGTTTCTCCCCGGAACTCAAAATTGCATGCTCGCGCTGGCCGTGAGATTCGCTGGCAGGTTGGGCACCGTACCGATTCCGGGCAGCACCAGGAACGGCAGGACGTTGCGCAGGCGTGAACTCGGGTAGCGGATGCTGACCGTCAGCACTCCCCCCGTATAGGTGGCGCTGATGTCGGTGGAGGCATTGAAGCTCAGCGCCGAGGGAATCCATTGCAACCGCTGGGCTGCCGCTGCAGTTGCCGTGCTCTTGAGCAGGGTGGCGTAACTGCTGCCGCTGGCCACCGGATCGACCTGCGCGCCCTGGCGCACGCCCTCGGCAGACGCCGCATTGAACGACTGCATCATGAGCATCGGCAGGCTGTAGCTGACCAGGCCGTAGAGCACCGCGAAGAAAATCACGAAGACCAGCGCGAATTCGATGGCGGCGGCGCCTTTTTGCTTTTTGGGGAGGCCCGGGATCATGACTGCGTCTACCCTGACAACTGCACGTTGCTATCAGCATAGAATCATTCATCGGAAAAGGACGTTTTTTAACCGATGCACAGCCTCATCCTGCTTGTCTGGTTCACACTCTGTGCGGCGCAGGACCTGCGCCAGCGGGAAATCGCCAACAGCCTGACCCTCGGAGGCTCGGCGCTGGCACTGTTCTATATGCTCTGGAGCGGCAACACCTGGCTGGGAGCCACGGCCGAGCAGGGCGGCTGGGCCTTCCTGCTGGCCCTGCTGCTGACCCTGCCCGGCTACGCCACGGCCAGGCTGGGGGCCGCTGACGTCAAGCTGCTGATTGCCCTGGCCCTGGCCAGCGACAGTCGCTATGTGCTGGGGACAGTCATCGGCGCCGGCGTGGCCAGCCTGCTCTGGCTGACGCTGGGGTCCAGGCTCTGGCCCCTGCTGGGCAAGCGCCCCAGGCGCATGCTGCACCAGCTGGAACCGGGAACCTCAGACAAACAACCGTTCGCCCCGTTCCTGTGGCTCGGGCTGCTCTGCGTGACGGCCAGCCTCCACTAGTCGTGGAGGCCGGTTTCATACATGTACAGCATGGCAAAGTGCGTCTACTTTTACTGGCAGACCCCAGGCATGCGCGCATGGGTAGGGAACTCGTAGTCATTGGCTGGCAAGGCATGGAGTGGCGCGTGAACAAGCTTGTCTCTCAGGTGAAGGTGCTGGTGGTCGATGACGAGCCACTGATCGTGGAAGAACTCTGCGAATTTCTCGAAAGAAACGGCTACCGCTGCGTACCCGCCCTATCGGGCCACGCCGCCATCACGCACTTCAAGCAGGACCCGGGTATCGACCTGGTCCTCTGCGACCTGCACCTGCCCGAACTCGACGGCATCGAACTGGTACGTGAACTGCAGCGCCTGGCCGGCAAGCAACGGATTTTCGAGTCGATCATGCTGACCGGTCGTGCCGACAAACAGGATGTGATCAAGGCCCTGCGTGCCGGGATCGCCGACTACTACCAGAAGCCGGTGGACCTCGCCGAACTGCTCGAAGGGATCCAGCGCCAGGAAGCGGTGATCGCTGAACGCCGGCAGAATGAAAGCCTGGGCCACCTGAACCAGAAGCTGCAGTTTCTGGCTGAGTCCATCGATGACCTCTACCGCGACCTGGACAATGTCCGGCGCTCGCCCCAGGAACGTGGCGAGGAGACCACCGGGGCAATTTCAGGCGAATCGCAGGAACGGGACAGCTCGATGCTCTTCAGCCGACTGTCGCCGCGGCAGATCGATGTGGCGCGGCTGGTGGGCAAGGGGCAGACCAACTACCAGATCGCCTGCGAACTGGGCATCACCGAAAACACCGTGAAGCTCTACGTGTCGCAGGTGCTGCGCCTGACCCACATGCACAACCGCACGCAACTGGCCCTGGCGCTGTCGCCCAAGGGGCCACGACAGCGGGATGCGGCAGCCCGCTAGGAGGTACCGAAGGCCTTGCCCAAGGCCGTAAAACCGGGCCCGGCGAGCACGATCAGCAAAGCCGGAAACAGAAACACCATCATCACCACCGACATCTTCGCCGACATCTTCGAGATGTACTCCTGCAGGCGGGTCAGGCGCCGGTCATCGAGCAGCTGCTTGAGCGACAGCAGCGACTTCATCGCGCCGCCGCCCTGCTGGAGCAGTTGCTGGAGGATGACGCAGGTATCATCGAATTCATCGACCGCCAGGAAGCGGGCCATCTTGCCCAACTCCTCGCTCAGTTCCAGGCCGGAATCGACCCGGGCCAGCACCAGTTGCAGCTCGCCGCTCAACACCGGCAACAACTGCCGTGACTCATTGGCCATCACCCGCAACGCCTGCTCCACAGCCATCCCCGACTCGAAAAGAATGCGCAGCAACGGGATGAAAGTCGACACCTCGACCACCACCTGCTTCTGGCGTCGCCCGGCCGCCAGGACCAGCAACCGCTTGGGCAGCAGATAGCCAGCGGACAGCCCCAGGAACGGAGCAATCCAGGGCGACTCCAGCTCGGAGAAAAATACGCCCTGCACCAGCAGGACCACCACCAGCAGCACCACCGGCGCACCGATCTGGCAGGCGGCAAACAGCGAGCGCTGGCTCGCCTTGCGCCAGCCGATACGGTTGAGCAGCACCTGGGTCTCGTTGTCGAGGCTGACCGAGCGCTGGCCGAAACGTGTGTCCCCCAGGACTCGCAACCAGTCGCTCAGCTTGAGTCGTTCACGTACCATGTGCCCCTGCAGGCGCTGCGCCACCGCCCTTTCACGCTGGCGGGCCTGCAACAGGTTTCCGACGATCAGCACCAGGGCAGCGAGAAACAGCAGAACGCTCATCAACAGGGCCATCTCATACGCTCCGCAACATGCGCCACAGCGCCAGGCACCCCAGCACCTGCAGGCCAAAGGAAAGCAGCAGCATCTGCTGGCCGCTCGGGTCGTGCCACATGCCCAGCAGGTAGCCGGGGTTGGTCACCATGAAATAGCTCGCCACGCCAATGGGCAGGAGCGCCAGGACCACCGCTGTCATGCGGGTCTCGCCGGTCATCGCCCGCAGTTGCCGTGCCGCCTGCTCGCGTTCGCGAATCAGCTTCATCAGGTTTTCCAGCAGCTCACTGGCATTGCCGCCATAACGATGGTTGACCTTCAGGCCCAGGGCCAGGAAGCGAAACTCTTCCCGTTCGTAGAACTCGGCAAAATCACTGGCGGCTTCCGGCAGGCTGACTCCCAGCTCGACGTTACGCCGTATACGTGTCATGGCCTCGCGCAAGGGGTCGGCCGACGCCTCGATCCCGCCGAGGATCGCATCGGCCAGGGTCCGGCCGGACTTCAGGCTGCGTACCGCATGGTCGAGCAGTTGCGGCAACTGCTCGACCATCCGCCGCACCCGTCGCCGATAACGCCAGCCCACGAACAGGCGCAGGCCAAGCGGCGGCAGCAGCAACATCACCAGCAGCCCGAACAGCCCCGCCAGCAGCCCACCCAGGAACACCAGCAACGCCCAGACCACCAGCCACAGGATCAATCGTTCACCCGGACGGTCGAGCCCGGCACGCAGGAACAGATGATCTAGGTAGTTTCTCATGGGACTGGCGACACCCGTGGCCGCGACCAGCACCGGCTGTCCCTCGGTCAGACGGCTGAGCACCCGTTCGTTGCCTGTCTTGCGCATCCCCAACTGGAACAGCCGTAGCGACAAACCGAGCAACAGCAGACAGATGAGACCAAGCAGCAACGGCACGAGCATGGTCAGGCCTCCTCAATCGTCGAAGGTCAGGTGCGACTCGCGCCGCAACTTGTCACCCGCCGGGTTGACCGCATCGCGCTGGAAGCTGAAACCGTTGCGACGATCCAGGCGGAACAGGGTATTGGTGACATAGATATCGTCACGTACCCCCACCACTTCCACCACTTCGCTGACAGCGCGCCGGCCATCGGGCAGGCGGGTCAACTGGATGACCACGTCCAGTGCCGCGCAGATCATCTGGCGCAGGGTTTTCTCCGCGACCTGGCGCCCGGTCAGCCCGACCAGGGTCTCCAGGCGCAGCAGGGCGTCCTGGGCGTTGTTGGCGTGCACCGTGCTCATCGAACCGTCGTGGCCGGTGTTCATCGCCGTCAGCACGTCGAGCACCTCCACGCCACGGATCTCGCCGAGGATGATCCGGTCCGGGCGCATCCGCAGGGCGTTGCGGATCAGGTCGCTGGACTTCACCTCGCCATGGCCCTCGGCATTCGGCGGACGGGTTTCCAGGCGCACCACATGGGGATGGTTGAGTTGCAGCTCGGCGACGTCCTCGATGGTGACCAGCCGCTGGTGGCGGTCGATCAGCTGGCTGAGGATGTTGAGCAGGGTGGTCTTGCCGGTCCCCGTACCGCCGCTGATCAGGATATTGCAGCGCTTGCCCACGGCGTCCTGGAAGAACTCGAAAATGGCCTGGTCGATGGTCTGCATCGCGACCAGGTCGTTGCTCTTGAGCATGTCCTTGCGAAACTTCCGGATCGACAGGCAAGGACCGTCCAGGGCGATCGGCGGGATGATCGCGTTGACCCGGCTGCCATCGGGCATTCGCGCATCGACCATCGGCGACGATTCGTCCAGGCGTCGCCCCAGCGGCGCCAGGATCCGCTGGATGACCCGCTCCACATGATGGTCGTCGATGAACCGCAGGTCGCTTTGGTGCAACAGGCCATCACGCTCGAGAAACACCCGGTGCGGCCCGTTGACCAGGATTTCGGTGACCGCCGGATCCCGCAGCAATACCTCCAGCGGGCCGAAGCCGGTCAGCTCGTCGACGATCTCCTCCGCCAGCCGCTCCATCTCGTAGCGGGAGATCGCCAGGTGCAGGCGCGACACGTATTCGCCGACCTTGTCGATGACGAACTGGGAGAGGACCTGGCGCGAACCCTCCAGCAGGTTTTTCCCCGACTCCTCGATGGCATCGATGATGTAGCGGTGCAGCACCAGCTTGAGCCCTTCGTGGTCGGTATTGCCGGCCGTCCCACGGCTCTGGCCGCCGAACAGTTTTTCGCTCATCACTTATGTCCCCAGATCCGGTTGAGCCAGCCCTCGGCGGTCTTGGCCCGGCCTTCGGAGCGCTTGGCCAGGCGCTCGCCCAGGGCCTTGAGGCCCTGGGTCAGGGCTTCGCGCGAGGCCAGTTCGAACAGCGTCTGCCCCTGGTTCTTCACATTCAGGCGCAGCTCGGCATTGAACGGCAGGACCGACAGCACCGGGAGCCCGAAGGTCTTGCCGAGGGTTTCGGAGTCCGGGGAGACGCCCTTGAGGTAGCGATCGACCAGCAGGCGTGCGTGATCGAGCTTCATGCCCTTTTCACGCCAGAGGTTGAGTATCGTCAGGTTGCGCCGGCAATCGAGCACACTCTGGTCGGTGTACCAGAGCAATTTGTCGCAGTGACTGACGAAGGTCCGCAGGGCCTCGCTGTCAGACTGTCCGGTGAGGTTGACGATGATGTGCTGGAAGTGTTGGCGCAAGGCGCTGAGCAGCATGTACAACTCGGCCGCGCTGGTGCGCTTGAGCGGTTCGTCACCACTGGCATAGGCGAGGATGCGTAGCCCCTCTTCGGTGCGGGTAAAGGCGCTGTCGATCATCGTCGAGTCCAGGCGGCGCAAGTGCCGCAGGGCATCGCCGAAATGGAACGAGCTTTCCAGGCCCAACAGCGCCAGGCTGTCGCCCCGTGGCAGGCCGAGATCGAGCAGCAGGGTCTGTTGCCCGCTCTTTTGCACCACCAGCGCCAGGTGCGTGGACAACAGCGCGCCGTCGGCGTTGCCCTGGGCGCCGTACAACACGGTGAAACCGCCCATCTGTGCACTCGGTGCGACCGTCGGCAGACGCTTGCTCAGGCGCCGGACCAGCCCGGCCACTTCGCTGGAGCGCGAGCCATAGGCGACGAAGTCCCGGGCCCCGGCACGCATGGCATTGAGTACCAGCTGGTTATCCATGCCATCGCCCAGGGCAACGATCGCCAGCATCGGCTTGGCTTCCAGCAAGCCTTCGATCAAAGCGCTCTGGGCCACCAGGTTGTCCCGGTCGAGTCCGACGAAAATCAGCCCGGCAAAGGTGACATCCACCAGCGACAGCAACTCGTCGAGACTGCCACCGGCACTGACCACCTGGCCCAGCGGCGCCAAGGCGCCCTGCAGCCACTCCAGGTCGGTGGTGTTACGGGTGATTGCCAGGAAAGTCTGGCTCAGGCTCTGGCTCATTTCGATAATCCAGTACGTTGCACCGAAGAACACCCCGGGAACAGGCCCCAGGCCACTCGCTTGACACTCGGCCGGGCCCCAGCCGTCCGTCACTTCCTGGCAGATCAGGGCGTGGATTGACTGACCTGGTTGCCACGAATCACCACCGCCGACTGGCCTCGCCCGCTGCTCTCGACCACCGGCGGCTGGCCCTTGGGCGAGCCGGCCAGGGCCAACTGATTGAACTGGAACAGCTCGGCGCTGGCCGCCTTGAGGTTGCCGGCCCCCACTTTCTCGCCCGCCCAGTAACGGGGCAGCAGGTGCTCGTCAGCACTGCGCACCGCCAACCGCAGGGTACCGACCTGGGTCGCCAGCATCAGCCGGCTCAACAATTGTTCGGGGACCGCCAGCACCACGGTCCGGGCCGATGCACGACGCAGCTCCTGGCCGGCCCGATCGGTGGCACTGGCCGCCGACGCTGGCTTGCCATCATTGGTCAGACCCAGTTGATCACCGACGCTGAGCAGGCGCATCGCTGGAATCACCACCTGGGCCGACTGCTGCAGGTTGCTGGCGTCCTGGCGCAGGAACAGCAGCACATCGACATAATCCCCAGGAGTCAGTTGCCCACCGGCCCCGATCACCTCGTCCACGGCGACGGCCAGCGCCCGCTCGTCGGAGCGGATCATGCGGGACAAGGTGCCACCGGCCTGGAAGCTCTCGTCGCTGAGCCAGGTCCCGGCTTTCAGCGGCCGCCAGGGAATACGATCGACCGCCTCCTGCAGCGAGGCGAGGCTACCGGGCGGGGCGATGCGCAGCCGCTCGATCACGAGATCCGCAGCGGTCAGTGGAACGAAGGGGGGCACATCATGGGCCAGCACCACCACCGGCTGACGCGCCTGGTCCTCGACGCTGGCCACAGGCTGGGGCGCAGCAATGGGTGCCTCGGCCGGAGCCACAGGCGCCGACGGGTGGCTGAGTTTCAATCCCAGGAATCCGACGACCAGTGCGGCGATCAACAAGATGGCCGCCAGCCCCATGGTGACGCGACTGTTCATGACGGCTCTCCCTTTCCTACTGCGCGACCCACGGAATCATCACATTCGGGCGGCTATGAACATAAACTTTTTCGCTATTTGAAGGTAGCCCAGCTAGGACAAAACGCCATTACCCAATTGAAAATAGCCAAGTAAAGGAGAAAGAAAACCGACATTTATTGACGCCAACTTTCTGATTAATACTTTATGACTAACTCTTTCTTACAGTTGTTGCCCGCCGCTTTGTTGACGATGCTGTGATGGCATAGGGAAACCATGTCGTTAAGACGGCTGGCACAGCGTTCCGTGGCGTAAGGAGTATTCAGATGATCCTTGATTTCATTCTCAGGATGTATGTGCAGGTTCAACTTTTCATGAGTCGCAAGGAGGGTGCATCGGGTATTGAGTATGCGATTGTGGCAGCGATGGTTGCAGTGGTGATAGCAGGACTGTCGGGCGGGATCGGCACAAAGATCAAGGGCCTGTTTGACAGTATATCGTCAGGCTTGACTGCATCCTCTTCGGGCTCTTGAACATCAGCTTTACTCTCCCCCTCAAAGAGGCGCTACACTCACCAAACGAAGCAGTTACAGGACTCGTTCATGACTTCCTCTATTCCCCCACGCCAACAGCTCCTTCTAGTGGATGACGAAGAGGATGCACTCCTGGAGCTGGCCGAGTTGCTGGAGGGCGAAGGGTTCTCCTGCTTCACCGCAACCTCGGTCAAGCAGGCCCTGTTCCACCTGACCAAGCACCCCGACATCGCCCTGGTCATCACCGACCTGCGCATGCCCGAGGAAAGCGGCATGTCGCTGATCAAGCGCCTGCGCGAACACACTTCACGCCAGCACCTGCCGGTGATCGTGACCTCCGGCCACGCCGACATGGATGATGTCAGCGACATGCTGCGCCTGCAGGTGCTGGACTTGTTCCGCAAGCCCATCTATCACGTACGCCTGCTGGAAACCCTCAACAACCTGTTTCCGCAACCGCGGATCCATGTCGTGGGTTCCTGATCCCCCGCTTTTTTCTGACGCCAATTTTTAGCAGGAAACAGTGGCATCATAGTGATGGCCACTGTAGATTGGCGGCCGCTGAATGCAGCCCCTTGCTGCGCAGCCGGCATGGACGCCTGACAAGGCGGTTCCACGCCCAACTCCTGTCAGATCGCCATGGAAGGACAATTCCGTTGAGTAACCTTCACCTGCGCCGCACGCTGCTGGCGCTCGCCATTGCCGCAGCCTGCCCCGGGACAAGCAATGCCACTCCCGCTCCCGCGTCCGATGTGACTCACGACCTGAGCCTGGGTCGCTTCATCGTCGACCAACAAACCTTCAACAATGTCACACTGATCGGAAACATCACCAGCCGGCATGCCACCCCCTTCGACGATATCGATGTCGGTGACCTGCAGGCCATTACAGTCCTTGGCAACTTCACCAATAAGGCATCGATCACCGTGGAGGGAGACTACGGAACTGCCCTGTACTTCGACCCCAGCCATTCGATCCGCCCCTCTGTTGGTGGCGACTTCAGCAATGACGGCACCATCAGTGTGCAGGGCCAGAATGCCTGGGGAGTAATCTTCGAGCAGAGCGACATCACCGGGGACATCCGCAACAGCGGTAAGATCATTGCCAACGGTGAGAGCGCCGAGGGCATCATCCTCAAGGATGCCACCCAAAGTGGCCTGCTGATCAACACAGGTACTGTAAGCAATAACGGTCTGAATTCGCGCGGCATCGATATCACCGGCACTCAGCTCAATGGCATCCAGAACAGCGGCATCCTGCGCGCGACCGGTCTCGGTGCCGAAGCCATCCACATCGAACAGAGCGGGTTCCCGCCAGCAACCCCGAGCAACTTCGACCAGGCCGGTGTCGTCAACACCGGTGTTATTTCCGCAGAGGGTATCGCGATCAATGTCGCCAGTCTGAGCGGCAGCACCCCCTTCATGCAGATCAATCAGAAAGATGGCCTGATCGAAGGTGGCACTGCGGCAATCCAGGCACATGACAACGCCTCGCTGAACTGGACCGGCGGCACCATCAGGGGCGATGTGCTGGGGTTGTTCTCCGCCAACGTCGATGGCAACACGCTGTTCGACGGCTCGACCCTTCAGGCGACCTGGATCGATCTCGGACATGGCACGCTGACCCTGAACAAACCCCAGACCCGATTCGTCGGCAACCTGGACATGGACTCCGCCGCGGTGCTGCAACTGTTCCTGGCCAACGACACCAATCCGAGCACTCCAATCCTGACGGTCACAGGCACCACCGAGGCCGAATCAGGCGCCCGCATCCAGTTGCAACCACGCGCCAGTGATTTCCGCACTGCTGCCCAGGGCACCGAGTACGCCCTACTCAGTTCCGGGACACTGGTCGGTGGCGAGAACATCCGCGTAACCTCGGGTTCGGCGCTGCTGAACGTCAACAGCTACAGCGTCGATGGCACTACCGTCAAGGCCGTGGTCGCCAGCAAGGAAGCAGGTAGCGTGGCCCAAAACATCCAGGGCGTCGGCGGCTCGCGCAATGCATCGATGGCGATCCAGCCGTTCTCCCGCGCGGTGATGGGCAACCTCGCCGAGAGCGATGCGGTGTTCAAGGCCTTCGCCAATGCAGGCACCGATGTCGAGCTGGCCAAGCTCGCCGAAACCCTGAGTCCGGAAATGAACCAGGGCGCCGTGCATGCCGCGACCAACAGTCAGACACTGGTCAACAACGTCATTGCCAACCGCTCCGGCGCCGCCCGCAACGGCCTGTCTTCCGGTGACGAGGTGGCGCAGAAGGGCGTCTGGATCCAGGCGCTGAACAGCGACGCCGATCAGGACATGCGCAATGGCGTCGATGGCTACAGCGCCAACAGCCATGGGATTGCCGTGGGCATCGACGGTCAGTTCAACCGTGACACCACGATCGGCATCGCCTACAGCTACCTGGACAGCAACGTGAAGGCCAGCGGCGGCAACAAGACCGACATCACCGGCCACGCCCTGACCGCCTATGGCAACTGGACCCATGACAACTGGTTCGTCGACACCTCGGCCACATTCGGCTGGAACGACAACACATCCAAACGCTACATCGCCGGAACCCAGGCCAAGGCCGACTACGACAGCAGCCTGTTCGGGCTCAATGCCCTGGCCGGCTACACCCTGCGAATCGACCGTCACCTGGTAGTGGAGCCACAGGTCGGTGCCCGCTACGCCAACGTGGCCCTGGACGCCTATCGCGAAAAAGGCAGTTCGGCGGCCCTCAGCGTCGGCAGCCAGCGTTACGAAGTCGGTGAGCTCGGTGCCGGCCTGCGCGTGGCCTCGACCTTCGACCTGGGCCAGGGTTCGCTGGAACCGGAAGCCAAGGCCATGGCCTGGCACGACCTGATCGCCGACCAGGCCAGCACCACCTCGACCTTCGTGCTCGGCGGCACGCCGTTCACCACCAGCGGCGCCAAGCCGGCACGTGACAGCTACGAGCTGGGTGTCGGTGCCACCTACCACCTGGGCGCCTGGAGCGTCGGCGGTTCCTACAACTACGTGGCCAAGACCGGTTTCGACTCCGACACCTTCACCGCCAAGGTACGCTACGACTTCTAGGTTGGTGGCCGGGTTGCCCCGGCCCCTCTTCCCGGAACGACCCGAGCGCCCAAGCACTATGTTTGCGGGAACTGCCTGCCAGTTTCATGGCCAAAGGCTACAATCCGTCGCCACACGCTCATCAGGGTACGCACATGCAGGTAGAAGGCTTTTTCGAGTGGTTGGGTCGGGTACTCGGGTCAGTGATCCGCTTCATCGTCGACGGCCTGAGCGGGTTGTTCAGTCTGTTGGCCAACGCTGGAGGCAACTTTATCGACGGGCTGGCACGGGCCCTGGGCATGGACACCTCGCTGATCAGCATCCTGGCGCTGATCGTCGGCCTGATGTTCCTTTACTCGGCAATCCGCGCCTTCATGCGCGCCTCGATCGTCCTCGGCATTATCTGGCTGTTGCTCGGGCTCTGGCTGTTGAGCTGGATCATTCACTGACGACCGCTGCGCAACCCGCCGCTACAATGCATGCTCTTGCGAGGAGCCTGCATGTCCACCCTGATCGCTGACTGGCGCGACCGCCCGACCCACCACCGCGTCTGGGCGCTCGCCGCGCCCATGATCCTGTCGAATATTTCCGTTCCGCTCGTGGCGCTGGTCGACAGCACGGTGATCGGCCACCTGCCCCACGCCCACCAGTTGGGCGCCGTGGCGGTGGGTGCCAGCCTGTACATCTTCCTGGCCTGGGCCATGGGTTTCCTGCGCATGGGCTCCACCGGTTTCGCCGCCCAGGCCGCCGGACGCGGCGACGGCGCCGCCCTGCGACAGGTCCTGTTGCAGGGGCTGCTGCTGAGCCTGGTGCTGGCGCTGTTTCTTGGCGTGATCGCCCTACCCTTCAGTCACCTGGCGCTGGAGGTCATGCAACCGTCGATCGAACTGCACCAGCTGACCCTGGATTTCTTTCACACCCGCCTGCTCGGATTGCCGGCGGCGCTGGCCAGCTACGCGCTGGTCGGCTGGTTCCTCGGCACCCAGAACGCCCGGGCGCCATTGGCGATCCTGTTGACCACCAACCTGATGAACATCGCCCTGAACCTGTGGTTCGTGCTCGGCCTGGACTGGGGCGTGGTCGGTGCGGCACGCGCGTCGGTGATCGCCGAATGGAGCGGGGCCCTGCTCGGCCTGGCCCTGACCGGCGGGGCCCTGCGAACCTACCCGGGCAAACTGGCCTGGGCCGCCTTGACCCTGTGGCGCAACTGGCGTCCACTGCTGACCGTCAACCGCGATATCTTCATCCGCAGCATGGCGCTGCAATCGGTGTTCTTCCTGATCACGGTGCAAGGCGCTCGCCTGGGTGATGCCACCGTCGCCGCCAACGCCCTGCTGCTCAATGGCCTGCTGCTGACGGCGCATGCCCTCGATGGCCTGGCCCATGCAGTGGAAGCCCTGTGCGGGCATGCCATCGGCGCCGGCGAGCGCCAGACCCTGCGCCGCTCGCTGGTGGTCGCCGCCGGCTGGTCGTTGTTGGCCAGCCTCGGCTTCGCCCTGCTGTTCCTGTTCGGCGGGCACCTGTTCATTACCCTGCAGACCGATATCCCCAGCGTGCGCGACACCGCCTTCGGCTACCTGCCCTATCTGGCCGTGCTACCACTGATCGCGGTCTGGAGCTATCTGCTCGATGGCCTGTTCATTGGCGCCACCCGCGCCCGGGAGATGCGCGACGCCATGCTGGTGAGCGTGCTGATCGCGCTGCCTTTCGCCTGGGCCCTGAGCCACCATGGCAACCATGGGCTGTGGATCGCGTTCCTGCTGTTCATGTCGTTGCGCAGCCTGACCCTGGGCGCCTATGCCTGGAAACTGCAACGCCAGGACCGCTGGTTCGATAACCCGGCGCACTGAAGGCTGGCCCGACACCTCACCCCTGGGCCCGCGTCCAGGCTCGGCGCAGACTCTCCAGGCGCTCACTCGGCGTGTCACCCGACAGGCCGGACGGCAAGGCCGCCGCCGGGTACTGCGCACGCAACCACAGCCAGTCATCGAGGGTGGCGCTGTCGCGAAAGCCCTGGGCAATGCCCTCCTGCAGATGGCTCCAGGTCCTGGCATAGTCGTGGCCGCTGGCCTGGCTCCACTGGTAGGCATGCCGCTCCAGCAGGCACACCTGCAAACGCTGCTGCTGCGCCGCGCTGAGAGTTTCCTGGGGCCCCAGAGCCGGCCCCTCCCGCCGCGGATTGAGCAGTTGTTGCCAACCGAGGCTGCCGCTGGCCCTGTCGGCCCAGGTGCCACCGTACCAGTAGAGCAGGTTGATCGGTCCCAGCCAGCGACTCAGCTCGAGACTGTCTGCGCCGTCGAAGAAGTAGCTGGCGGTCTGCGGGTTGTAGTAGCTGACCGCGCCCAGGCGCGCACCGTCGAAACGTACCACCAGCATCCGCCGCAAGTGCGCAAGCAGGGCGGACGCCGGTGCCCGAGTGCACAGGAACAGGCCGCCCCAGGCGGCGGGCCGGGTCTGGCTCAGCGTCGCCAGCGGGCAATCCGCCGCCAACCGGAGCAGGCGCGGTCCCCAGTCGCGCACACCGTGGAAGGGGGTGTCCTCGAACAGCGGGTAGCTTTCGTAATGCGCGTAGCGCTCCTGCAACGCGGCCACCAGACCAGGCGCTGCGGGGATATCCAGCAGCAGCCAGGTATCACTCGAGTTCACGACAAACCGTCCCGACGGCTGCAGGAACTGGAACGACCAGCCGATGCTGGCGGGCCGATCAGCACCAGCGGGTGCCCCGTACGCAACCACTCGAATAGCGGAACAGCAGAGTCGTCCGTGCCAACCATCGGCGCAGGCGACGACAGGGTGTCGGCCCGCCCGACGATCCGTGGCCGGTCCGGATCGCCATCGGCAAAACGCACCCATACCGGCGTCCCAACCTCCAGCCCGGCCACGAACCCGTCGACGTCGACCAGCGCCGAACGGTCGAGCGGCAGCCGGCAGACATCCGGCCTGGCGCCCTCGCCCTGGTAGAACACCCGCAGTTGCACCGCTAGCCGGCCTTGCGCATCACAACGTTCGCCAGCGGCCACCCGGGCCCGAAACAGCCCTGGCAACCGCGGTTTCGGAGGCCGACCAGGCGAGCGCAAGGCGACCTCCCAGGACGTGGCGCGAAACAGGTTGCGGTAGAACAGCCGCCCGGCCTCGAACGGGCTGCTGTCTCCCCGGTGCTCCAGCGCCGTCAGCAGCCACAGGCGGTTCCAGGCGGCACAGGGGTGCCCGGACAACGGCAGCAAGCTTGCGCAGTGCAGCCCGGGCAGGTCGCTTTCGCCCTGCGCCTGCTCCTGGCTGCGCCCGCCTCGCCGCCGAGCCTGCCCCGACAGGCTGATCCGGAAATCCTCTACTCCCGGTCCCTCCTCCGGGCAGAAGCGTGCTTCCCGGGCACGACGCAAGCCCCCCAGGCCATCGGTGAAGACCAGCCGATGGGTCTCGCGGGAGTGCTGGAAGTGAAAGTGCAAGCCTTCCTCGGCGCAGAGCCGCTGGATGAACACCAGGTCGGACTCGTCGAACTGCGTGCAATACGCTCGCGGGAGGCCACGCCCCTTGAGGACGAAATGAAAAGCATCGCCGCGAATGCCATGCTCACCCAGCACCTGGGCGATGATGTCCGGCACCGTGCGCTGCTGGAACAGCCGACGACGCAGGCGTTGTGCCAGGACACCCAGGCGTGGCCCCAGGGACAAGCGGTAATGCCCGCGAGCCAGGCCGCTGGAGCGCAGGTTGATGCCCTGGATCTGCCCATGAATCCCCTGGCCCGCCGCCCCCAGGTGCAGGAAGCAACGGCGATGCATCAACCCGCCCGGGTCTGTCCTGATCGTCTCGCCGGGCACGTCCAGTTCGAAGGCGAACAGCTCGCTGACCGCCTCATGGCCGCTGAAGGAAGTGACAGCCAGGGGACGGGACAAACCGGCGACATCCAGGCGGAAAAACGGCTGGTTGGCTGGATCGAACATGGGTTTTCCTCTCTGCACCCGACGCTGGATCCGGGATTTTCTCCGAGAGAAAAGAGCGAGTAGAGAGCCAAACCGGCGTTAAAGAAACCACCTACGCAAAACACGGAATCAATGAAGCGCTCACCTGGCGCTCAGGCAATAAAAAACCCACCGCGAACGGTGGGTTTTCGACATTCAGACCAGGCCTACACGATCAAAGGAAAAAGCACCTGACTTAGAAGGCTCTTTCCCAGGAACTATCTGCCCGACTTCAAGACGACAGGTAGGAAGAACGGGTCAGGCCCAGACGCAAGGCATCGAGGTACTGGGTCCGCTCCTTGACGCTGATGCTGGCGCTGGCGACCTTGTCGCGGTAGTGGGTCATCAGTTCCTCTGGCGACAGGTGCACGTAACGCAGCATGTCCTCGATGGTGTCGTGGGTTTCGATACCGGCGTGGTACACGCTGCCGTCGGCGTTCTGGTAGATGTTCACCGAGTCGGTGTCACCGAACAGGTTGTGCATGTCGCCGAGAATTTCCTGGTAGGCACCGACCAGGAAGATCCCCAGCAGGTAGTCTTCCCCTTCGTTCACCGCGTGCACCGGCAGGCTGGTCTCGATGCTCTGCTCGTCGACGTACTGCTTGATCTTGCCATCGGAGTCGCAGGTCAGGTCCTGCAGCACGGCCCGGCGCAGCGGTTCCTCGTTCAGGCGGTGCAGCGGCAGGATCGGCAGCACCTGGCCGATCGCCCAGGTGTCAGGCAGGCTCTGGAACACCGAGAAGTTGCAGATGTACTTGTCGGCGAGCTTGTCGTTGAGTTCGTCGAGCACCTGGCGATGCGAGCGCTGGCGGGCCTTCAGCGAGTTGTGCAGGCGCCGACACACGGCGAAGTAGCACTGCTCGGCAAGGGCTTTCTCGGCCAGCGTCAGCTTGCCGTCGGCGTACTGGGTGGCCACATCGCTCATGTAGTGGGTGGCGCGCCAGTAGGTCTCGGTGACCATCTCGATATCGGTCGGGCCCAGCAGTTCCACCAGCCACTGCACGGTTTCCGGCAGGTTTTCCGGGTTCTCGATGTGCGGTACGTCGTCGTTGTGCTTCTCGACGTCGGTCACCTGCACCACCAGCATCGCGTGGTGGGCGGTCAGCGAACGGCCGCTTTCGGAGAAGATGTTCGGATGCGGCAGGTTCTGCGCATCGCAGAACTCCTTGAGCATGCCGACCACGACACCGGCATAGTCATCCATGTCGTAGTTGATCGAACTGGCGTTGCGCGAGTGGGTACCGTCGTAGTCGACACCCAGGCCCCCACCGACGTCGATGTGGTCGACCGGCAGGCCGAGGTTGCGCAGTTCGCCGTAGTAGCGGATCGCTTCTTTGAAGCCGTACTGGTAGTCCGCCAGGTTGGCGATCTGCGAACCCATGTGGAAGTGCAGCAGGCGGATGCCCTGGTCCAGGCCGGCCGCGCGGAAGCGCTCGACCACCGACAGCAGTTGCGCAGCCGACAGGCCGAACTTGGATTTCTCGCCGCCGGTATCGGCCCACTTGCTCGATGCCAGGGACGACAGGCGCACCCGCAGGCCGACCTGGGGCTTGACCTTGAGGGACGCCGCCTCCTCGATCACCAGCTCCACTTCGGATTCTTTCTCGATCACGATGAACACGTTGTGACCGAGCTTCTGGCCCATCAGCGCCAGGCGAATGAACTCGCGGTCCTTGTAGCCGTTGCAGACGATGGTGCCGCCCTTCGGCGCCAGTGCCAACACCGCCAGCAGCTCGGGCTTGGAGCCGGCTTCCAGGCCGATGGAAACGTTCTGGGTGGCGATGATGTTCTCGATCACCGCCTCCTGCTGGTTGACCTTGATCGGGTACAGGGCGGTGTACTTGCTCTGGTATTCCAGGCGCGCGATGTTCGCGTCGAAGGCACCGGTCAGCTGGCGCACGCGGTCCTGCAGGATATCCGGGAAGCGCACCAGCAGCGGCAGGGACAAGCCGCTCTTGCGCAGCTCATCGACCTGTTCGAAGAGATCGATGGGCGAACTGTTCGGGCCGTTCGGACGAACCTCGACGCGACCGGCGTCATTGATCGCGAAATACCCGGCCCCCCAATGGCGAATCCCGTAAACACTGCGGCTGTCCGCAACTGTCCATTGGCTGCCATCGTCTTTGCGTGTGCGTCGTACGGACATCGAAGTCCCCTATAGAAGAAGTCAGGTAGCGCCGCCTGGACCCAGGCTGCGCGCAGTCTAAAGAATGAAAATGACGATTCGCCTGTATCCGGGTAGGACCACGGATCCAGCTTCGAGTTTAGAGGCTGTGCGGGAACAGGCTCTGTGAAAACCATGGGCACGACTGCCAGGCCACGTTCATCCGGGCGGGCGGGTCGACTTCACGGTGGTTTTCACAGAGGCTGCTAGCCGCCGGACTTCTTCGCCTTGAAACCGTGCTTGACCAGCTCGCCCAGCAGCAGCTCGACATGGTCGCCCTGGATCTCGATGACGCCGTCCTTCAACGCGCCACCGGTACCACAACGCTTCTTCAAGGTACTCGCCAGTTCCTTGAGGGCGTCCTCGGCCAGGGGCACGCCGGTGATCGTCGTCACCGTCTTGCCGCCACGGCCCTTGCTTTCGCGGCGCACGCGAGCAATGCCGTCGCCTTCGGGGATACGGGTCTGTTTGCAGGTACAGGCGGCCACCGGCTGGCTACAGTCGGGGCAATGTCGGCCTGCGTCGGTGGAAAACACCAGGCCGCCGAGAGCGGCGAAGGATGCGGCTTTTTTGGCCACCGGCAATCCTCTTGGGAGGACGAAAGACTGGTCGAAAGCCCCTGGGGCGACGACCGCGAAGCCCCACTCAGGCAGGGGCAGCGCTACTCAGGCAGGCCAGGCCGCCTGAGCTTGAAAAGTCGCGCAGTGTAACGGCAAAAGGCCGATGACCCAAGAGCCAATCGGCGCCATTTCATGAAGGTTTTGCGACGCCCTGCAAATAGCGCTTCAAGGCTGCCAGGGAGTCCGGGCAGTAAGGCTTGCGTGCACTTTCCGCTATGGCGGCCTCCACCGGGATGAAACGGGCTTCGAGCACTTCTTCCGGTTGCAGCCGCAGGGGCCCGTCCCAGACGGCGCTGAACACCGCGCACCAGAGCCGGTTGCCCGGCTGGTCGAAGAAGAAACGCTCATGGGCGGTCAGCGGCACGCCGCTGACGCCCAGCTCTTCCTCCAGCTCGCGGGCCGCGGACTCGGCATAGCTTTCATCGGCCTGCACCATGCCACCAGCCGCGACATCCCAGTAGCCGGGATAGATGGCCTTGCTCAGGGTTCGCCGGTGCACGCACAGCTCACCCGCCGAATTGAACAGCAGGATGTAGGTTCCGCGACCGATCAGCCCACGTTCGCGCAGGTCCGCACGCCCGAGGCTGCCCTGCAGGCGGTCCTCGTCGTCGACCCAGGCGATCTGCTCGGCATCGGAGGCGGCGCGGTGCGCCGCCTCGTTCGGGGAGACGTTCATCGATCAACCCTGGTTGAGCAGTTGGCGCAGGTCGATCACCGCGGCGTTGGCCCGGGAAATGTAGTTGGCCATGACCAGCGAGTGGTTGGCCAGGACGCCAAAGCCGCTGCCGTTGAGGATCATCGGGCTCCAGACCGGCTCCTGCGAGGCTTCCAGCTCGCGGATGATCTGACGCACGCTGACCGTCGCGTTCTTCTTCGCCAGCACGTCGGCGAAGTCGACCTCGATTGCGCGCAACAGGTGCGAAAGCGCCCAGGCCTGGCCACGGGCTTCGTAGAACACGTTATCGATCTGCAGCCAAGGGGTCTCGACCACCTCCTCGTCGACCTGTGGCACCTGGCCCGGCGCCACGCTCTCGGTTTTCAGCGCGGAGTTCAGCTTGACCCGACCCACGCTGGCCGACAGGCGCTGGGACAGCGAACCCAGGCGCGTGGCGACATCGCCAAGCCAGTTGTTCAGGTTGTCCGCGCGGGCATAGAACAGCGCATTGTTCTGGTTCGGATCGGACAACCGGGCCTCATAACGATCCAGCAAATTGATGCCTTCCTGGTACTCCGCCTCGCTGGACGGCAGCATCCAGCTCTTGTTGTCGAAGTTGAAGCGCGGCTCGGCCTTGGCCAGGTCGGCGTCTTCGGCCGACTGCGACTGCGAACGGGCGAAGTCCTTGCGCAGGGCGCGGGTCAGGTCGCGCACCTGAACCAGCACGCCATATTCCCAGCTGGGAATATTGTCCAGCCAGACACCCGGTGGGAAACGGTCATTGGAGAGGTAGCCGCCCGGCTTGTCGAGCAGGGTACCGACGACGGTCTTGAGGGTTTCGACCGTGGTGTAGCCCACGACCATCTTGCGTCCCTGCTTCTCGGCAGCCATCTGCGCATTCTGCTGGACAGGAAATAGCGCCGGCTCCTGGCTCCAGTACCAGCCGATCAGCACCGTCACCACCAGGTACAACCCGACCAGGGTCGCCAGGGCACGACTGAACAGCAGGCCAGAGAAGTAGCCGCGGGGCGCCGGCGAGGGTTCTGCAGCACGTTCCGGCGCGCTGCCTGCGCGTTTTTTCCAGTCCAGCATGGCTCTATCCTTTCGATCACTTGAGTTCATCGGTTGACCACAACCCTGGCCCATCGTGCCCTGCCCACCTGAATTCGCATCAGCAACGACGTCGGGCGATCACGGCACGGCAGCGTTGCCATCCATCGACCCACTATAAATCAAGCTGTCGCGGGACGCTTCATGCAAGCGCCGCCCAGTTGACCATCACCGCCACTGCAAGACCTGACCGGAAGGTCACGAAATGAATTCAGGAAGTTGACGCATGGCACATCCATTGGCCGGCAGAAGTGCTAGCATAGAGCCACTACACCCTCCGCCATTCGTCTAACCAGTAGCCAGATATGAGCGAGCCAGAAGACCCCAACCGCGAGCGCCTCAAGCAGCACTTTGCCCAGCGGGTCATTCACCAGGCGCGCCAGATCCTGGAGATCTGGCAGCGCCTGCAGCGCAGCGAATGGTCAGGCAGCGACATGTCCGAGCTCAGTGAGGCGAACCTGCGCCTGCTGCGCTTCGCCGAGCGTTTCGAGCAGCCGGAACACATCCAGCTGGCCCACGGCATCAACCGTTCGCTGGAAGCGGTCGACGCCAACCGTGGACGCCTGAGCAGCGGCCTGATCACCGAACTCAACCGCCTGATGCAGCGCCTGTCACGCACCGGCCTGCGTCATGGCGACCAGCTCGAGCACACCTTCCTGCCCCCATTGCGCAAACCGGTCTACGTGATGCTGCAGGACCACGAACGGGCCGAACGGCTGGCCAAGCAACTGGAATTCTTCGGGCTCGGAGCCCAGGCGCTGGAAAGTGTCGCGGCGTTTCGCTCCTCCATGGCCGAGCGCCTGCCGGCGGCGATCGTCATGGACGTCGACTTCAGTGGCAGCGGCATGGGCCTGCACCTGGCCGCCGAAGCCCAGCTCGGGCTGGAACAGAAGCTGCCACTGCTGTTTTTCAGCCTGCATGAAACCGACACACCGACCCGCCTGGCCGCCGTGCGCGCCGGCGGCCAGGAGTTCCTCACCGGCACCCTGGAAGCCTCCAGCCTGCTGGAAAAGATCGAGGTGCTGACCTGTGTCGCCCAGTACGACCCGTACAAGGTGCTGATCATCGACGACTCTCGTGCCCAGGCACTGCACACCGAGCGCCTGCTCAACAGCGCCGGGATCGTCACCCGGACCCTGATCGATCCGATCCAGGCCATGGCCGAACTCGCCGATTTCCAGCCGGACCTGATCATCCTCGACATGTACATGCCGGCCTGCACCGGCACCGAACTGGCCAAGGTGATCCGCCACAACGACCGTTATGTCAGCGTACCGATCATCTACCTGTCCGCCGAGGATGACCTGGACAAGCAGCTCGACGCCATGAGCGAGGGCGGCGACGACTTCCTGACCAAGCCGATCAAGCCACGCCACCTGATCACCACCGTGCGCAACCGCGCGGCCCGTGCCCGCAACCTCAAGGCGCGGATGATCCGCGACAGCCTGACCGGCCTGTACAACCACACCCACATCCTGCAACTGCTCGAAGACTGCAGCTTCCGCGCCCGCCGCGAATGCAAGCCGCTGAGCTTTGCGATGCTCGACATCGACCACTTCAAGCGGGTCAACGACAGCCACGGCCATCCCATGGGCGACCGGGTAATCAAGAGCCTGGCGCTGTTTCTCAAGCAACGCCTGCGCAAGACCGACTTCATCGGCCGCTATGGCGGCGAGGAGTTCGCCATCGTCATGCCCGATACCGACCTGGAATCGGCCTATAAGGTGCTGGAAGAGATTCGCCAGCGTTTCGCGGAAATCCACTACCCGGCGCAACCGGAAGACCTGTGGTGCACCTTCAGCGCCGGGGTGGTCGAACTGCAGGAAGACAGCGACAGCCTGATGATGGCCAGCCAGGCCGACGAAGCGCTCTATCGGGCCAAGCATGCCGGACGCAACCGGGTGCAGCTGGCAAGGCAAAGTGCCACTTTTTCACCGGATTCGAGTGATTCGGTCATAACACTGTAATCAAACAGCAATAAATTCAGGCGCTTACCACTCTTGTCGTGGATAGGATCCTGAATGCGCCTGAAGCTGCTGACCAATCTCAATACCCTGTTGCTCGTTGCCGTGTGCCTGGCACTCGGGGCTACGCTCTGGTGGTCGCAGCGGGCGCTGGAACGCCCCTATCAACTGATGGAGCGCTACCTGGGCCTGTCGCAACAGTTCCAGAATCAGGCCGCGCGCAACATCGAGGACTACCTCGCTAGCGGCGACGCCCTGCGCCTGAGCAGCGCCGGACAATCCATCGAAGCGATCGAACGGGAGATCGCCGTACTGCCCCCGTCGATGACCGAAACCCTGCGCCCCAGCCTGGCCGCCCTGAGCGACTTCAGCAAGACCGACCTGCTGGCCGCCGGCAAGCTCGCTGGCGACCCGCAGGCCCTGCTGCTGCAAGCCGAACGCGAGCTGGGAGGCAATCTGGACCAACTGACCCAGTACGCCACCGGCGCCCAGAAATCCGAAGCCGCAGCCTATCTGCCACCGCTGCTGGCGGCGTCCTCGCACCTGGCGAAACTGTCCCTGGCCCGGGACAAGCTGGTCAGCAGCGGCCGCAGCGAGCTGGCCGCCGACGTCGAGCGTGAACTGGCCAGCATCAGCAGCCAGGCGGAGCGAATGGAGGCACTGCCCCTGCTCGGCGTGACTTCCAGCAGTGAATCCAGCGCCGACGACTTCAACGCCATGATGGGCCTGGAGAGCAGCGAGAAGGCTGTGACCGAAGACACCGGCGTCGGCCTCAAGCGCGAATTGCGCAGCCTGCTGACCCGCTACCCGGCCGAACTGGCCCGTACCCGCGAACAGATCCAGCGCCGGGCCGACCTGGCAACCGCCACCCACCTCAAGATCGGCGCCGTGCAGCAGGCCATTGCCGCACTGGAACCGCTGGTCCGCGCCCAGCATGGACAGATCGAGAGCGAAGTACGCCTGATGCAGGGCGCGATGATCGGCCTGATCCTGCTCATCGCCTTGCTGATCGACACCCTGCAACGCAAGCTGGCCCGGGTACTGACCAATCTTGCGCCCGCCCTGTCGACCTGGGCCGAAGGCGATTTCAGCCGGGATATCCAGTTGGGCAGGACCAACCGTGAACTGCACGATATCGAGGCTTCGCTGAACCGCCTGCGCGCTTATCTGGTGGACCTGGTGGGGACCATCCGCGAGAACGCCGAGCAAGTGGCCGGCAGCAGCCGGACCCTGGCCGATCTCAGCAGCGGCCTGCACAGCGGCGCCGAGCGCCAGGCCGGCGACACCGGGCAGATCCGTGACGCGCTGGGAGAACTGGAAGCGACGATCCAGCAGGTCACCGGCGATGCCAGCCAGGCGGCCGATGCCAGTCGTAGCGCCGGCCTGGCCGTGGAACACGGGCAGAAGGTCATCGGCATGAGCCTGGCCGGCCTGCACGCGCTGGTTGGCGAGGTGCAGGGCAATGCACAGATGATCGAACACCTGGCCGAAGAGTCGGCCACCATCGGCGGCGTCCTGACCGTGATCCGCTCGATCGCCGACCAGACCAACCTGCTGGCCCTCAACGCCGCCATCGAAGCCGCCCGGGCCGGGGAAATGGGTCGCGGCTTCGCCGTGGTCGCCGAAGAGGTCAGGACCCTGGCCCAGCGCACTGCCGGGGCCACCGGTGAAATCCAGAACCTGATCGCCGGGCTGCAGACCGCCGCGCGCGAGTCGGTGGAGGGTATGCGCGCCCAGGTCGAACACGCCGAGGCCACCGCCAACCAGGCCCAGGCGGCCGACGGCGCGCTGGACGAGATCGTCGGCGCGATCCAGACCATCTCCGACACCGCCGTGCGTATTGCCGATGTGACCGCCCAGCAAAGTGGCGCGGTCAGCGAGATCCGTGATCACAGCGAACGGATCCACCAATTGGGCGAAGACAACCTGCTGCGTATCGGCGAAGGCCGCAGCCAGGGCGAACGCCTGCTGGAGCTGGGCACGCAGTTGAACACGGCGGTGCAGGCCTTCCGCGTCTGAGCACGCGGCCCGACCATTTTCCACGCGCCTGCTACCCTTCTTCGCGGCAGGCGTTTTCGCCCAAGGCATCGTCCAATCGGTCGTTTTGTGAACTCACGGTCGGCTCCCACAGCCAACTTCGCCGAACCTGTTGCGAACAGGGATGACCGGTTTCAATAAACGAGTCACAAATTTTTCGCGAACATCGGACATCGTGCTGGCTATTGCAGTCAACTGGACAGTCATCCGCGCTTTGCGGCATAGTCGGCGCGCATTGACCACTGCGCACCGATAACAAGGAAACAGCCGATGGCGACCCTACTGGTCCTGCACGGACCCAACCTGAACCTGCTGGGCACCCGCGAACCGGGCGTCTACGGCGCCGTCACGCTGCCCGAAATCAACCAGGATCTGGAGCGCCGGGCCCGGGAAGCCGGGCACCACCTGATGTATCTGCAAAGCAATGCCGAGTACGAACTGATCGAGCGAATCCATGCCGCGCGCGGCGAAGGCGTGGATTTCATCCTCATCAATCCGGCAGCTTTTACACATACAAGTGTCGCATTACGTGACGCGTTGCTGGCGGTGAGCATCCCATTCATCGAAGTGCACCTTTCGAACGTGCACAAACGCGAACCTTTCCGCCATCACTCCTACTTTTCAGATGTAGCGGTAGGAGTGATCTGCGGCCTTGGCGCCAGCGGTTACCGACTGGCCCTGGAGGCCGCCCTAGAGCAGCTTGAAAGACTGGCAACAGCTTGAACGACAAGCGATAAACGCCCCTGACCGACCCTTGGGAGTTGATGATTCATGGATATCCGTAAAGTTAAGAAACTGATCGAATTGCTGGAAGAGTCCGGCATCGACGAGCTCGAGATCAAGGAAGGCGAAGAGTCCGTACGCATCAGTCGCCACAGCAAGGCCCCGGCGCAGCAGTACTACGCGCCTGCACCTGTACAGGCTCCGGCTCCAGCCGCTGCACCGGCCGCCCCAGCTGCCGCAGCCGCTGCGCCTGAAGCCGCTGCACCGAAGCTGAACGGCTTCGTGGTCAAGTCGCCGATGGTCGGTACCTTCTACCGCACCCCGTCGCCAACCTCGGCTCCATTCGTCGAAGTCGGCCAGACCGTCAAGAAAGGCGACACCATCTGCATCGTCGAAGCGATGAAGATGATGAACCACATCCAGGCCGAAGCCAGCGGTGTGATCGAATCAATCCTGGTAGAAAACGGTCAGCCGGTTGAGTATGACCAGCCGCTGTTCACCATCGTTTGAACCGCGGAGTGCCTTCGATGTCCAAACCTGCGAAGCTGGAAAAAGTCCTGATCGCCAACCGTGGCGAGATTGCTCTGCGTATCCTGCGCGCCTGTAAGGAACAGGGCATCAAGACCGTAGCTGTTTACTCGACGGCCGATACGGAACTGATGCACGTGAAACTGGCGGACGAAAGCATCTGCATCGGCCCGCCCCTGGCCACCCACTCGTACCTGAACATCCCGAACATCATCGCGGCTGCCGAAGTCACTGGCGCCACGGGGATTCACCCAGGCTACGGCTTCCTCGCGGAAAACGCCGATTTCGCCGAACAGGTCGAGAAATCCGGTTTTGCCTTCATCGGCCCGAAAGCCGACACCATTCGCCTGATGGGTGACAAGGTTTCGGCCAAGGCCGCCATGATCGCGGCTGGCGTACCGACCGTACCCGGCTCCGACGGCCCACTGCCTGAAGATCCGGAAACCGCCCTGCGCATCGGTCGCGAAGTCGGCTACCCGGTGATCATCAAGGCGGCAGGCGGCGGCGGTGGCCGTGGCATGCGTGTGGTGCACAGCGAGGAAGAGCTGGTCGAAGCGGCCAAGCAGACTCGTGAAGAGGCCGGCGCCTGGTTCAGCAACCCGATGGTCTACCTGGAAAAGTTCCTGACCAACCCACGTCACGTGGAAGTCCAGGTGATTTCCGACGGCCAGGGCCATGCGATCCACCTGGGCGACCGTGACTGCTCGCTGCAACGTCGTCACCAGAAGGTCCTGGAGGAAGCTCCGGCACCGGGTATCGACGAAGACGCGCGCAAGGAAGTCCTCGCTCGCTGCGTCCAGGCCTGTATCGACATCGGCTACCGTGGTGCCGGTACTTTCGAGTTCCTGTACGAGAACGGCCGTTTCTACTTCATCGAGATGAACACTCGCGTGCAAGTGGAGCACCCGGTATCGGAAATGGTCACCGGCATCGATATCGTCAAGGAGATGCTGAGCATCGCCGCTGGCAATCCGCTGTCGTACACCCAGGACGACGTGAAGATCCACGGTCACGCCCTGGAGTGCCGGATCAACGCCGAAGACCCGAAAACCTTCATCCCGAGCCCAGGCCTGGTCAAGCATTTCCATGCTCCAGGCGGCAACGGCGTGCGGGTCGATTCGCACCTGTACAGCGGCTACAAGGTTCCGTCGAACTATGACTCCCTGATCGGCAAGCTGATCACCTGGGGAGCCACCCGCGACGAAGCCATGGCGCGCATGCGCAATGCCCTGGACGAAGTCGTGGTGGACGGGATCAAGACCAACATCCCGCTGCACCGTGACCTGGTTCGCGACGCAGGCTTCTGCGAAGGTGGTGTGAACATTCACTACCTGGAACACAAGCTCGCCCACCAGTGAGTCGGTGATCCGAACGACAAGGCCGCTTTCGAGCGGCCTTGTCGTTTTTACCCCCGGGGCCGATCCCCACAAGCCCACTCCCACAAAGCATCGCGCTGGCGTAAACTGCCGCGTTTCTCGCAACCACCCAGGTTGCACATTTCTTATTCACAGGTGCCCGCCATGCCTTGGCTGCAAGTACGCCTCGCCATCAGCCCGGAACAAGCCGAAACCTACGAAGACGCTTTCCTTGAAATCGGCGCTGTTTCGGTGACCTTCATGGACGCCGAAGATCAACCGATTTTCGAACCCGAACTCAACACCACCCCGCTGTGGTCCCACACCCACCTGCTGGCCCTGTTCGAAGCCGACACCGAGGCGACCAGCGTGCTGGCGCACCTCGAGCTGCTGACCGGCGCCCCGCTGCCCGAACACCACTACGAAGTGATCGAGGACCAGGACTGGGAACGCAGCTGGATGGACAACTTCCAGCCGATGCGCTTCGGCCAGCGCCTGTGGATCGTGCCGAGCTGGCACGCCGCGCCGGAACCGGGAGCGGTCAACCTGCTGCTCGATCCGGGCCTGGCCTTCGGCACCGGTACCCACCCGACCACCGCCCTGTGCCTGGAATGGCTCGACGGCCAGGACCTCAAGGACTGCAACGTCCTCGATTTCGGCTGCGGTTCGGGCATCCTGGCGATTGCCGCCCTGCTGCTGGGCGCTCGCGAAGCGGTCGGCACCGACATCGACGTGCAGGCCCTGGAGGCGTCCCGCGACAACGCCGGGCGCAACAACATCGCCGAAGAGCTGTTCCCGCTGTACCTGCCCGAGCAGTTGCCGCAGATGCAGGCCGATGTCCTGGTGGCGAACATTCTCGCGGGCCCGCTGGTTTCCCTGGCCCCGCAACTGTCGACCCTGGTCAAGCCTGGCGGGCGCCTGGCGCTGTCCGGCATCCTCGCCGAGCAGGGCGAGGAAGTGGCCGCCGCCTATGCCAAGGACTTCGATCTGGACCCGATCGCCGATCGCGACGGCTGGGTGCGCATCACTGGCCGTCGGCGCTAGAATGGGCGCTTGCATGAACCGGATCGCCGCATGACCGACAGCTTCGTCACCCAGTGCCCGCATTGCCAAACCAGCTTTCGCGTCAGCCATGCCCAATTGAGCGTGGCGCGTGGTGTCGTGCGCTGCGGTTCATGCCTGCAAGTGTTCAATGCCGCACGACAACTGCTGGAGCAGCGTGCGGCCCGGGAAGCGGCGGCCAACCCGCCGACAACGCCCGCCGCACCACCTCCGGCGCCAGTGACACCGGCTCCGCCGCCCGCCGCGGCGACAGCCCCCGCCGAGCCGCCGCGGGCGATCAGCCAGAAGCAATGGACCGCGCAGGAGCTGGACCTCGACGACCTGGACCTCGACGAGGAACTGGCCCGCCTGGAACAGCGGGAAATCCAGCCGGCCAGGGCTTTCGGCCAGGACACCACGGGCAACGAGGAATCCTTCAGCGCTCGGCGCGACAGCGACGATGACGAAGCCCAATGGTCCGGCAGCCTGTTCAGCGCCCCCGCCAGCGAACCCGACGAGTTGGCCGACGACGAACCGACCCAGCCGGCACCGGCCGCCAGGAGCGAACGCAAGGTCGAGCGCAAGCCCGAACCTGCCAAGCCAAGCCGCACGGAACCCTCGCTGTCCTTCGACCTCGCCGATCTGGACGACGAACCCAAGGCACCCCGCCTGGCCATCGAAGACAGCGAACTGGAAGAGATCGCCCCCCACGAGCACGTGAGCGCCGAGCCGGACGAGGCGGATGAACCCGTCGCCAACCAGAAGAAAGCCACCCGCGAGCGCAATGAACCGGGAGTCGGCGCGCACGACGATGTGCTGCTGGACCTCGAGGACGACCCGATCCACCTCGACTGGCAACGCCGTCGCTCGCCCTGGGGCAAGCGCCTGCTGTGGCTGCTGCTGGTGCTGCTCGCCAGCGCCGCGCTGCTGGGCCAGTACGTCGCCTACCACTTCGACGAACTGGCGCGCCAGGACCAGTATCGCCCGTGGTTCCAGCAACTGTGCCCGCAGCTGGGCTGCAAGGTGCCGTCCAAGGTCGACATCGACCGGATCAAGAGCAGCAACCTGGTGGTGCGCAGCCACCCGGACTTCAACGGCGCCCTGGTGGTGGATGCGATCATCTACAACCGTGCGTCGTTCTCCCAGCCGTTCCCTTTGCTGGAACTGCGCTTCGCCGATCTCAACGGCCACCTGATCGCCAGCCGGCGCTTCAAGCCCGGCGAGTACCTGGGCGGGGATCTCGGCGAACAGAGCGAAATGCCGCCGCAAACCCCGATCCATATCGCCCTGGACATCCTTGATCCAGGCGCCAAGGCCGTGAACTACAGTCTCAGTTTCCACTCGCCCGAATAGCCCGGCCTGTCCTGTTGTTTGACGGCAGTTTTCCGCCGATGACCAAACTGCTGGCGATAACGGAATAACTGTTCAGATTTTATCCAATTTTGCCTTTATCCGGTCATCGAGAGCGGGTATCATGCCAACCCTTTTTCGAACTCCCATGATCCGGCCCCACAACAGGGAAGTCCTATGTCGGCGGTACGCATCGGCCCATACACACTGCAGAACGGCTTGATTCTCGCCCCCATGGCGGGTGTCACCGACCAGCCCTTTCGTCAGCTTTGCCGACGCCTGGGCGCGGGCCTGGTGGTTTCGGAAATGGTCACCAGCGACATGAGTCTCTGGAACAGCCGCAAGTCGCGTCTGCGCATGATCCACGAAGGTGATCCCGAGCCACGCTCGGTCCAGATCGCCGGCGGTGATGCGCAGATGCTCGCGGACGCAGCCCGGGCCAACGTCGAGCTGGGCGCACAGATTATCGACATCAATATGGGGTGTCCGGCCAAGAAGGTCTGCAACAAGGCTGCCGGCTCCGCACTGTTGAAGGATGAACCGTTGGTGAGGGAGATCCTGCACGCCGTCGTGGCCGCAGTCGATGTCCCGGTCACCCTGAAGATCCGCACCGGCTGGGACCGGGAGAACAAGAACGGCCTGACGGTGGCGAAGATCGCCGAACAGGCGGGCATCACTGCCCTGGCGGTACATGGACGGACCCGTGCAGACCTGTACACCGGCGAAGCCGAGTACGACACCATCGCCCAGATCAAGCAGGCGGTGTCGATCCCGGTCTTCGCCAACGGCGACATCGACTCGGCCGAAAAGGCCCGGTACGTCCTGGACGCCACCGGTGCCGACGGCCTGTTGATCGGCCGGGCCGCCCAGGGGCGGCCATGGATTTTTCGTGAGATAGAGCATTTCCTGCGTACCGGTGAAACCCTCCCGGCACCGGAGCTGTTGGAAGTGGAACGCATTCTGCTAGAGCATCTGGCCGCGCTGCATGCCTTCTATGGGGAGGTCATGGGCGTCCGCATCGCCCGCAAGCATGTCGGCTGGTATCTCGCAACCTTGCCGGGCGCCAAGGAGTTTCGCGCCCACTTCAATCGTTTGGAAGATACGGAAGCACAGTGCGCCAACGTTCGTGAATTCTTCGCCGGACGTTACAAGAGCCTGGTGACAGGGGACGGAGAGGGGGTGGCCGCATGACGATGATGACCGAGACTTTAGTGAGTGGAACAACGCCCGTGAGCGACAACGTCAATTTGAAACAGCACCTCAATACGCCGAGCGAAGAGGGCCAGACCCTTCGCGGCAGCGTCGAGAAGGCGCTGCACAATTATTTCGCCCACCTAGAGGGCGCGGCCGTCACGGACGTGTACAACCTGGTGCTCTCCGAAGTCGAGGCTCCCCTGCTCGAAAGCGTGATGAACTACGTCAAGGGCAACCAGACCAAGGCCAGCGAGCTGCTGGGCTTGAACCGCGGAACCCTGCGCAAGAAACTCAAGCAGTACGATTTGCTGTAAGCATTCAATAAAACCAGAAAGGCGCCCGCGTAGAAACGGTCGCCTTTTTTGCTGACTCCCTTGTTTTGATGGACACCGAGATGACCGACCAGACTACCCGCCTGCCGATCCGCCGCGCCCTAATCAGCGTTTCCGACAAGACCGGAATCCTCGATTTCGCTCGTGAACTGGAAGCCCTGGGCGTGGAAATCCTCTCCACCGGCGGCACCTTCAAGCTGCTGCGGGACAACGGCGTCGCCGCCGTGGAAGTCGCGGACTACACCGGCTTTGCGGAAATGATGGACGGCCGGGTGAAAACCCTGCACCCGAAAATCCACGGTGGCATCCTCGGTCGTCGCGGTATCGACGATGCAATCATGAACGAGCACGGCATCCAGCCGATCGACCTGGTAGCGGTCAACCTCTACCCGTTCGAAGCGACCATCAGCAAGCCTGGCTGTGACCTGCCGACCGCCATCGAGAACATCGACATCGGCGGCCCGACCATGGTCCGCTCGGCGGCCAAGAACCACAAGGACGTCGCCATCGTCGTCAACGCCAGCGACTATGCCCAGGTCCTGGAAAGCCTCAAGGCCGGCGGCCTGACCTACGCCCAGCGCTTCGACCTGATGCTCAAGGCATTCGAGCACACCGCCGCCTACGACGGCATGATCGCCAACTACATGGGCACCGTGAACCAGGCGGCCGAGACGCTCTCGACCGAAGGCCGCAGCGAATTCCCGCGCACCTTCAACAGCCAGTTCATCAAGGCCCAGGAAATGCGCTACGGCGAGAACCCGCACCAGAGCGCGGCGTTCTACGTGGAAGCCAAGCCTGCCGAAGCCGGTATCGCCACCGCGACCCAGCTGCAAGGCAAGGAACTGTCCTACAACAACGTGGCCGACACCGATGCCGCGCTGGAGTGCGTGAAGAGCTTCGTCAAGCCGGCCTGCGTGATCGTCAAGCACGCCAACCCGTGCGGCGTAGCGGTCAGCCCGGACGCCGAAGGCGGTATCCGCCAGGCCTATGAACTGGCCTACGCCACCGACAGCGAGTCGGCGTTCGGCGGCATCATCGCCTTCAACCGTGAACTGGACGCCGAAACCGCCAAGGCCATCGTCGAGCGCCAGTTCGTCGAAGTGATCATCGCCCCTTCCGTCAGCGAAGAGGCCCGTGCCATCGTCGCCGCCAAGGCCAACGTCCGCCTGCTGGCGTGCGGCCAGTGGGACGCCGAGCGCGCCCCGGCCTGGGACTACAAGCGCGTCAACGGCGGCCTGCTGGTACAGAGCCGCGACATCGGCATGATCACCAGCGCCGACCTGAAGGTCGTGACCAAACGCGCCCCGACCGAGCAGGAAATCAACGACCTGATCTTCGCCTGGAAAGTCGCCAAGTACGTCAAGTCCAACGCCATCGTCTACGCCAAGAACCGCCAGACCATCGGCGTCGGCGCCGGCCAGATGAGCCGTGTGAACTCGGCCCGTATCGCTGCGATCAAAGCGGAGCACGCAGGCCTGCAGGTACAGGGCGCAGTCATGGCCTCGGACGCCTTCTTCCCGTTCCGCGACGGCATCGACAACGCGGCCAAGGTCGGCATCACCGCGGTGATCCAGCCAGGCGGTTCGATGCGTGACAGCGAAGTGATTGCCGCTGCCGACGAGGCCGGCATTGCCATGGTCTTCACCGGCATGCGCCACTTCCGCCACTAACGTACGACAGCGGCCGCACTGAAGCCGGCATCTGCTGCGTTGGAGCGGCCCTCGCTGATGCTCATTGCCAGGAGGCAACTGCGCTCAGCGAGGACCGCTCCGCCTTGCATCTACCAGCTTCATTGCGACCTCCTAGGGCGTGAAGCGCCCTAGGTTTCAACAGAATTCCGCGTCATCGAGGTTTTTGAAATGAATGTCCTGATCATCGGCAGTGGCGGTCGTGAACACGCCCTGGCCTGGAAAGTCGCCCAGGATCCGCGCGTCGAGAAAGTATTCGTCGCCCCGGGCAACGCCGGCACCGCCATCGAGGCCAAGTGCGAAAACGTCGCCATCGACGTCCTGGCCCTGGAGCAGTTGGCGGACTTCGCCGAGAAGAACGTCTCCCTGACCATCGTCGGCCCGGAAGTGCCACTGGTCGCCGGCGTGGTCGACCTGTTCCGCTCCCGTGGCCTGGACTGCTTCGGCCCGACCGCCGGTGCCGCCCAGCTGGAAGGCTCCAAGGCCTTCACCAAGGATTTCCTGGCCCGTCACAAGATCCCGACCGCCGACTACCAGAACTTCACCGAGATCGAGCCGGCCCTGGCCTATCTGCGTGAAAAAGGCGCCCCCATCGTGATCAAGGCCGACGGCCTGGCCGCCGGCAAGGGCGTGATCGTCGCCATGACCCTGGCCGAAGCCGAAGACGCCGTGCGCGATATGCTCGCCGGCAACGCCTTCGGTGACGCCGGTTCGCGCGTGGTGATCGAGGAGTTCCTCGACGGCGAGGAGGCCAGCTTCATCGTCATGGTCGACGGCAAGAACGTCCTGCCAATGGCCACCAGCCAGGACCACAAGCGCGTCGGCGACGGCGACAGCGGTCCGAACACCGGCGGCATGGGCGCCTATTCGCCAGCTCCGGTGGTCACCAGCGAAGTCCACCAGCGCGTGATGGACCAGGTGATCTGGCCGACCGTGCGCGGCATGGCCGAGGAAGGCAACGTCTACACCGGCTTCCTGTACGCGGGGCTGATGATCGACAAGGCCGGCAACCCCAAGGTCATCGAGTTCAACTGCCGTTTCGGCGACCCGGAAACCCAGCCGGTGATGCTGCGCCTGCAGTCGAGCCTGGTCCTGCTGGTCGAGGCCGCCCTGGCCCAGGCCCTGGACAAGGTCGAGGCCCAGTGGGACCCACGGCCGAGCCTGGGCATCGTCCTGGCCGCCGGCGGCTACCCGGGCGACTATGCCAAGGGCGCGCCGATCAGCGGCCTGGATGCAGCAGCCACCCTGGAAGGCAAGGTGTTCCACGCCGGTACCGCCCTCAAGGACGGCCAGATCGTCACTTCCGGCGGTCGCGTGCTCTGCGCCACCGCGCTGGGCGAGAGTGTTGGCGCCGCCCAGCAGCAGGCTTACCAGCTCGCGGCTAAAATCAATTGGGAAGGCTGCTTCTACCGGAGCGACATCGGTTACCGTGCAATTGCACGCGAACGCGCAGAAAGCCAGGAATAAGCTATTCGTTCGGATAGGCAAGGGTGTCAAACCCTTGCCGTCTTATTCCCGCCCCGCGCATAGTTATGACTCAGGCATCAACCTACGAAGGGATTTCGCCGTGCGCTGGCTCAGGATCGCCATAAGTTTCACCGTCAGCCTGCTGACCCTGCTGTGCCTCGCAACGGCTGCACAAGCCTCGCAAGGCAGTGGCTGGGCGGTATTGCAGGATGACCAGGCCGACCTGCAACTGAGCGATATCCGCTCTTCACGCTACATCAACCAATTCAGTCCCATCGAACTCGACCGCCTCACCGCCGCCCAACCCGGTGGCGCCCTGTGGTTGCGCTTTCGCCTGCAGCCGGGCAAACACGAACAGCTCCTGCGGATCTTCGCCCCGGACCTGGCCCGCCTGGACCTCTACACCTTCGATGGCGACACCCTGGTCGACCAGGTACGCAGCGGCAACGACCTGCCCAAGGTCGACCGACCACTGTCGAGCAGCGACTTCATGCTGCCCCTGATGCAAAGCAGCAAGCCCCTGGACCTGTACCTGAGGCTGGTGTCCAAGCACGAACTGCGCCCGCACATCACCCTCGAGTCGGCGGTGCAGAGCGCCGCCGATCGCGGTCAGAGCCTGCTCTACGGGCTGCTGTTCGGCTGCCTGTCGATGCTGATCCTGCACAACCTGACCCGTTTCGCCTACACCCGCTCTCGCAGCAGCCTGTGGCTGGCCTCCTGCGAGTTCCTGCTGCTGCTCAGCGCACTGTTCCTGCTGAACGTGATCGGCCCCTGGTTCCCCAACTGGCAGGGGGCACAGACCGCTGGCGCCTACCTGGCGCTGCTGCTCACCGCGCCCTGCGGGCTGATGTTCACCTACAGCTTCTTCTCGCCCCTCGGCCCGCACCCACTGAACAAGCTGCTGCTGGGCGACATCCTGGTGATCAGCCTCGGTGGCCTGTTGCTGCTGTTCGTCGACACCCTGCCGCTGAACGTGATGACCTACGGCCTGGTCGGGCTGGCCAGCCTGAGCATCCTGCTGGTGTCCGCCTATCACTGGCAGAAGGGCTATCGCCCGGCGCGGCTGTTCGTCGTCGCCATGGTCATCTTCAACATCGGCACCCTGGTCATCCTGCCGGCCCTGCTGGGCCTGACCCTGGTCGCGCCGGAAGGCCTGCTCGTCGCCCTGCTGGTCTTCATTTCCGTCAGCGGCCTGCTGATGAGCATCGCCCTGGGCGAGCGTCGGCGCAGCATCACCGAAGACCAGTTCAGCCTCAGCCGCGACCTGGCGGCCAGCAATGCCGAAATCGCCGCCAAGGCCGAGTTCCTGGCGAAGATCAGCCATGAGATCCGCACCCCGATGAACGGCGTGCTGGGCATGACCGAACTGCTGCTGGGCACGCCACTGTCGGTCAAGCAGCGTGACTACGTGCAGACCATCCACAGCGCCGGCAATGAACTGCTGACACTGATCAACGAGATCCTCGACATCTCCAAGCTCGAGTCCGGGCAGATCGAGCTCGACGACGTGCAGTTCGACCTCAACGCGCTGATCGAAGACTGCCTGAGCATCTTCCGCGCCAAGGCCGAGCAGCAGAACGTCGAGCTGATCAGCTTCATCCAGCCCCAGGTGCCGCGGGTGATCAGCGGCGACCCGACACGCCTGCGCCAGACCCTGCTGAGCCTGCTGGAAAACGCGATGAAGAAGACCGACGAGGGTGAAATCCTCATCGTCGTCGCGCTCGACGAACGCAGTGGCCAGCCGCGCCTGCGCATTGCCGTCCAGGACAGTGGAGTGCCGATGGATGACGAGGAACGCGACGCCCTTCTCCACGCTGAACTGCAGAGCAAGAACTTCCTCGCCGCGACTCGCCTGGGTGGGCATCTGGGCCTGGTGATCGCCCGTCAACTGGTGCTGCTGATGCGCGGCGAGTTCGGCATCAAGACCGGGACCAACCAGGGCAGCACCCTGTGGCTGACGCTACCGCTGGACCCACAGCACCTCGAACACCCGACCTCCGACCTCGACGGCCCGCTCAAGGGTGCCCGGGTGCTGGTGGTCGACGACAACGACACCTGCCGCAAGGTCCTGGTTCAGCAATGCAGTGCCTGGGGCCTGAACGTCAGTGCCGTACCGTCCGGCAAGGAGGCCCTGGCCCTGTTGCGGACCAAGGCCCACCTGCGCGACTACTTCGACGTGGTCCTGCTGGACCAGAACATGCCCGGCATGACCGGCATGCAACTGGCGGCGAAGATCAAGGAAGACCCCAGCCTCAACCACGACATCCTGCTGGTCATGCTCACCGGCATCAGCAATGCGCCGAGCAAGATCATTGCGCGCAACGCCGGCATCAAGCGCATCCTGGCCAAGCCGGTGGCCGGCTACACGCTCAAGACCACCCTGGCGGACGAACTGTCCCAGCGTGGCAAGAGCCAGGTCGTGGCGACACCGCTCAGCGCCCCGCCAGCCCCCGGGGTCACGGTGCCCAGCGACTTCCGGATCCTGGTGGCCGAGGACAACAGCATCTCCACCAAGGTGATTCGCGGCATGCTCGGCAAGCTCAACCTGCAGCCCGACACCGCCAGCAATGGTGAGGAAGCCCTGCGGGCGATGAAGGCCCAGCGCTACGACCTGGTGCTGATGGACTGCGAGATGCCGGTGCTCGACGGGTTCTCCGCCACCCAGCAGCTGCGCGCCTGGGAAGTCGGCAACCAGCGGGTCCGCACGCCGGTGGTGGCGCTGACCGCGCACATCCTCAGCGAGCACAAGGAACGCGCCCGCCAGGCCGGCATGGACGGCCACATGGCCAAGCCCGTGGAACTCTCGCAGCTGCGCGAGCTGGTCGAACACTGGGTAGCCCAACGCGACAGCCAGCGGGTCCAGGAACAGACCACCTCCTGAGCCGACAGATGGCCTCATGGCCTGTACGGCTCATTCGAATACTCAAATTCGGGTCCGGCGGCTTGCCAGACCAGGCGCCATGACGAGCCGTAGCCGGGCGACGACGAGCAATGGCAACGCAGCCTGGCGAAGCCATGGGCCCGGAGTGGGGTATGCGAATTAGCCACATAGGCCACTAGCGCCTGATAGACTGCCCGGGCCCTCCCCTGTTCGAGCTCAGACCATGCTCCACGTGTTGTTCAGTGTTTACCTGAAGATGCTGGTGCTCTACAGCCCGTTCTTCGTCTTGTCCTGCTTCATCAGCCTGACCCGCGGTTACTCCAGCAGGGAACGCCGCCGCCTGGCCTGGAAAGTCGCCCTCGCCACCCTGGTCTCCAGCGTGCTGCTGTACCTGTTCGGCCGGGTGATTTTCAGCGTGTTCGGCATCACCGTCGACGCTTTCCGCATCGGCGCAGGCAGCGTACTGTTCATCTCGGCGCTGGGCATGGCCCAGGGCAAGTCCGCGGTGCAGAGCGACAATGTGCAGCAGGACGTGACCATCGTGCCGTTGACCATCCCGCTGACGGTCGGCCCCGGCACCATCGGTGCCCTGCTGGTGATGGGCGTGAGCCAGCCGCACTGGGACGACAAGCTCACCGCCATCGTCAGTATCGCCCTGGCGAGCTTCACCGTCGGCGTGGTGCTGTACCTGTCGAACCGTATCGAACGCCTGCTCGGCGACCAGGGGCTGCAGATCGTCAGCCGCCTGATGGGGCTGTTCGTCTGCGCCCTGGCGGCACAGATCATCTTTACCGGGGTACGCGGCTACCTGGTGCCTTGAAGGCCATTCAGGAACCCGGTTTTTCGCCGTACCAACGCGGCGTGTAGACCCATTCGCCACCCTCGGCGCGGGGAAACACGCAGGTGGTGGACGAGCCGACGATGACCATGGTGCGCATGTCGACCTGGTCCGGCGTCAGCTCGCCCAGGGTGGTCACTCGCAGTGTCTGCCCTGGGCGACCGATATCCCGCCCCAGTACCACCGGAGTCTCGGGCCTGCGATGGTGGGCGACGATCTCCAGCGCCCGTCCCAGTTGCCACGGACGCGAGCGGGAGATCGGGTTGTAGAACGCCAGCGCCAGGTCGGCCTCGGCGGCGAGGTCGAGGCGTTTCTCGATGATCGCCCAGGGCTTGAGGTTGTCCGACAGCGACATCACGCAGAAGTCATGCCCCAACGGTGCCCCGGCCTGGGCCGCGGTGGCCAGCGAAGCGGAAACACCGGGCAGCACCTCCAGTTCGACGCCGTGCCAGCTCGGCTCGTCGGACTCGTGCAAGGCCTCGAGCACCGCCGCCGCCATGGCGAACACCCCCGGGTCACCGGACGACACCACCACCACCGAGCGACCGGCAGCCGCCAGTTCGAAGGCATGCCGGGCACGCTGCATTTCCTCGCGGTTGTCGGTGCAATGCAGTACCTGGTCGGCCCGGAATGGGCCGGCCATGCGCACGTAGGTCTCGTAACCGAGCACATCGTTGGCCCGATCCAGCTCGGCCCTGACCGCTGGCACCATCAGTTCGGCGGCCCCCGGCCCGAGGCCGATCACCGCCAGGCGTCCGCGTGGACGGCCGATCCGCCCAGGCTCCAGCGGTTGTGCGGCGACGGCCAGTGTCAGTCGCGCGCCGACATGCAGCGTCGAAGCCGCAGGCGCGGCCAGGCGCGCCATCTGCTCCAGGCTGGCCTCGACCGGCACGAAACGCAGCGGTACGCCCAACTGCCTGGCCGCCTCATGCAAGGCCGGGACAGCCATCTGCGTATCCGCAGCCAACAGGCAGGCCAGGGACTGTTGCGCGATGCCAGCCTCGCGTAGTTCGTTACGTACGCACTCGGCCAGTTCCGGCACGTCCGCCGACACCGTCGCCAGCACGCAGCGAGGATAGATCAGCAATTCGTCGGCTGCTGGCGTGCGCTCGGCGCTGCCTACGTGGATCGACAGCCTGGCGCCCTGCCCCTGCGGCAGGCGTGCTTCGGCCAACCAGGGGGCATCGCCTTCGATACGAACGCTTTCACCCGCCAGCAGGTCCGAGACGAAACGCTTGCCCAGTTCCAGGTCAGCCAACGCGTATCCGCTCGGCGGATTGAGCAGGCAGGTGCCGAAACGCAGCTCGCCACTGGTGGTGATGGCAGCGGCCACTCCCAGGCCCGCCGCGATTTCCCGGGCCATGATGTTCACCCCGCCGAGGCCACCGAGCAGGGGCACCACTGCGCTGCCGTCCTCCGCCACCGCCAGTACCGGCGGTTCGGCGCCCTTCTCCAGCAACACCGGGGCCAGGCTGCGGATCACGATCCCGGCGGCGCAAAGGGCAATGATCGGGGTGTCCTGCTGGTAGAGCTGGCGCAGGGTCGCACCGAACTCGTGATAGCTTCGGTCAGCCCCCTCGACCCGCTCGGCCAGGCCATGGATCAGGGCGTCCGGATAGATCTGCTGAAGCCGGCGCGCGGTCGCCAGGCTGCCACTGCCGAGGATGACAATGGCCGGTACCGGGCGGCTCATCCCTGCCACCGTTCGCCGGGCACGATGATCAGCGAGAAGTACGGCGAGGACATCGGGTCGACCTCCGCGAGCGGGACAATCTTCTGGTTGGCCATGGTGGCCCGCTCCACGTACAGCGCACGCCCGGCCAGACCCAGCTCGTTCAGCACCTCGCGTACCTTCGGCAGGTTGCGGCCCAGCTTCATCACCACGGCCGCATCGGCATCGGCCAGGCGGCGCTTGAGCTCGTCGTGGGGCAGTACACCGGAGAGCACCGACAGGCTCTGGTTGCGGTACACCAGCGGCACACCGAGCACCGAGGCGCCACCGAGCATCGAGCAGACCCCAGGGATCACTTGCGTCTCATAGCGCTCGGCCAGGCGGTCATGCAGGTACATGTACGAGCCGTAGAAGAACGGATCACCTTCGCAGATCACCGCCACGTCGCGGCCGGCGTCCAGATGCGCGGCCACCTCCAGGCTGGCTTCGTCGTAGAAGTCGCTGATCACCTGCTCGTAGGACAGAGGGGCCGGCAAGACCTCGGTGGTCACCGGGTAAACCAACGGCAGCAGGGTCTGGGCCTGCTGCAGATGACCTTCGATGATGCCGAAGGCATTGCCTTTCTTGCCCTTGGCAACGAAATACGCCACCACCGGCGACTCGCGCAGCAGGCGCAGCGCCTTCACGGTGATCAGTTCCGGATCACCCGGCCCCACACCGAGGCCAATCAGACGTCCAGGCTGCTGCATCATTCCACCTCCGTGGCGAGGGCGTTGACGGCCGCGGCGGCCATGGCGCTGCCGCCGAGGCGACCCTGCATGATCACGAACGGCACGCCACGGCTGTCGGCGGCCAGCATCGCCTTGGATTCGGCGGCGCCGACGAAGCCCACCGGGAAACCGAGGATCAACGCCGGCTTCGGCGCGCCGGCATCGAGCATTTCCAGCAGGTAGAACAGCGAGGTCGGGGCATTGCCGATCACCACCACGCTGCCTTCGAGGTACGGCCGCCACAGTTCCAGGGCGACGGCCGAGCGGGTATTGCCCAGCTCCGCCGCCAGCGCCGGCACCTGTTCGTCGCGCAGGGTGCAGATCACCTGGTTGTTGGCCGGCAGGCGGGCGCGCGTGATGCCTTCGGAGACCATCCGCGCATCGCAGAGAATCGGCGCCCCGGCCGCCAGGGCTTCGCGCCCGGCCTTGCCGGCACCCGGCGAGAACTGCAGGCCGTCGATGGCATCGACCATGCCGCAGGCGTGGATCACCCGTACGGCCAGCTTTTCCAGGTCGGCGGGGATACGCGCCAGGTTCGCCTCCGCGCGAATGATCGCGAAGGAATTGCGATAGATCTCCTGACCATCGCGGATGTAATCAATCATCGGTACTGCTCCGTGAGCGGGCTTCGAGCAGGGCGCCCGCCGCATCAATAGTAAGATTGCGCGCCTGCAGCAGGCCGAAGCCGGGCTGGGCTGCATCGCGGAAATAGAGGTCATAGTGGCCGGGGCTGGTCGCCAGCAGCGTGGCCGGCGCCACATGGGCGGCGGCGCAGGAGCGCTGGCAGCCGGACAGGTGCACGTCCTGGGCTCGGCCAGCCAGGAGGGTTGCCAGCCGCCGCGCGTCGGCCTTGGTATCGGCCAGGCCCTTGGCACAGCCGGCGGAACCGGTGCAGGCAATGATCCGCGCCAGCGGCTGGTCAGCCTCGCAAAGCAGGCCCAGCTGTTCTAGCCGGGTGCTGGCCTGGCCCGCGTGTTCTTCGCGGATCCCCGGCAGCAGCAGGCTTTGCCAGGGCGTCAGGCGCAGGCTGCCGTCGCCCAATTGCTGCGCCAGTCCAGCCACGCCCTCGAGCATCGCCGAATCGAGGCGGCCCAGGGGAAACACGGCACCGACATGCACCAGGCTAGGCTGGCGCTGTGGATAAGTCCCCACGTGCAGCAACCCGATGGCGGCCAGCCGCTGCCAGTCACCGACGGCAATCGGCTCGATACCGCCGCGCGCGACCAGTTGTGCAAGGAACGCCTCGGCCGGCACCTCCGCCAGCAGATGCCGCATGCGGGTCTGCTCCGGACGGGCCAGGTCGAGGAACAGCTCCAGCACCGCCACCACCAGCGCATGCCCCTGTTCCAGCGGCACCGCTGCCAGGGGCAGGTCGTGGGCCGGACAGCCGGCGAGACCGAAGGCCAGGTACGGGCGGTTCTCGATCAGCAGGGCCGACAGCCACAGGTCATGGGGATGTTCGAGCATCGCCAGGGCCTCGCCGCCATCGAGCTGGATGGCGAACTTCGCCGACAACTCGTGAAAGCGCGGCTGGCCCTGCAGGCTGGCGAGAATCCGCTCGGCCAATGGACGTGTATCGATCAACATCCGCGCATCGATGCCGGCGCTGGGGCTGAGCATCAGGTTACGCACGTCATCGGCAGCGCTGGCCTGGGCCAGCGAAGGCAGTGCCGCGCTCGTCGGTCCGAGACCGGCAGCCAGCAGACCGTCGATCAGCGCCTGATGCTGCGCGCCGATCCCGCGAATCTGCAGGTTGGCCCGATTGGTCGCCTCGATCACCCCGCCGGCATGCCGCGCCGCGAGCTGAGCCACGGCCCGGGCCTGGGCGGCACTGATCACCCCGCCCGCCAGCTTGATCCGGCAGATGCCGCCATCCAGCGCCGGGACGATGCGCAGCAACCCCGGACAGGCCGAGGGGCGGACAGCGTTGGCAAGCGGGTGTTCGTTCAAGGGGG